>NZ_RKQZ01000001.1:3974397-4348794 GCF_003814695.1 Myceligenerans xiligouense
GCGTGCTCTCGCCCCTGCCCGTGCGCGACGGGCTGAATCCCACCCGGCTCGTGCTGCCGCACGACGACGCGACCGTTGCCCGCTGTCCGACGTCGTACGCGTGGCTCCTCGACCGGTTCCCCGACGACCGCACGCGCCTGCGGGAGAAGGTCGCGGCCGGTGAGGTCGTCACCGGCCGCGGGACGCCGATCACCCCGGACACCCCGTACGAGCCGCGCGGCCTCCTGTTCCTGTACCGCGACCCGCCACGAGACGAGCCCGCCGTCCCCTTCGAACCGGAGATCCTGCACCACGACGCCGACCTCCTCGTCGTCGACAAGCCGCACTTCCTCGCCACGATGCCGCGCGGCCGGTGGATCCGGAACACCGTGCTGGTGCGCCTGCGTGCCACCCTCGACCTGCCCGAGCTCAGCCCGGCGCACCGGCTCGACCGGCCGACGGCCGGCGTTCTCGTCCTGACGGTCCGCCGGGAGGTGCGGGGCGCGTACCAGACGCTCTTCCAGGAGCGGCGGGTGCGGAAGGTGTACGAGGCGGTGGCGCCGCTGCACGACGACCTCTCCGTCGCCACCCCTGTCACGGTGCGCTCACGGATCGTCAAGCATCGCGGGACCGCACCCGCGCAGGAGGTCCCGGGCGCGCCGAACGCGGAGTCACGGATCACGCTCGTCGCCCGCGACGAGGCGCGCGGCCTGGGCCTGTACCGCCTGGAACCGCACACCGGCAAGACGCACCAGCTCCGCCTGCACATGGCGTCACTGGGCGTCCCGATCCTGCACGACCCGTTCTGGCCGGTGCTCCGCGAGGACGTCGCGGACGACTTCGCCCGCCCGCTCCAGCTCCTGGCGCGGGCGGTGGAGTTCCGCGACCCGCTGGACGGGGCTCTTCGCCGCTTCGAGTCTCGCCGCTCCCTCGACATCGACGGCGCGCTGCCGAGCGGGACCGCGGAGCGGCAGGTCGTCCTCCGATGAGAGATCGCGCGAGGCGCGCGGGGATGCCCAAACGGGACCACTGCGCTCTGGCAAAGGCGCCCTTCGCAGCCCCGACTCATCGTGGTGGCAGACTCGGTCGCAGAGCTACCGCTCGTAGGAACTGCTTCGGTGTTTGGCCTTGAGGATCAGGACGATCAGAGCGTTATTCAGCGGCTCGGTTCTGGTCATGAGCTGGTGAGGCTCTGGCCTGCGGTGACGCTGCTGCAGGGCAAGGTTCGGTAGATAGCGCAACGGTCCTTGCGTGCGGTTGGATCCAGGTTGTCTACGCCAGGATTCGAACCGTCCGAAGGACCGATGCGCCACCACAGTACCGCCGGGTTGACCGGTGCCCAGACCGCCGAACTGATCGCTCGCTGCTGGCAGGTCCACACCGGCCGGCCCGATGGTGATCGGTACGACTTCACGCTTCCGTTCGGCAGGGCGGTCACGATGGTGCTGATCATCGCCCGGCACAACCTGCCCCAGCAGCTCACAGGAGACCTGTTCGGCATCGCGCAAGCCACCGTCTCGCGGATCTGGCGGTACCTGATCCCGATGATCGGACAGGTCACCGCCCTGGACCGCAAGCATCTGGCCGACGCGCTCGAACGCGGCACCGTGCTGATCGACGGCACGCCGATCCCAACGGGCAACCGCACAGGGACCGGGACCACGAACTACGCCGCCAAGCATCACAAGCAGGCCCTCGGCGTGCAGGTCGCAGCGTTCCGCGACGGCACCCTGGCCGACGTCTCGACACCGGTACCCGGCTCGCGACACGACTCGCGTGCACTGGACGAGGTCGGCTGGGCCGACCAGATCACTGCCGCGCGGGCGAAGCGGGACTGGATCGCCGTCATCGCCGACACCGCCTACGTGAAACACACTCGCCTCACGCCACGGAAGAAGGCCCGAGGCCAGAAACGCCGCTCCAGAGCCGACCGGGAGCACAACCGGCACATCGCCTCCCTACGCGCACCGGTCGAACGGACCATCGGACTGCTCAAGCACTGGAAGATCCTCGCCACCGGCTACCGCGGCCGCCTGACCGAACTCCCAACCCTGATCCACATCATCGTCAACCTCGAGTTCTACCGACAGGCCACGTGAATAGCGCTCTCAGTTCGTCATCGTCGATCTCGTACACGACGCGGTAGTCCTTGACCGCGATCCGATACTCGAACTGTGACCCGGCCATCTTCTTGACGCCATGCGGCCGTGGGTTGTCCGCGAGCTTCTTGATCGCCGCGTCGATCTGGTCGGCGATCCGCCAGTCGCCCTTCCTGATCTCCTTGATCTGGTCTTCTGCCTTGCGCCTGTACTTGATCACGTAGCGGCGGACCTCGACCGCGATCTCCCTGACGACGAGCTTGTCGCCCTCGACGGCGAGCTTGACGCGGTAGTGGCTGACCCGAACCTCAGTCTTCGGCCGCGTCTCACCAGCCTGCTTGGCAATACTCGCCTTGACCTGGTCGAACGCACGCCAGTTCTTCCGTTTGATCGCGCGGAGCGCGTCTTCGGCGGCGCTCGTGTACCTGATCGCATACCGCTGGCTCATCGCGCATCACCGGCGTTGGCCCTGCCATCAGCCCGGTCATGGTCGTGGTCTCCGAGTGCTTCTTCCTCGCGCTCGCGGGCACGCTCCTCGGACTCGGCTTCGATCTCCAGACCCTCGAAGATCTTGGTGTCCTCAGGGTCGATCACGACCGCGACGAGCCGGCCGTTCTTCGTGATGCCGATCTTGCGGCCCGGATCCGCCGTCAGAGCTGCGACCATCTCGCTCATACCCGGTCCCATGCCGTTGAGGTCGACCATGTACTCGGGGTACACATCCGTGCGGACGGTAGCGGGGTCGATGAGGTCGAAGTCCGTGGGCTCGTACATGGCGTCACTCATGAGTCCTCCCCCGATCCCGTCTCGTTCTTGATCGTGCCCGCGCTGACCCGCGGCTCCCGAGCCTGGTGCTCGCCGGGCTTCTGCTGGTACCGGACCTGCAGGTGCTCGAAGATCGAGGCGTCCACACGATCAATGACCACCGCCGCGACGAACCCGTCCTGGACGACGCCAAAACGACTGCCCGGGTTCTCGATCAGGTACTCGATCATCGCTCCCACCGGCTCACCAAGATCACCGACGTCACGGATCTCGTCCACGTAGATCTCGGTGATATCGAACTTGCTCTCGACGTTGTCACTGGCCACATTCGGCACGCTATCGCTCCCATCAGACGGGGGCTGTTCGAAGGCTGTGAAGGGCTTCCTCATGTCGGCCTCTTTGCTGATCGTGATGCCAAGTCCAGCCCAAAGATCGCCGTCCGGCACTCGACGGCGACGACATTCGAGGGAATCAGAGTCATCGGTCTGGGTCACCGCCTCCGACGGTCACGCCGAGCTGTTCGGCCGCCTCGTCGAGGTGAGCGACGAGCCAGTTGCGGCGGTCTGTCATGCGTTGCTCCTACCGGTAGCGGCCTGCTGAACGCGCTGGTCGTCGTGGATCGATGTTGGCGGTAGCAGTGGTCACATGGTGTTGCGGTGTTGTGTCCACGTGCGGGCGGCTTGGACGGGTCCGTCGCGGTGAGGGCTGGGGTGTTGGACGGCGAGTCGGCGCCACATGCCGTACGTCGCGGCGGCGAAGGTGGAAACGGTGGTCGCACGGGTGTCGGGCTGTATTCCCCAGGTGGGGGCGGTGAGTTTTTCGGCGTCGGCGGGGTGGTGGCCGGCGGCGATGAGCCGGATGGTCAGGAGCGCGGCGTCGACCCATGCCGGTCCGGCGCGAGCCCAGGCCCAGTCGACGAGGTGCGCCTGGCCGTTGGCGACCAGGAGATTCAGTTCGTGGACGTCACCGTGGACCAGGCTCCGGCCGGTCAGGGCGTCGGTGATGTCACGGTCGGCTCGCACGAGTTGGTCGAGGTGCTGCTTCTCCCACGGGTCGAGCAGGTCGGCGTGCCGCGGGGGAAGTCGAGGCCGGCTTCGTGCGCGGCATTCTCCATGTCGCGCATGGTGGCGCCGCGGGCGGCGGGGATGGGCGAGTGGCGCCTCCAAGTTCCGGTGTGGTGGGTCCAGATCTCGGCTTTGGCAAGATCGGTGTTGGTGCTGTGCCAGACGCGAACCGACGTCAGACTTCCGGCGGTGGTGTGTACGGCCGCGGTCAGCTGCGCGGCCAATGGGGACAGTCCCGGGTCGCGCGCTACGGCAGGAGTCAGGGAGTGGAGCACGGTCACGACCCCGGCCGCGTCGATCGAGCCGGTGGTCTCGTCAGCCGCGTCGTGCACGACGGCAGGAGCATGCTGCATCGCGACGCCCCGAGTGGCCCACTTCAGCAGCGGAAGGTCGTTCAGGTCGTCCCCCACCGCGACCGTCGCGGCGGCCGGCACATCGAGCCGGGTCCGGATCCGCTCCACGGCGGTCGCCTTGGAGACGTCGGCCGGGGTGGCGTCGATCCAGTTCTTCCCCGCCGGGGTGACGGTCACGCCGCCCAGTGCGGCCAGGGCCTCGGTGTGCCGTGCTAGCCCTGGGGCGTGCAGCGCGACCCGCGTGGTCGGCTCACCGTGGAGCTCGGACGCATCGACCACACGCTGGGGACCGTTCAGCAGACCGGCGTCGAACCGGTGGTTGACCTGCCAGCCCTCCCCGAGCCTCTCGACCGCGACCAGAACCTCGGGTTCGAGAGCCTGAGCCTTGGCGATGACCGGTCCCGGGTCGAACACGGCGGTGTCGGTCACCTCATAGCCCGAGGGCATGCCCGCATCCAGGTGCACGGTCACCGCGCCGTTCGACCCCACCGCGAACCCCTCGGTCAACCCGAGCCTGCGGGCCATCGGAATCAGCCCGGCCAGCGACCTCCCGGACGCCGGAACAATGTGATGCCCGGCCGCGCGGGCCAACTCCAAGGCGTCGACGGTCTGGACCGGGACCTTGCAATCCTTGCCGACCAAGGTCCCGTCAATGTCGAGCACGATCAGCATCTCAGCGCGCATTTGCGGGGCCATGGCCGGGCTCATCGGACGGCTCCTGCCGGGCGGCGCAGTTCTGCGCGGACCTCGACCTCGACGCCGTCGAGTTCTCCGGTCCACACGGTGCAACCCGGCGTCAGCAGGTGATGATCCAGCGGCCGGTCACAGCCCAGCAGGCGCGCGATCGCCTCACCATCGGCCAGATCCCGCGGCTGCAAGCAGACGTGGTTCCGGGTCGCCGTGAACAATTCGACCCGTGGACCGCCGACCGCGGAGAGGAGACTGGCCGTCAGGTCCAGGACATCACCGATCCCGAGGGTCGGAGGCCTCCTGGCGTCGTGGTCGTTGAGGTTCATGGATTCCTGCGGGCTGTTCGTCATGTCGTGCTCCCCTGGTCGGACTCGGAGGGCAGGCGTTGCCGTCACGTTCAACCACTGTGTGGGGATGCGGTTCTGAAAGATCCCGTCGCTGCCGGGCGACTTTCTTCCAGGCGTTGGAAGTTTTCGCTCCAGTACTGACTCGCGGAGGTGTCGTTCTCTACGATCGAGGCGGACGTCGCACGTCAACAGGCCATCGAAGGGGCGGGCATGGCCACCAGCGCCAAGGCACGACGAGAACAGTTCCGCGAGAGCCTGCTCGCTCAGGGGCACGCGATGGCGCACGTCGCCGCCGAGATCGGCACGACGTTCCGTGTACGCCCACGCACGGCGTGGCGGTACGCGATGGGCTGGCCGCAGTGGAAGCTCGTGCAACAGCTACGCACGACCAACCCTGACCTCACGATCTCCGAGAGCCGGGTCAGCGAGTGGGAGTCCTGGCCCTATGGCGGCACGAAGCCGTCGCTGACGATCCTCGGGGCGCTGGCTCGCACCTTCGGCAACGGCTGTACCGTCGGTGACCTGCTTGACGACGCCGACCGGGAGCACTTCTCCCCCGCCGAACTGATGGTGGTCGGCCGTACCGCCGACCGCTCCGAGCACGCCATCATGGTGCCCAGCACCGGCTCTACGGTGACCGGGCCGGTCCGGGAGGGAGACGACGACGTGCACCGCCGGGAGATGCTGCGACTGCTCAGCACATTCGCCGCGACCGCACTCTTCCCCGTTGCCCCTGCTCCAGGGCCGACGCCGCCGGTTGCGGAGTTCCGGAAGTTCAATGAGCACCTTTAGCAGGTGTACGCGTTCGCCCCGTCGAAGAGTGACGTGATGCCGCTGGTGCGACGGCAACTGTCAGTCCTCGTGGAATGCCTGCGAGGTTCTCCCGGCCCGAGCGCGCGTCAGCATCTGTGCACGCTGGCGGCGGACCTGTTCCAGCTCGCCGGAGAGATCTCCTTCGACGCGGACAACTACACCGTCGCCGCGCACTGCTATCACCAGGCTGCTCAGGCCGGCAAGGACGCCGGTGCGCACGACCTGTGGGCCTGCGCACTCACCCGGCACGCCTACCTATCGGTATATGAGAAGCGATTCGCCGACGCCGCACCACTGCTCAACCTCGCCGCAACGATTGCCACGCGCGGCGACAGCGAACTGTCGACACGCCACTGGGTAGCGGCCGTGCAGGGCGAAACCTTCGCGGGTCTGGGAGACCTGGACGCCTGCTGCCGAGCACTCGACAGCGCCGAAGAGGTCGCCGGACTCACAGGGACAGTCCACAACGGCGGCTGGCTGCGCTTCAACGGGGCCCGCCTCCCGGAAGAACGTGGTACGTGCTATGTGACCCTGGGCCGTCCTGACCTGGCGGAGGCCGCGCTGGCTGAAGCGCTCGATCACGCCACGTCCGTCCGACGGCGCGCTGGAGTCCTGGCAGACCTCGCGGTCGTCGGCGCCCAGCGCGGTGACCTCGACCAGGTCATCACCCACGCCGACGCCGTGCTCAAGCACGCGCACGAGACCCGGTCCGGCATGATCGCTCGCAAGCTACTCGACCTGCGCCCTCACCTCAGGCCGCTCCGGACAGACCTCCGAGTCCGGGAACTCGATGCCCGGATCACCACCCTGACCGCAGCATGACGAAGGGAACCACGTTGCACCACGAACCCGGCCGGATCTTCCGCGAGGCATGGATCGCCGGCGTCACCGCGCACTACCCGGGTGAGCCCAAGCCCGGCTACATCGCGGCCTGGGACGAGACCCCCGAATGGGAGCGATCCGCCGCTGCGGCCGTCTTCGAGCAGGTCCGCTCCTTCGCCGAGACCACCGGTGGTGCGGCCGGTCGGCTCACCCGCGAGCAGAAGGGCCGGTTCGTCGCGCTGTGCTGGATCGGGCAGATCTACAAGCACTTTCCCGATCCCAAGCCCTCCTACGTCGCGGACTGGGACGACATGCCCGCCTGGCAGCAGGAGACCGACACCGAGATCTTCGAGACCATCGAACGTCTCCTCTAGGAAGCGTCAGGAGGGGGCCCTGGCGCGGCACGTCCACCGGCTGCTCGCCCTTCAAGCTCGGCGCCTCGAAACGATCACTATCGATCATTTCGTTGACCCGAAGTGTCACGACCGCCTACTTTCTGATCGGGAGAGCGAACAGATTTCGCACTATTCGATCAAACTCGATCACTGACGATCGCCGCTCTCCGTACCAGACCAGTCAAAGACGACGGAGAGCACCCATGTCACGTCCCTACCGCCGCAGGGGCACGCCCGCCGCCGCGGTCGCAGTCCTCGCACTCGCCGCAGGCGGCCTGCTTTCTCCATCTGCCGCCGCGCAGGACACGGCCGCGGCGCCGGCGCCGGCCGTCACGAGCGCCGGCCCCGAGCTCCACGTCGACGACCCGTCGATCGACTGGCGCGAACTCGTCGTCGACGGCGACGACGTCGAACGCCGCCCGGACGGCACGCCCTACAACGTGTTCGGCGGCTTCGGCTCGGTATCCTGCAACAACACCGGGAAGCTGCTCCTGGACTACAAGGAGGAGAACCCGGACGCCTACTGGTCGATCATGCGCCTGCTCTTCGACCCGGTGGACGGCGCGGGCCTCGCGCACATCAAGGTCGAGCTCGGCGCGGACTCCAACACGTCGTCGGGCGCTGAGCCGGCGACCAAGCGGAGCGCCGGCGAGCCGGCCAACGTGCTGCGCGGCGCGGGCTTCCACTTCATCGCCGACGCGCTGACGATCAACCCGGACATCGAGACCGAGATCCTGCGCTGGGGCGAGCCGTCGTGGACCGGCAACGACCCGGCCAAGCGCTACCAGTGGTACAAGGAAACCATCGACGCCGCGTACGACACCTACGGCGTCGAGCTCGACTGGGTGAGCCCGTCGCAGAACGAGGTGCGCCGCGACACCTACCAGGACGCCGAACTGCGCTGGACCGTCCAGTTCGCGAAGTGGCTCGAACGCGACGCACTCGCCGCCGACGCACGCTTCGACTACTCACAGATCAAGATCATCGCGCTCGACTCGTACCGTGAGGGCGACCGGATCGCCGGCAAGATCCTCGCGGACCCCGAGGCGCTCGAGCAGATCGACGCGCTCGGCTACCACTACGACATCGTGGGCGGGCCGAACGTCACCCGGCTCAACAAGGAGTTCGGCAAGCCGATCCTGTATTCCGAGGGCGTCGCACCCATGATCGACCCCCAGTACCGCGTGAACGCCGAGCCGGAGCGCGGCGGCGTCGGTGGCGCGGTCGGCGCCGCGGACATCGCGGACCGCTTCATCAACGCCTACCGGTGGAGCGGGGCGGGCGACGACCCCGCGCACATGACCACGTTCCTGTTCCAGCCCGCGGTCGGCGCGATGTACGAGGGCACGCAGTACTCGCCCAAGCACCTGATCCGGGCGTCCGACCCCTGGTCGGGCTACTGGGAGGGCGACATCGGCATCGCCACCGTGCGGCACTTCCACCAGTTCGCGGAACACGGCTGGGAGTACATCGAGGGCGCGACGGGCGGTGACGGGACCAAGGGCGACGGCGGCACCAACGTCGACACCTCGACCCGCACCGTCATGACCCTGCGCACGCCCGCGAGCGCCGACGGCGAGCCCGAGCTCACGCAGGTGCACGCCAACAACACGGCGACCGCCCGGTACTTCGAGGTCAAGGTCGCGGACCTGGGTGAGAGCGGCCGGCCGCTCCACGCCTGGGAGACCACGGGGCCGGAGGCCGGGGAGGCGTACGACGCCGACTACTTCCAGAACGTCGGCCACTACGCTCCGGTGCGCACCGAGACGATCGACGGCACCGAGCACGACGTGTACCGCGTGAAGGTCGAGCCGTACTCGATCCTGACGCTGTCGACGCTGCCGCACGGCACCGACGGCACCACGCGGGAGTACACGCCGGGCGACTACGCGTCCGAGGCGGACGACGAGATCCTCTCGCTGCCGTACCGCGACAACTTCGAGTACGACGACTACCCCGCCGCCGTCGTGAACGGCACGAAGCTGTCGTACGTGGAGCGGCGCGGCGGGACGCCGCGGTACACCGCGGACCAGGACGGGGCGTTCGAGGTGGTCCGCACCGGCCGCCGCTGGCACCGCAACAACGTGCTGCAGCAGCAGATCCACGCCGAGAACCGCGGCTTCACGTGGAACGTGTGGGGCGACGGACGGCAGGACATCCTGCAGTCCGCCGCGCCGTCGACCGTGCTGGGCGACCACCGGTGGGCCGACTACAGGGCGACGGTCGACTTCCGGCTGGACGACGTCATGCGTGACGAGAGCCTGGCGAACTTCGCCGGTCTCGGCGTGCGGCAGGTGTACGCGCGCGGCGGCGACCAGGCCACCTACGCCACCCGAGTCCACGCGGACGGCACGTGGGAGCTGCGCAAGCTCGACACCGTCGTCGCGTCGGGCACGCTCGACGGGTTCGACCCGGGGGCGTGGCACAAGTTGTCGGTCGAGGCGCGCGAGAACGTCATCACCGCGCGGCTGGACGGTGACCTGCTGAAGCAGTGGGTCGACCCGGCGGCCAACCCGGTGCTCGCGGGCCGCGTCTCGCTCGTCAGCGGGTTCTACAACACTCAGTACGACAACCTCGCGATCACGCCGATCAAGGGCCAGGCGTGGAAGTCCGAGAAGCTCGACGACTCCGACGAGCGCGTGTCCTACCCCGACGGCGCGCGCTTCGCGCAGTCGGGCTTCGCGCACTTCAACCGCACGCTGCACGTGCTCACCGCGGGGCAGTCCGCCGAGCTCGACTTCACCGGCACGGGCCTGAACCTGTTCGGCGCCACGGGCGCGGCCACGATCGAGGTCGAGATCGACGGTCGTCCGCCGCGCACCGAGCAGGTCGGTGCGGCCGGCACGCGGGAGACCTCGTACTGGCTGCGTGGCCTGAAGCAGAGGCGGCACACCGTCACGGTGCGGGTGATCAGCGGGACGTTCACGCTGGACGGCGTCGACGTCCTGGCGGGCGGTGCCAAGGTCCGCGACGTCGCCCCGGAGGACCGTCCTGTCGCCCTGGTCGATCCGGTCTCCCGCACGGCGACCGCCGTCGGGCAGACGCCCGAGCTCCCCGCGACCCTGGCCGCGACGTCGGAGGCGGGCACGACGATCGACGCCGCGGTCGACTGGTTCCTGCCCGCCGGCGCGTTCGACGAGCCGTACTCCATGGTGCGCATCGACGGGACGTTCAGGAACGACCCGTCGCTGCGGATCTCGACGATCGTCGAGGTGGTGCCGGAGGGCCTGGTGTACTTCGTCGACGCCAACGCGCCGGCCGTCGGTGGTGGCGCGGCGTACCCCGCGATCCAGGCGTACGCCGACGCGCGGGGGGACGGGCTCCGCAACGGCGAGCCCGACGCCGTGTGGTCCGACGACGCCGGCTGGGGCCGCGCGGCGCCCTACTCGGGCAAGGGACCGCTCAACACCAACCCCTACGACAAGATGCGCGAGACCGGCTACTACACCTCGGGCACGGGGCAGCCACTCGACTACCGGCTGACCCTCCCGGCCGGGGAGTACACGCTCTCGTCCGGGCACACGGAGTGGTGGAACCCGGGCAACGGGCGGTCACGCCGCATGGCGACCTCCGTCTCGTGGACCGGGGCCGACGGCGCGGCGCACTCGGTGCCGCTGGGCTCGGTGGCGTTCCCGAACGGCAGCAGCGGCCGTTCCGAGGTACTGACGGGAAGCTTCACGCTCCCCGAGGAGACCGTCGTGACGTTCCGCGTCGCGAACGACGGCGGCACGGAGGCACCGGTGCTGAGCTGGCTGGCCGTGGCCGCCGGCTGACGCCACACGGCGCGCCGCGGGGCAGGTGTCCCGCGGCGCGCCCGGCCGGGCCGCGCGCGCCGGGCGTCGGCCAGGTCTCACCGCAGACCTGGTTACGGACGAGAGCACGCCGGTGCCAGGATGGTCGCATGAGCCTCTACGACATCCCCTTCCGCCGGATGGACGGCAGCGAGACCACGCTCGCCGACCACGCCGACGGCGTCGTCCTCGTCGTCAACGTCGCCTCCCGGTGCGGCCTCACGCCGCAGTACACGGCGCTCGAGCAACTGCAGAAGACCTACGCCGAGCGCGGGTTCACCGTGATCGGGTTCCCCAGCAACCAGTTCTTCCAGGAACTCGGCAGCAACGAGAAGGTCGCCGAGTTCTGCTCCACCACCTACGGCGTCACCTTCCCCGTGGTGGACCGCGTCAAGGTGAACGGGCGCCACACGCATCCGCTGTACGCCGAGCTGAAGAAGGCCGCCGACGACGGCGGTCACTCCGGCCGCGTGCGGTGGAACTTCGAGAAGTTCCTCGTCCTCCCGGGCGGGGAGGTGCGCCGCTTCGACCCGCAGACCACTCCGGACGCCCCGGAGGTCGTGTCGGCGATCGAGGCGCACCTCCCCCGCTGATCGCGGTCGCCGAGGGGACGGTCTCACCCGGCGGGCGACGGGCTGCCGTTCACGGCGTCGCGCGACGGCGGGACGTCCGGGCGGGTCGCCGTGACGTCGCGCGGGATCATCGTGAACCCCTGCCAGTGGGACTCCATCGGACTCTGGTCCTCGTCCCGCGGCACGTGGTGGAACCCGACCGCCACCCACGCCACGACGTCGTCCAGCTCCTGGCGGTCCGACACGTAGTCGGGCACGCCGCGGCCGCAGTGACCGTCCCGGTTCGCGGTCGCGAACAGCTCGCAGTCCGTCGCCTCGGTGAACGCGATGTCGTAGCCGCCGTGCTCGTGACCGTCGTCGCGCGTGAACGTGAACGACGACGACGCGCCCAGGTCGATCTCGTAGCTGACCGGGTGTCCGTCGTCGTTGAGGCGGCCGGGTTTCACCACGCGCCACCAGCGGCGGTTCTGCATCGTGCGCGTGTCCTCGCGGCCGATCGTCGTGAGGCTGCCGGCCACCACACGGGACTTCGGGCCCATCTCGTCCGTGTCCGCGGCGTCGTACTGCTCGACCCGCTGCCCACCTCGCCCACCGAGCGCCCAGTGCGCCTTCCACACCACGTTGTGCGAGTGGCTGGCCGCGTGGTCGTGATCGCCCTCACCGACCGCCCAGCCGTGCGCGTCGTCCGTGTAGTCGGCGGGCGACAGGTCGCCGGTGGCGCCCAGCTCCGGGGTGATCGACCCGTCCGCGCCGAACGTGTACTGCGTGACGTACTCGTACCAGCCCACCTTCGACACGGTGGACAGCCGCAGGTCCGTCCGGCGTTCCACCAACGGCTCGGACCCGGACGCCTCGTCCGCCGCGTGATAGGCGATCCCGCCGTCCACCGTCTCGCGGCAGAGCACCTCGCGCGTGTCGACACCGCTCACGCTGCCGTCGCCGAACGTGGGCACGTCGGCCGTGACGCGCTCACCGCCGCACGACGCCTCGGTGAGCGTCAGCATCGACCGCCCGCCGAACCCCTGGGACGTGATGTCCTCGGTGTTCCGCAGGCCGGTGTCGTACGGCACCTCGAGCTGCCCGATCGTGAGCGACGCGAGCACCCGCAGCTGCCGGTGCCCCGCCGGGGCGAAGGTCACGTCCTCCAGCACCAGCCCGGTGTTGTGGTCGACCCGCCAGCACATCGTCCAGGACGAGCCGCTGCTGAGGGTCTGCGTGATGGGCGCGTTCTCCGCGCAGTCGGGTTCCTCCACCGCCGACGACGACACCGACGCGCCCCGCGGCGCCCGCTCACCCCCCGTGGTGGGCCCCGCGGAGACCACCAGCAGGATGGCCACCACCGCGGCGACGGCGAGCAGACAGACCACCATCACCGCCACCACCCCCCGCTGACCCAGCACCGACCGCCGTCGTGCACCACTCTGGTCCGGCACCCTGCTACCCCCTGAAAATCGCTGGTGAGACCCCCTGCCCATCGATCTTCGGGCACGGACCGGCCCGGCGCGACTCGCGTCACGCCGGGCCGGTCCCGGTCTGCGCGGTGGCCGTCCGGGCCGCTGAGCGCCGAGCGATCAGCGGTCCGGACGGTTCGTCATCAGCGGCTCATCACCTGCCGCCGACGGATCAGCACCGCACCCGCCGCGAGCAGCAGGAACGACATCGCCGCGAGCATCGACGCGTCCGCACCGGTCGCGGCGAGGTGGCCCCCGCCGTCACCGTTGCCGGACGCGCCGCTGCCGTTGCCGTAACCGTGTCCGTGACCGTGACCGTGGCCCTTGCCGTGCCCCTTGCCGTGCCCGTTCTCGCCGTCACCGGAGCCGTTGCCGTCCCCGTTGTCGTCGTACACGACGACGTCGAAGCCGGCGACGGCGTGGTCACCGTGGACGGTGCTGGTCGCGATGCCCACGTGCGGACCGGGGGTGAAGTCGGCCGGAACCATGAAGGTCCAGCTGACGACGCCGTCCTCGTCCGCCGCCGTGCCCTGGAGGGCCACCGGGGACGAGTGGATGAGGCCGACGACGACCTCACCCGGCTCGAAGCCCGAGGCGTAGAACGTCTGGCTGTCACCCGGCTCGACCGTCTCGTGCTCGAACCACGCGTCCAGCGCACGGGCGACGCCCTCCGGACCACAGACCGCGATCGGCACCGAGGCACCGTCGCCGCCGTCCTCCGGCGTGGCGATGATCTCGTGCAGACCCGGGTCCGAGCCCTCCGGCACCGTGATGGTCACCTGGAAACCACACTGCTCGTTCACCGTGACCATGACCGGGTCGCCCAAGGGCTCACCGTCCGGACCGTGGAGCTGCACCTCGACCTCGGCGCCGGCCTCGAAGCCCATCCCGGTGACGAGCACGTCGTCACCGACCGTCACGACCTCGGTCGTGGCGAACAGGGCCGGGTTGTCGCAGGCGTGGCCGCCCCCGTGGTGACCGTCGTGCACCATCAGCGGGGCCTCCGCCGGGGTGTCCGTGGTGTCGTCGATGCCGATCACCAGGTGGTCGCCGAGCTCGGCGTCCTCGGGAACCAGGAGCGGCATCGTGAACATGCCGTCCTCGTCCGTCGGAACGTCCTCGATCGGGTCGCCCACGGGGTTGTCGTCGGCGTCCACGAGCTGCACGGTCGCGCTGCTGTCCGGCGTGTAGCCCTCGCCGGTCAGCTCGGTGGCCTCGCCCGGAGCGACCATCGACGGATCCGCCGTCAGCGTCGGGTCGATGTCCCCCGGTCCGCCACCGTCGCCGTCGGTCACCGTCAGCGGGGCCTCCGCCGGAGTACCCGTGGTGTCGTCGGTGCCGATCACCGCGCCGTCACCCGGCTCGGCGTCCTCCGGAACGCACAGGTCCACGGTGAACGCACCCGTGTCGTCCGTCTCGGCCTCGATCGACTCACCGACGGGGTTACCGTCGACGTCGACGAGCTGCACCGTGACCGTGGAGTCGGGCGTGTAGCCCTCACCCGAGACCACCGTGCACTCACCCGGAGCAACCTCCGACGGGTCGACCGACAGCGTCGGATCGATACCGTCCACCGGCGTCACCGTCAGCGGAGTCTCGGCCGGCGTACCGGTCTCGTCGTCCGTGCCGATGACGGTGTACTCGCCCGGCTCGGTCTCGTCCATGATCACGGCGGGAAGCACGAAGCTGCCCGTCTCGTCCGTGGTGGCGGTCACCGGGTCACCGACGGGGTTGCCGTCGGGGTCGACGAGCTGGACCGACACCGTGCTGTCGGGCGTGTAGCCGTCGCCGATGAT
Source organism: Myceligenerans xiligouense (assembly GCF_003814695.1). Lineage (GTDB taxonomy): Bacteria > Actinomycetota > Actinomycetes > Actinomycetales > Cellulomonadaceae > Myceligenerans > Myceligenerans xiligouense. Next base: position 3,989,335 of record NZ_RKQZ01000001.1, read on the forward strand.
GTCCGTGGTGTCGCCCGGAGCGACGGTGTCCGGGTCGGCGACGATCGTCGGATCGATCTCGTCGGCCGGGTTGACCACCAGCGGGGTCTCGGCCGACTCGTCGGTCTCGTCATCCGTGCCGATCACCGTGTGGTCACCCGGCTCGGCGTCCTCCGGAACGCACAGGTCCACGGTGAACGCCCCCGTGTCGTCCGTCTCGGCCTCGATCGACTCACCGACCGGGTTGCCATCGACGTCGGTCAGCTGCACCGTGACCGTCGAGTTCGGCGTGTAGCCCTCACCCGACACCACCGTGCACTCACCCGGCACCACCTCGGTCGGGTCGACCGAGATCGACGGACCGCCGTCCCCGTCGGTCACCGCCAGCGCGGCCTCCGCCGGGGTACCCGTCGTGTCGTCGGTGCCGACAACCGTGAAGTCGCCCGGCTCGGCGTCCTCGGGAACGGTGAGCGGCGTCGTGAACATGCCGTCCGCGTCCGTCGGAACATCCTCGATCGGGTCACCCACGGAGTTGCCGTCAGCGTCCACGAGCTGGACCGTCACGGTGCTGTCAGGCGTGTAGCCCTCACCCGTCACGTCCGTGCTCTCCCCCGGAGCCACCTCCGACGGATCCACCGACAACGCCGGATCGATCTCGTCGGCCGGCGTGACCGTCAGCGGAGTCTCCGCCGGGGTACCGGTGGTGTCGTCCGTGCCGACGACGGTGAAGTCACCTGGCTCGGCGTCCTCCGGAACGCACAGGTCCACGGTGAACGCGCCCGCCGCGTCCGTCGGAGCGGTGATCAGGTCCCCCACGAAGTTCCCGTCGGCGTCGGTCAGCTGCACCGTGACCGTCGAGTTCGGCGTGTAGCCCTCACCCGACACCACGGTGCACTCACCCGGAGCGACCTCGGTCGGGTCGACCGAGATCGTCGGCTCGATCGCGGACGGCGTCACCGCCAGCGGAGTCTCCGCCGGGGTGCCGGTGGTGTCGTCGGTGCCGATCACCGTGTGCTCACCCGGCGCGGTGTCGTCCGGAGCACACAGGTCGGCCGTGAACGCACCAGTGTCGTCCGTCTCGGCCTCGATCGACTCACCGATGGGGTTGCCGTCGGCGTCGGTCAGCTGCACCGTCACCGTCGAGTCAGGCGTGTAGCCCTCACCCGACACCACGGTGCACTCACCCGGAGCGACCTCGGTCGGGTCGACCGAGATCGTCGGCTCGATGGCGGCGGTCCCGCACGCGTCGATCCGGACACCGGAGTTGCCCAGGCCGATGCTGCCGAGGTCGCCCTGCACCAGGCCGAGCCAGAGGGCGGAGACCTCGAGCGACGCGAGCGCTTCGTCGCCCGTGCCGGTCGTGCAGGTCGCCGTCTCCTGGTGGTTGATCTGCAAGGAGATGAACTGCGTGATCACGTCGAACACCGGCGACAGCGCGGTGCCGACGGTCTCCGTGACCAGGCCCGTCTTGATGTCCGTGATCAACAACTCGAACACCTGGGCGCCCTCGTCGCTGATGAGGAAGTCGTAGACGGTCGCGAAGACCGGCGACAAGAGGGCGCCGCCGGTGTTGATCGTCGTGGCCAGCGTCGTGCAGAGCAGCGTCGCGGTCACACCGGAGCAGTTCTGCTCGACCGGCGCGAGGTTCCCGCTGGCCGCGTCGGCCAGGTTGACCGTCCACGACACGTCGACGACGTCGCCGGGGAGCGGGCCTTCCTGGTACCACTCGCAGCTGATCGTGACGGCGTCCAGCGACTCCTCGACGGCGGTCGCCATGATCTGGACGGCTTCCTCCATCAGCTCGTGCACGCCCTCGGCGATCTGCGGATACGTCTGATCGTCGATGACCTCGTAGTTCGGCGCGAGACCGTTCATCCCCGCGTCGTCACCGCCGGCCCACGGGTCGTTGCCCTCGACCAGGTGCTCCAGGTGGATCTCCGCCTGGCCCGTGGAGAAGTCGATCGTGACGAGCTGGTTCGCCGACGTGAGCGGCTCACCCACCACGGCGTTGACGATCGTGTCCTGCATGTTGGAGTCGACCGAGCAGTCCGGAGCCGGAAGGCCGGGGATGTCCAGCGCGGCCACCAGGTCCGTCACGCTGAAGACCTCGTCGACCAGGTCCTCGACCGCGGTGTCCACCTGACCACCCAGATCGTAGATCTGTGCGGCGGCGTCCTCGATCACCGGCGAGTGCATCAGCAGGGACGCGTCGCCCAGGACGTACTGCCCGGGGCCGGTCACTCCGCCGTCCGGGTCCAGGAACACGCCGTCCTCGGCGATCACCTCGGAGCCCACCGCACCGAGCTGGAGGTCGAGCTGGTCGACAGCCAGGTCGGTGATCCCGCTCGCGCCGGTGGCGTCCGCGAGCGCCAGGAGGTCGAGCGTCGTCGTCCCCCAGTCGCCCTCCGCCGTCCCGTCGATCGTCACGCCACCGTCGGGGCCGATCACCCCGGTGGCGGCCCGGCCGTCGACCGGCGAGCCGGCCTCGCTCGTGCTGGCGAGTGCCCCGAGCTGGCCGAGGTCCATGAACTCGTCCACGGGCAGCGAGACGTCCCCGAGCTGCAGCAGCTGGGATCCGAGCACGTCGACGTCCAGGTTCTCGGTGTTGGGGCCCGGGTCGGTGTCCCAGCCCGCCACCGACGTGGCGCCGCCCAGCAGCTCCTGCTCCATCAGCTCGGACATCAGCACGCTGGCCCCCGCCTCGGCGGGGTCGTCAGGATAGGTGTCGAGCGCCGCCTGTGCGGGAACGCTCAAGCCGGCGACGCACAGCGCGGCACCGGCACCGATCGCGACCGGACGTTGCCATGTGGCACGACCTCGCAATCGGCGTCGTCGTGAAGGCAAAGGTGTTCGCCTCAAAGGAACTCACTCCTCACAGGTTTCGCCGTCTGGGCGGCGGCGGAATGACGACGGGACCCGAAAAACTCACACGAGTCCCGCGTTCAGCGAACACAAGATCCGGGGGATATGCATGCCCTGTCATCAGATATGCCCCAGCGCACGCTCAGGCAATATGGCGCACACGGGCCCTAAGGGGGACGCTATAAGGAAATATTCGGATCTTTCCCCGCCATTGCGAAAGGATCGAAACGGCGCCCGCAGGAACAGCACCCGGGACAGGATGCGTCGCAGGCCCGGGCCGCTCCGTCGGGGCAGCCCGGGCCATGTACGTCGGCGCGTCCACGACGCGGCGGGCACTACACCTCAGCGGCCGCCCACCGGGGCGGGCATTCCTCCGCCAGGCGGATGAGGTCCCGGCGGTCGCGGATCCCCAGGCGGTGGTACACCTGCCGCAGGCGGTTCACCACGGTCCGCTCCGAGACGAACACCGACTCCGCGATCTTCGAGTTCGTGGCCCCCTTCAGCGCGAGGCGCACCATGGTGCGCTCGTCCCGGCGCAGTCCTTCCCACCGGTTGCTGGCCACCGCACCACCCGATGCCGTCTGCGCCGTGTCGATCCCCCGCGTCCACCCGGCGAGCCCGGCCAGCTGCGCGAGGGTCCGGGCACGGTCGAACGCCGCCACCGCCACACCGGCGTCCCCGCGCGCCGCGCGGAAGCGGCCGTACGCGACGAGCGTCCGCACATGCTGGCGGATCGATGCCGGGGGCGTCGAGGCACGGACCGCGTCCTCGAAGGCGACCAGGGCACGGTCGCCCTCCGCGAGCAGAGCCGCACCGCGGGTGGTGGCGGCTCGCAGGTCCGCGGACAGGACGCCGCACTCGGAGGCGCCGGCGCCTCCGGCGGCGGGAATCGCCTGGAGGTCGCCCGCGGACACCGCGGCGTCCACCAGGTCCGCCCGGACCATGACCGGGCACTGGTACGGCCATCGGCACTGCTCGGTGGACACGGCCAGCAGCGACACGGCCTCGCGCGCACGTCCCAGGAGCAGGTGCGCGGCCCCGACGTCGGCGGCGAACTCCGCCGCCGCGCGCGGTGACCAGTTCCCGAGGACGTCGGGCACACCCACGTCCGGGACCCGGCCGTCGATGGCGGCGTCGGCGAGAGCCGTCAGCCCGCGCAGCACCAGCCACCCGTCGCATCCGGGACGCAACCGGCGCACCGCGTCGAGATGTCGGCGCACGTCGTGGAACTGTCCCTCGACCGCCGCGACCATGGCCGCGCTGAGGCTTCGCGCGACCTGCTCGGCGGCATCCCGGGCGTCGTCGTCCACGTGTGCCGCCACGAGCGCGCGGGCGCCGGACACGTCACCGAGCATGAGCCGCATCCGTGTCTGCAGGTGCAGGCCCAGCCAGTGCTGGCCGGACGTCTCACCGACCGTGTCCAGATCGGCGTGAAGCTGATCCGGGTCGTGCACGGCGCCCTCCGCCTCGACCGCGAGGGCCGCGGCCGTCAGGCGCGCCGCCGCCGCGCGGACCGGCTCGTCGGGCCCGGCGGATGCCCGCCACCACACGTGATCGGACCACTCCCGGCACCCGACGGCGGCCGCCGAGCCCGCGCGCGGGATGCCCCACGTCTGCCCGGTCAGTACCGACATGGTGAACGCCAGGGCGCGGTTCTTCGGGCAGTCCACGGACAGCGGGCCGGCTCGCAGTACCGGGTTGAGCTCCTGCATGTGCAGGCCGCGCAGCATCGCCTCGCTCTTGCGTTCCGCCGTCGGCACCGGGATGCCGGCCCCGTTCCGCTCGGCGCAGAGCACCGCGACCAACGGATGGCGGAGGAACCACGTCTCGCCGCGCAGTTCGGCGAGTCCGAGGTCGGCGAGGCGGCCGAGCGACGGGTCGTCCCCGAGTCCCGCCACTCCGTCCCACGGCTCCTCACCGAGGCTCGATCCGGGCTGGCGCAGCACGAACGAGGCGAGGAGGCCCGCACCGGACTCGTCGATCTTCCCGAGGACATGGCGGTAGGTCCGCGCGGCGGCGGAACCCGCGGCGTCGGGGCCGTGCCAGAGCGCCCCGCCGCGCAACTGCGCCACGGACAGGTCCTGGGCCAGTTCCAGGGCGAGCCGGGGGTTTCCCTCGCTCCACCAGGTGATCCGCTCGACCACGTCCGCCGCGAGCGCGAGGCCGAGCGCGTCGGTGAGGAAGTGCCGCAGCTCCGGTGCGCCGAGCGGACCGAGGCGGAGGACGTCGAGCTCGTCCGGCAGGGCACCGGGCGCGAGCTCCTCGGCGGCGACGACGAGCCGGCAGTCCAGTGCGAACGCCTCGTCGGCCAGGTGCTGCAGCCACGAGAGCCGCTCCTCGGTCAGCGCTCCGGCGTCGTCGACGAACACGACGCGCGGGATCGTCCCGCCGAGGTTCTCGAGGACGCTCTCGAAGAAGCCCGTCGCGGCGTTCCGGTCGGCGCCGGACGGTACGACCGTGAGGTCGGAACGGTCCGTGTCGCCGAGGAATCGTGCGTGCGGGCGCCGGGACCAGATTCTCTGCACGCGGAGCACCGGGACGTCGGGGCCCAGGCCGCGGAGCGCGTGCATGACCGTCGCGGTCTTTCCGGAACCGCTCGGACCGACCACCATCAAGGTCCGAGGATCGATCTCCGAGGCAACCCCGGCGATGGTCCGCATTTCCCGGTCTCGCCCGTGAAGCGCGTATTCGCGCACATTCTCCGTGGTCATTCCGACGGCCTGTCGAGGCTCACCATCGAGCACTCGAGGCGATACTGTCCGTGTCCTCACGCGCACCCACCCCCTTTTGTGGCAGCGGTTACTTTTCGTGGGGGTGCGATGCGAGTGTATGACGAAATGACGATCTTGCTTGGTTGATGCAAGTGGTGCAGGTGGGATTAATGCGCGCTTGCCGGAATTGTGCTTGGCCTTCGCGGACGACGCCGAGGTCTCTCACCCGCCCGGCACGAGCGTGACGTGAACCGAGACGGGCAGCCGGCGCGACGCCTCGGGAAGCCACCCGCACCACGTCCTGCTCAGTTCCAGCGGCGACCGCGGCCCCGCGACGAGACGGTGGCGTACGACGAGCCGTTTCGCGGCGCCCACGTCGTTCAGCGTCACGGAGACGGTCAGTCCGGCGATCCACACCGGAGCGGCGCCCTCGCCTCCAGGCGCCGCCTGGAACACGTCCCGCTGGATGCGCAGGGCCAGGCTGTCCAGGCGCGCGAAGCTGTCGATGACCTCGTGGAACCGGGACTCCGCATCGATACTCATGCACCACAGACGCGGGAGCGCCTGAGATGTCACACCACTTTCGACAAGTTCCTGAGACGAGTCCCGGCGGCGGCCCGGCCGGCGGTTCCGGCCGCGTGCCTCAGGCGGCCAGGACGTCCGCGATCACGCGCGGCACGGCATCCGCCACGTCCGTCGCCGACACCGGGCCGCCGCCGCTGGCCAGGGCCGCCGCCCGGCCGTGGAGCACGACCGCGGCCGCGGCGACACGGCTCGTCAGCGTAGGATCGGCGAGGACGTCGTCCGCCCGCGAGGCGAGCAGGGTGCCGAGCAGGCCGGCCAGGACGTCACCCGCACCGGCCGTGGCGAGCCACGCGGGCGCGTCGGCCTGCGTGAAGGTCGCACCCGAACCGACGATCACCGTGACGGACCCCTTCAGCAGCACCGTCGCCCCGGTCGCGCGCTGCGCCGCGCGCGCCCACCGCACGGGCTCGGCCTCGACGTCGGCGCGGTCGACCTCGTGCCCGAGCCCGCGCATCAGCTCCGCCAGTTCCCGGGCGTGCGGGGTGAGCACCGCGATCTCCGGGAGCCGGTGCTCCAGCATCGCCATCGCGCCCGCGTCGATGACGGCGGGCACGACACCGCCGGTCACCTCCGCGTCGAGCACCCCGGTCACGGCCGCCAGCGCACCGTAGACCCGGCGGTCCTGGCCGGCGTCCGACCCGTCGGACGGAATGCCCGGGCCCAGCACCCAGGACTGGACCCGCCCGCCCGCCGTGACCACCTCGGGATGGCGCGTCAGGATCCGGTCGGTCACGGTCGTCGGCCCGAGCGCCCGCACCATGCCGGCACCGGCGCGCACCGCTCCCGCGGTCACGAGGACCCCCGCACCGGGGTACTTCTCGGTCCCGGCCACGACGCCCACCACGCCCCGCGTGTACTTGTGGTCGCGCACGCCAGGAACGCGCAGCACCGCGGCGACGTCGGAGCCCTCCAGGCGCAGCGTGCCCGGGACGTGCGGTCCCTGCGCCGTTCCGAGGCCGACGTCGGCCACCTGCACGACACCGGCGAGGTGGGCGGCCGGCGGGAGGATCAAGCCCGGCTTCCGGGCGCCGAAGGTCACGGTACGGTCGGCCGGGAGCACCGGACCGGGCACCGAACCGTCGTCGACCCCGATGCCGCTGGGCACGTCGACGGCAACCACCCACGGCCATGGGGTTCCGGCGGTCTCGGCGGCCGACCGCGACTCCACGAGCGCCCGGACGATCCCGCCGGACGGAGGCCGGAGCGCGCCGCGGGACCCGATCCCGACGAGCCCGTCCAGCACGACGTCCGCCGCCTCGACGTGCTCGACGACGACGGGGACGCGCAGCTCGGACCGGGCGATCACGTCGGCGCCGGCGGCCTCGAGTGCCGCGAGGCCCTCGCCGTGCACCACGCCGGCCACGAGGAACGCGGTGACGTGCATGCCGGACCGCGCCAGGTGGGCACCGGCGAAGAGGGTGTCGCCACCGTTGTTCCCGGCGCCGACCAGCAGCACCGCCCGCGCGCCGTGCGCGGCGTTCCCGACGGCGCCCGGGCGGCGGGGAGGCCGGACGCGGCCGGGCCCCGGCACGCCGTCGGACCCGAGGAAGCCCGCGAACCGGGGCCGCGGGGCACCGCCGCCGGACCGCCGTCGCGCGACGTCCGCGAGCGCCGCCCGGGCGATGGCCCGCGCGGCACGGTCCATGAGGGGTACTCCCGCGTCGAGCAGCGGCTTCTCCGCCGCGCGAATCTCGTCTGCCGTCCATGCCTCGATCACGAGCCCTATGATGCCCGCTTATTGTCACGGTTCGGTAAGCCGACGCGATCCGGATCCGGCGGATCGACGATCCGCGGCCCCGGAGACGGTCCGTGGACAAGGGACGACACCTGCCCGCGCGACCTCCTAGGCTCAGGGGCATGCGATTCGGACTCTTCATTCCGCAGGGCTGGCGGCTCGACCTCGTGGACATCGCTCCCGAGGACCACTGGTCGACGATGTTGTCACTGCTGCACCGCGCCGAGAACCAGGCAGCGGGCGAGGCCGTCCCCGGTGGCGGCTTCGCCTGGGAGTCGGCCTGGGTGTACGACCACTTCCACACCGTGCCGGATCCGACACACGAGGCGACGCACGAGGCCTGGACGCTGATGGCGGCGTTCGCGGCGGCGTCGCAGCGGGTACGGCTCGGGCAGATGTGCACGTGCATGGCCTACCGGGAGCCCACCTACCTCGCGAAGGTGGCCTCGACGGCCGACGCGATCTCCGGCGGACGTATCGAGATGGGCATCGGCGCCGGCTGGTACGAGCACGAGTGGCGCGCCTACGGCTACGGCTTCCCGACCGCGGGCGAGCGGCTGCGCGCCCTGGACGAGGGCGTGCAGATCATGGCGAACATGTGGCGCACCGGTACGTCGGGCCGGTTCGACGGCAGGCACTACCAGGTCGACGGCGCCCGCTGCTACCCGCAGCCGCTGCAGCAGCTCCCGGTGGGCGACGGCGGCGCCGACGTGCCGAGCATCCCGCTGTGGATCGCGGGTGGCGGCGAGAAGAAGACGCTGCGCATCGCCGCGCAGCACGCGCAGTACACGAACTTCGCGGGTGACCCGGAGGGCTTCGCGCACAAGTCGTCGGTGCTCCAGGGGCACTGCGACGCCCTGGGTCGCGACTTCGGGGAGATCACGCGGTCGGCCAACTACAACGTCGTGATCGGCGCCACCGAGAAGGAGGTCGCCGACCGGCTCGCCTGGATCGAGGAGCACCTGCGCCGGTGGGCGCCGGAGCGCGCCGATGACGAGACCGGGGTGTGGCGCGAGGCCTATCTGACCGGCACGCCGGAGCAGATCGTCGAGAAGCTGCGGGCGGTCGAGAAGCTCGGCATGACCTACGCCATCACGTACTTCCTGGAGGCCGCGTACGACCAGTCCGGCATCGAGCTGTTCGAGAAGCAGGTCATCCCGGAGTTGCAGTGATCATCGGGGTGGGGATCGACGTCGTCGACGTGGACCGGTTCATGGCCGCGCTGGAGCGCACGCCCCGGCTCCGGGAGAAGCTGTTCACACCGGCCGAACGGGATCTGCCGCCGTCCTCGCTGGCGGCGCGGTTCGCCGCGAAGGAGGCCATCGCGAAGGCGCTCGGCGCCCCGGACGGCCTGCGCTGGCACGACGCGACCGTGCATCGCGTGGTCGGCGGGCCGCCCGAGGTCGAGCTCATCGGGACGGTCGCCGCGCGTGCGGCGGAGCTGGGCGTGCGGCACTGGCACCTGTCCATCTCGCACGACGCGGGCATCTCGTCGGCGATGGTGGTCGCCGAGGGGTGACGTCCCGCGGCCCCGGCGAGCGCCGCTACTCCACCGTGACGGACTTCGCCAGGTTGCGCGGCTGGTCCACGTCGAGACCCTTGGCGGTGGCCAGGGCCATCGCGAAGATCTGCAGCGGGACCACGGCGAGCAGCGGCTGGAGCAACGTCGGGGCCTTCGGGATCCAGAAGACCTCGTCGGCGTACTTGAGCACCTCGTCGTCCCCGTCCTCCGCGATGACGAGGGTCCGGGCACCGCGCGCCCGGATCTCCTGGATGTTCGAGACCACCTTGGAGTGCAGCGAGTCTCGCCCACGCGGCGAGGGGACGACGACGAACACCGGCTGGCCTTCGTCGATCAACGCGATCGGGCCGTGCTTCAGCTCGCCCGCCGCGAAGCCCTCGGCGTGGATGTAGGCCAGCTCCTTCAGCTTGAGCGCACCCTCCAGCGCCACGGGGAAGCCGACGTGCCGGCCGAGGAACAGCACCTTGTCGCACCCGTACATCGAGCGGGCGGTGGCACGCACGTACTCGCCGCGCTCGATGACGGTCTGGATCTTGCGCGGCATGTCACGCAGGTCGTCCAGGAGCTCGGCGATCTCGTCGGGGAACTTGTTCCCGCGCAGCTGCGCCAGGTAGAGCCCCAGCAGGTACGCGGCGGTGATCTGGGCCAGGAACGCCTTGGTGGAGGCGACGGCGATCTCCGGTCCGGCGTGCGTGTACAGCACGGCGTCCGACTCGCGCGGGATGGTCGAGCCGTGCGTGTTGACGATGGAGACCACCTTGGCGCCCTGCTCACGCGCGTGCCGCACGGCCATCAGCGTGTCCATCGTCTCGCCGGACTGGGTGACGGCGACCACGAGGGTCCTCTCGTCGACGATCGGGTCCCGGTAGCGGAACTCGTGCGCGAGCTCGACCTCGACCGGGATCCGGCACCAGTGCTCGATCGCATACTTCGCCACGTGGCCGGAGTAGGCGGCGGTCCCGCACGCGATCACGATGATCTTGTTCACCGCGCGCAGCACCGACTCGTCGATCCGCAGATCGTCCAGCACGAGTCTGCCGGCCGCGTCGGTGCGGCCGAGCAGCGTGTCGGCGACGGCGTGCGGCTGGTCGTGGATCTCCTTGTCCATGAAGGAGTCGAAGCCACCCTTCTCGGCGGCCGCGGCGTCCCAGTCGACCGTGTAGCGCTTCGCCTCGACCGGGTTCCCGGCGAAGTCCGTCACCTCGACCGACGACGGCGTGATCGTCACCACCTGGTCCTGTCCGAGCTCCATGGCCTCCTTCGTGTGCGCGATGAACGCCGCCACGTCCGACCCCAGGAAGTTCTCGCCCTCGCCCAGCCCGACGACCAGCGGCGAGTCGTGCCGCGCGCCCACGACCGTGCCGGGATGGTCCGCGTGGACGGCGAGCAGGGTGAACGTCCCCTGGAGACGTGTCGCCGCGGAGGCCATGGCACGCGTCAGGTCCCCGGTCGTGCGGTACTCGCGGGCCACGAGGTGCGCGGCCACCTCGGTGTCGGTCTCGGAGTGGAACTCCGCGCCCTGGGCGGCGAGCTGGGCACGCAACTCGCTGAAGTTCTCGATGATCCCGTTGTGGATGACGGCGAGCCGGTCGCCGTCGGCGAGGTGCGGGTGGGCGTTGGCGTCCGTGGGCCCGCCATGCGTCGCCCAGCGCGTGTGGCCGATGGCCGACGTCGCCGACGGGAGGGGGCGCAGGTCGAGCTCCTCCACGAGGTTGGCGAGCTTTCCGGCCTTCTTCGCGGTCGCGACGCCGTCGATCCCGGGCCCGACCAGCGCCACGCCCGCCGAGTCGTATCCGCGGTACTCCAGCCGCCGCAGCCCTTCGAGCGCGACCGCCAGCGGTGTGGCCGACCCCGCCTCCTGCCCGGCGCCGCCGTCATCCCGTGCGTCAGCGACGACGCCGTTCGAGCCCGTGTATCCGACGATTCCGCACATGATCGCGAGTCTACCCGCGGCGCCCTACCATAAGTACGCACTCCTTACAAGACCCGACGAGGCCTTTCACCCCCACGAAGGCGCGATGCGGAGCACGTGCGAGTGCGCGGACCACCCGCGCCGGTGGTGCAGAATCGTGCGGGTGACACATCAGTCATCGACCACGATCGGCGAGCACCTGCTGTCGCTGGCGCCGGCATCGCCGTACGTGGATCTCGACCGCGCGGCCTGGAGCCGCCTCTCCGCGTCGACGCCCCTCCCGCTGACCGACGCCGACGTCGATCGGCTCCGGGGACTCGGCGACCCGATCGACCTGGAGGAGGTCGATGCGGTCTACCGCCCGCTGTCGCGCCTGCTGAACCTCTACGTCAACGCGGTGACCGGCCTGCACGGGGCCACGGCGGCGTTCCTGCACGAGCAGCCACCCCGCACCCCGTACGTCATCGGCGTCGCCGGCTCGGTCGCCGTCGGGAAGTCGACCACCGCGCGGATCCTGCGCGAGATGCTGGCCCGCTGGCCCTCGACGCCCCGCGTCGAACTCCTCACCACGGACGGCTTCCTCTACCCGAACGCCGAACTGGCCCGGCGCGGCCTCATGGAGCGCAAGGGCTTCCCGGAGGCGTACGACCGGCGCGCCCTGATCCGCTTCCTGTCGCGGATCAAGGCGGGGCAGGACGAGGTGCGCGCCCCGCGCTACTCGCACACCATCTACGACATCGTGCCGGGCGAGGAGGTGGTCATCCGCAAGCCCGACGTCCTCATCGTCGAGGGCCTCAACGTGCTCCAGCCGGCCCGGCCGTCCTCGGTCGACGAGTCGACCGTCGCCGTCAGCGACTACTTCGACTTCTCGATCTACGTGGATGCCCGCACCCGGAACATCCGCCAGTGGTACGTCGAGCGGTTCCTGCAGCTGCGGCGCACGGCCTTCCAGCGCCCGGAATCCTACTTCCGCAAGTACGCCGACCTGTCCGACGACGAGGCGGTCACCCGCGCGCTGAGCATCTGGGAGTCCATCAACGCGCCGAATCTGGAGCAGAACATCCTGCCGACACGCGGCCGCGCCACCCTGGTCCTCACCAAGGGCGCCGACCACAAGGTCCAGCGGGTCCGCCTGCGCAAGCTCTGACGCGCGCGGCGCCCGGGAACTCCGACCCGGTGCCCGCACCACTCCGCCGGTGCCGTGCGCGCTCCGACGTCCCGATCGCTACGCCGCCGCGCGTTCGCCGGATGTCTCGGCGACGTGGTCCGGGTCTTCGTCGTCCTCGTCCGGGCGGCCGCGCTGGAACCACATCACGACCTTGTCGATGGCGAAGCCCGCCGTGACCCCGAAGACGATCCCCACGCCGATCGCCAGCAGCGGATCGTGGCCGAGCCACGCGGCCGCCAGGACCCCGATGCCCGCCGAGTACAGCGACCACATCACCGAGGCGATCGCCGCGATGATCATGAACCGGCGTCGCGGATAGCGCACGGCTCCCGCCGTCATGTTCACGGCCACCCTGCCGATCGGGACGTACCGCGCCGCGAGGATGAACGAGGCGCCCCGCCGCCGGAGGACCCGTTCCGCCCGGGCCACGATCCGCCTGCCGCGCTCGGAACGCAGGAACGGCACCCGTTCGGTGCCGATCGCGGTGCCGATCTGATAGGCGATCTGGTCTCCGGTCCACGCTCCGAGCGCCCCCATCACCAGGACCAGGGGCAGCCATGGAACCCCGGCGCTGTGTGCCGACACGGCCAGCGTGATGAGGACCGACTCGCTCGGCAGCGGCGGGAAGAATCCGTCCACGGTCGCGAATCCGAACATGGCGGGATAGACCCAGGGCGACGCCGCGAGGTCGAGAACCCAGAGCTCCAGGGCTTCCAGGAAGGCGTAGATCGGTTCCAGCACGCGCTAAGCGTAAGCAACAGGGCACCCTGATTGTCACCAGGGTTCGTCCCTGATTCGCGGCCCTGACTCAGGACCCTCCCGATATTTCCTCGACCCGAGCCGGCCCCACAGCTCCGGCAACGCTGTCAGAGGGCCAGGCGCTCCCGCACCGCCGATGCCAGGTGCTCCGCCTCGGCCTCCGCCTGGTCCTGCGTCGCGGCCTCGACCATGACCCTGACCACCGGTTCCGTTCCGCTCGGGCGCAGCAGGACCCGCCCCGTGTCTCCGAGCCGTTCCTCCGCCGCGACCACGGCGGCCTTGACGCCGTCGTCACTCCCGGCACGCAACTTGTCCACGCCCTGGACATTGACGAGCGTCTGCGGCAGGCGCCGGATGTCCGCCCCCAGCTCCGCGAGACGCCGGCCGGCGGTCTTGACGCGTGCCGCCAGGTGCAGCGCCGTGAGCACGCCGTCGCCGGTGGTGGCGTGGTCGGCGAGGATGATGTGCCCGGACTGCTCGCCGCCCAGGCCGTACCCCTTCGCCCGCATCTCCTCGAGGACGTACCGATCCCCGACCGCGGTCTGCACGGTGCTGATGCCCGCCTCCCGCATCGCGAGGATCAGGCCGAGGTTCGACATCACCGTCACGACCAGTGTGCTGTCCGGCAGGCGCCCCTCGTCCTTCATGGCGGAGGCGAGGATGCCGAGGATCTGGTCACCGTCGACGATCTCTCCCGTGTGGCTGACGGCGATGCACCGGTCGGCGTCGCCGTCGAAGGCCACCCCGAAGTCGGCCTCCGAGGCCACGACCACCGCCTGCAGCTGTTCCGGATGGGTGGAGCCGCACTTCTCGTTGATGTTCCGGCCGTCGGGGCTCGCGTTGATGACGACGACGTCGGCGCCGGCGTCACGCAGCGCCTGTGGCCCCACCTCGCTGGCCGCGCCGTTCGCGCAGTCCAGCGCGATCCGCAGCCCTTCGAGGGGCCGGTGTTCCAGCGTGGTCCCGATGCTCTCGGTCAGGTGCTTCACGTACTTCACGGCGGCGAGCCCGGGATCGAGACGGATACGGCCGACGTCGGCGCCGACGGGGCGTTCCCACTCCTCGTTCAGCACCGCGGCGACGGCGTCCTCGACGGCGTCGTCCAGTTTGAGCCCACCCCGCTGGAAGAACTTGATGCCGTTGTCCGGCATGGCGTTGTGCGACGCCGAGATCATGACGCCCAGGTCCGTGTCCAGCTCACTGACCAGGTAGGCCAGGGCCGGGGTGGGCAGCACACCGAGATCGATCACGTCGACCCCGGCCGAGGCCAGCCCGGCGGCCACGGCGCCGGAGAGCAACTCGCCGGACGCCCGCGGGTCCCGCCCGACGACCGCGCGCGGACGCGGGCCCAGGATCTCGCCCTGGGCGGTCAGCACCCGGGCCGCGGCGCTCCCCAGCGAGAGCGCCAGCTCCGCCGTGATGTCGCGGTTGGCGAGCCCTCGCACGCCGTCGGTGCCGAACAGCCTGCCCATATGTCGTGTCCCTCCGTGCCGAAAGATGTGCGACCAAGATTAGTGGCCGCACGAAGAAGGTGAGAAGCGCAGTGGCCCCGCACGGCAGTGCCGTGCGGGGCCACCGGAAGCGGCGCTCTTCGTCAGCGCTCCGTCGGCCGGAGCGCTTCCTCGGGTTCCGCCGCGGGCACGTGCCTCGTTCCGCGAGCCGTACCCTGCGCCGCGCCCTTCGTCAGCGCTTGCTGTACTGCGGCGCCTTGCGGGCCTTCTTGAGACCGGCCTTCTTGCGCTCGACCGCACGGTCGTCGCGCGTGAGGAAGCCGGCCTTCTTCAGGGCCGGGCGGTTCGACTCGGCGTCGATCGCGTTCAGCGCGCGGGCGATGCCCAGGCGCAGCGCACCGGCCTGGCCGGAGCTGCCGCCGCCGTTGATGCGCGCGATCACGTCGAAGCGGCCCTCGACCTCGACCAGCTTCAGCGGGTCGTTGACCAGCTGCTGGTGCACCTTGTTCGGGAAGTACTCCTCGAGGGTGCGGCCGTTGATCTTCCACTGACCGGTGCCGGGGACCAGGCGCACGCGCGCCACGGCCTCCTTGCGGCGCCCGACGGCCTGGCCGGGTGCGGTGAGGGACGAGCCACCCGTTGCGGGGGCGGTCGTCTCGCTGGTGTAGGTGCTGGGCGTGGTCTCGTCCAGCGCGGTGTCGACGGTGGTCTCAGCCACTGTGTAGTCCTCGCGTCCTTCGCGTTGCGATCCGGCAGCGGCCTCAGGCCTGCTGCGAAACCTGGGTGATCTCGAACGGCTTCGGCTGCTGCGCCGCGTGCGGGTGCTCGGCACCCGCGTAGACCTTGAGCTTCTTGATCTGCTCGCGGCCGAGCGTCGTCTTCGGGAGCATCCCGCGGACGGCCTTCTCGACGGCCTTGCGCGGGCTCTTCTCGATCAGCTCGCCGTACGGCGTAGCGGTCAGACCGCCCGGGTAGCCGGAGTGGCGGTACGCCATCTTGTTCTCGCGCTTGTTGCCGCTGAGGGCGACCTTCTCCGCGTTGATGACGATGACGAAGTCGCCGCCGTCCACGTGCGGAGCGAAGGTCGGCTTGTGCTTCCCGCGCAGCAGTGTGGCGACCTGGGACGCCAGGCGGCCCAGGACGACGTCGGTCGCGTCGACGACGTGCCAGTCACGCTGGACGTCGCCGGGCTTGGGGGTGTACGTACGCACGGTTCGTAACCTTCTGTTCGGTGTCGTCGGGCGAGAAGCGGCGCCCGATGAGTCAGGATCATTGTGCGCGGGAGCTCATGGTGACGTCCGGGCCAGACATCGGCGTGCGAGTGGGGCGCTACCGGTGCAGGACGTCGGAGACATAGCACAACGACGACCCAGAATACCCGCGCGTTCCGAGCAGGGTCAAAGCGAGCGGGGCGAACGGCCCACGTGGCGTTCGACACCCCCTCGCTTCGCGGCGTCGAATATGTCACCGTAGACCCATGAGCGGCGATACTCCCGCCACGTCGCCGGATCCTGAGCACGGCGCCGAGGGCGACACGGACCAGTTGCAGCAGGCCGACACCCTGGTCGACCGGGGCACCCCGGACGTGCTCGACGAGGGCTACTCCCCGCCCGACTACCCTCGCAAGAACCACTGGGGCGAGACCCCGTGGGAGGAGTCCCACGGCGAGCCGCTCGACCAGCGCCTCGCGGAGGAGGAACCGGAGAGCTGGGACGGCGACCCTCTCACCCGTCCGGACACGTCGCGAGCAGGCCGCCTCGTCGAGGACGACGACGCCGACCCGGGCGAGGACGGCCGCCGGCAGAACGACCTCTACGGCGACGACGCGGGCATCGACGGCGCCGGTGCGAGCGCGGAAGAGGCCGCGGTCCACTGGGTCGAGGAGCCCTGACGCACCTGCCGGATCGCCGCACGGCCCAGGGCGCTGCCGCGGTCCGGCACCCGCTGTCGGCCTGACGCGGCCTATCCGAGCACTTCCTCGTCCATGCGCTTCGCGCGGATGCGTTCGGCACGCGTGGCGAGTTCGTCGTCGGCCGGGTAGGCGATCTCCTCCAGCACGAGCCCCTGCGGGGGTACGACGGCGGCGCCCGCGGCCCGCTTCCGGCCCATGAGCAGTTCGGCGGGCCACTCGACCGGCTTGCGCCCCTCCCCCACGGCGATCGACGCCCCGACGATCGCGCGCACCATGTTGTGGCAGAACGCGTCCGCGACCACCCGCGCCACCAGGAGGCCGGCGTCGCCTCCCGACTCCGGGCGTTCCCAGCCGGCGTCGAGCAGCTCGCGGATCGTCGTCGCGCCGGGGCGCGGCTTGCAGTAGGCGGCGAAGTCGTGCAGTCCCACGAGCGGCCGGACGGCCGCGTCCATGGCGGTGGCGTCGAGCGGCTTGCGACTGAACAGCACGTGGGTGCGACGCAGCGGGTCGCGGTGTGCGACGTCGTCGGCGATGCGGTATGTGTACCGGCGGTGCAGCGCGGAGAAGCGGGCGTCGAAACCCTCCGGCGCGGGCACGGCACGGTGCACGACGACGTCCGCGGGCAGCACCCCGGTCAGGCGGGTCACCATGGCGTCACCCGGGGAACGGTCGGACCGACCGGGCATCTGCCCCCACCGGCTCACCGGGACGTCCACATGGGCGACCTGACCGCGCGCGTGCACGCCGGCGTCGGTGCGGCCGGCGACGGTGAGGCGCGGCGCGGGCATCCCGAGCGGCTCGGTGCGCAGGATCTTCGCGAGCCCGTCCTCGAGGACGCCCTGCACCGTGCGTTCCGCGGGCTGGCGCGCCCAGCCGGCGAACTTGGTGCCGTCGTAGGCGAGGTCGAGCCTGATCCGGATGAGATCGTCCACGGAGACATTCTCCCCTGCCGGGGTTGTCCCTTCCCCGCCGGGCGGGCGTCGTCGTCCCGGTCCGGTGCGTACCGTGGGGGCGTGAACGACCTACTGACCCTGGCCGTGGACTGCGGCGGGAGCGGGATCAAGGCCGCCGTGCTCGACGCCGCCGGGACGGCGCACGCCCAGCCGGTACGCGTCCCGACGCCGTACCCGCTCGCCCCGGAACTCCTGGTCGACGTGATCGCGAAGATCGCCGCCGATCTTCCGGACGCGCAGCGGGTCTCGGTGGGCATGCCGGGGATGATCCGCAGTGGCGTCGTCGTCCACACGCCGCACTACATCACGCGGTCCGGGCCGCGCTCCCGGGTCGACGCGGCGCTGACCGCGGCCTGGGCGAACTTCGACATGCAGGCTGCCGTGGCGGAGCGGCTGGGCATGCCCGCCCTCGTGCTGAACGACGCCGAGGTGCACGGTGCGGGCGTCATCGCGGCCTCCGGACTCGAACTCGTGCTGACCCTCGGGACCGGACTGGGATCGGCGCACTTCCACGGCGGCCGGCTGGCCCCGCACCTGGAGTGGTCCCGTGCCCCGATCCGCCGCAACCTCACGTACGACGCGTACATCGGCGAGCCGGAACGCCGCCGTCTCGGCGACGGGCTCTGGTCGCGACGCGTGGTGAACGTGGTCGAAGGGCTGCGGCCGGTGTTCCACTGGGACCGGCTGTACCTGGGCGGAGGCAACTCGCGCAACATCACGCCGTCGGCGCTGGCCCGCCTCGGCGACGACGTCGTCGTCGTGCCGAACTCCGCGGGCCTGGTCGGCGGAGCCCGGGCCTGGGATCTCCCGAACCTGCCGAGCTCTTGACCACCGACGACGGAGCCCCGCCGCATCCGGGACGCGGCGGGGCTCCGTCGTGGGAGACGGACGGCTCAGGCGTCCTTCTTCTCCTCGGTGCCCTCGGCGGGAGCCTCGGCCTCGGCGGCAGGAGCCTCGGGAGCCTCCTCGGGCTCGGCCGGAGCGGCCTTCTCCGCGGCCTTGGTGGCCTCGGCGACCACGGCCTGCTTCGGGCTCACCGGCTCGGTGACGAGCTCGATGACGGCCATCGGCGCGTTGTCGCCCTTGCGGGGACCGATCTTCGTGATGCGCGTGTAACCACCGTCACGCTCGGCCATGGTCGGCGCGATCTCGGTGAACAGCGTGTGCACCACGCCCTTGTCGCGGACGACACGAAGGACCCGGCGGCGCGCGTGCAGGTCGCCCTTCTTGGCGAAGGAGATCAGGCGCTCCGCCAGCGGGCGCAGGCGCTTCGCCTTCGTCTCGGTGGTCGTGATGCGGCCGTGCTCGAACAGCGCGGTGGACAGGTTCGCGAGGATCAGACGCTCGTGAGCCGGGCTACCGCCGAGGCGCGCACCCTTGGTAGGGGTAGGCATTGCATGTGCTCCTTAGGGATGTACCGCCACCGCGGCGCGCTCCGGATGGCCGGAACGCGCCCGCGGCGCGGGTGTCAGTACGACTGCTCGTCGCCGCCGCTGTAGGTGGGCGCCGCGTCGTCACCGCTGAAGTAGTTCGCCCCGGAGTCGAAGTCCAGGGGCGAGTCCTTCAGGCTCAGGTTCAGGTCGGCGAGCTTCTCCTTCACCTCGCTGATGGACTTGGCACCGAAGTTGCGGATGTCGAGCAGATCCGCCTCGCTGCGCGCGACAAGCTCACCGACCTGGTGGATGCCCTCGCGCTTGAGGCAGTTGTACGACCGGATGGTGAGGTTGAGCTCCTCGATCGGCAGCGCCAGGTCCGCGGCGAGCGCGGTGTCCGTGGGCGACGGGCCGATCTCGATGCCCTCAGCCTCGACGTTCAGCTCACGGGCAAGGCCGAACAGCTCGACGAGCGTCTTGCCGGCCGAGGCGAGCGCGTCACGCGGCGCGAGGGCCGACTTGGTCTCGACGTCGACGATGAGCTTGTCGAAGTCGGTGCGCTGCTCGACTCGGGTGGCCTCGACCTTGTACGTGACCTTGAGAACGGGCGAGTAGATCGAGTCGACCGGGATGCGGCCGATCTCCGCGTCGAACGACTTGTTCTGCGCGGCGGACACGTACCCACGGCCTCGCTCGACGGTCAGCTCGATCTCGAGCTTCCCCTTCTCGTTGAGCGTGGCGATGTGCAGGTCGGGGTTGTGCACCTCGACCCCCGCCGGCGGCACGATGTCCGCGGCGGTGACCACACCGGCACCCTGCTTGCGCAGGTACATCACGACGGGCTCGTCGTTCTCCGAGGAGACCACGAGGTTCTTGATGTTGAGGATGATCTCGGTGACGTCCTCCTTCACGCCCGACACCGTGCTGAACTCGTGCAGCACGTTGTCGATGCGGATGGAGGTCACGGCCGCGCCCGGGATGGACGACAGCAACGTACGACGCAGCGAGTTGCCGAGCGTGTAGCCGAAGCCGGGCTCGAGCGGCTCGATGGAGAACCGGGAACGGTACTCCGAGATGACCTCTTCGGTCAGCGTGGGGCGCTGTGCGATGAGCACTGTGGGTGTCCTTTCAGCGTGCGTCCGCTATATGACGCATCACGGATCGCGATCTCTCGCGGCCCGGCGAGACTCTGTCCGCTTGCCGGGCGAAGGGTGCTCACCGTGTGGGGTGAGCGGTTGTCGCGGTCGCGGAGCGCCCCGGCCCGGGCGGGCGGAGGCACACCTCGCGCGACGAGGGGGTCAGACGCGGCGACGCTTCGGAGGGCGGCAGCCGTTGTGTGCCTGCGGCGTGACGTCCTGGATCGAGCCCACCTCGAGGCCCGTCGCCTGCAGGGAGCGGATGGCGGTCTCACGACCGGAGCCCGGACCCTTGACGAAGACGTCGACCTTCTTCACGCCGTGCTCCTGGGCACGGCGAGCGGCCGACTCCGCAGCCAGCTGCGCGGCGTACGGCGTCGACTTACGGGAACCCTTGAAGCCGACGTGGCCGGCGGAGGCCCACGAGACCACGGCGCCCGAGGGGTCCGTGATCGAGATGATGGTGTTGTTGAACGTGCTCTTGATGTGCGCCTGGCCGAGCGGGACGTTCTTCTTGTCCTTGCGACGCGGCTTGCGAGTCTTGGGAGGCATTGGTGCTCTCTATCTCCTGGTCTGGTCGGACCGGGGCGGGCGCTTCCCCGTGGGGCGCTGCCCGCACCTCGGACTACTGCTTGTCAGCGGGCCTTCTTCTTGCCGGCGACGGTGCGCTTCGGACCCTTGCGGGTACGCGCGTTGGTCTTGGTGCGCTGACCGCGCACCGGCAGGCCGCGACGGTGACGCAGACCCTGATAGGTACCGATCTCCACCTTGCGGCGGATGTCGGACGCGACCTCGCGGCGGAGGTCACCCTCGAGCTGGTAGCTGGACTCGAGGTGGTCGCGCAGCGCGACGAGCTCGGCGTCGCCGAGGTCCTTCACGCGGGTGTCGGGGCTGATCCCGGTCGCGACAAGGGTCTCCTTGGCGCGGGTCCGGCCGACCCCGAAGATGTAGGTGAGCGCGATCTCGACCCGCTTCTCGCGGGGGAGGTCGACGCCGATAAGACGTGCCATGTGCCTGATGGCTCCTGTACTTCTCGTCCGGAGGTCTGCCGCACCGCCATCCCGCGAGATCCGCGGGCCCCGGCCTCCGGGCCGAGGGTTCCACCGCCGTCGAGGCGGGTTCGAGGTGGTGCGCTGGTGGTGACCGTGGCCACCGGCCCGGGGCGTGCCCGGGAGGTGATCAGCCCTGGCGCTGCTTGTGGCGCAGGTTGTCGCAGATCACCATGACGCGACCGTGCCGGCGAATCACCTTGCACTTGTCGCAGATCTTCTTGACGCTCGGCTTGACCTTCATGGTTTCCTCTGACTGTGTTTGAAACGCGGCGTCTCCCGGGTAGCGACCCGGATCCGCCCGTTCCGGCTACTTGTAGCGGTAGACGATCCGGCCGCGGGACAGGTCGTACGGGCTGAGCTCGACCACGACCCGGTCCTCCGGAAGGATTCGGATGTAGTTCTGGCGCATCTTGCCCGAGATGTGGGCCAACACCTTGTGACCGTTCTCCAGCTCCACGCGGAACGTCGCGTTCGGCAGAGCCTCGACCACGCTGCCCTCGATCTCGATGACACCGTCCTTCTTAGCCATATCCTCCGCTAACTCTCGTCGGCCTGTTCCTCGTCCCCGACCCGAGGCGCACGAGAAGCACGCCGCCGTCAGGACGAGGATGTCGTGTGCAGCCGCAGACACCGGTCCGATGGCGGAACGGCGCCCGGCCAAGACCGAGCCGCCAGCGTTCGACCTGCCGGAACACCTCCGGAGACCGAACCTGTGGGGACTGCGTCCTTTGGCGCCGGAAGCGCGGACTACACCCAACGAGTCATCTTATCAGAGGTCGTACCTGACACCGGGCGGCCCGATCATCGTGTGCGGCAGGACACCGACGGACAGGACCAGCATCGGCATCCAGCCGAGCAGGATGCCGCCATGCCGCCGACACCCCGGTCAGCTCCGGCCGCCGCCGTCAGGCGAGCGGCCGCACCTCCACGCCGAGCTCGCCCAGGCGCCCCGCTCCCCCGTCCGGTGCGGTCAGCACCCAGATGCCGTCCTCGAGGATCGCCACGCTGTGCTCCCAGTGCGCGGCCCTCGACCCGTCCCCGGTCACCACCGTCCACTCGTCGTCGAGCACGCGCGTCTCACCCGTACCCAGCGTGACCATCGGCTCGATCGCCAGGCACATCCCCGGCCGCAGCCGCGGCCCGGACTCCCGCACACGGAAGTTCACCACGTCCGGCGGCTGGTGCATGGCGGTGCCGATCCCGTGCCCCACGTACTCCTCGACGATCCCGAACTCGACGCCCACGAGTTCGCCCGCGAGCTCCACGCTCGCCTCGATCGCGCGACCCACGTCGTTCAGCCGCCGCCCGCCGTCCAGGGCGGCGATCCCCGCCCACATCGCCGCCTCGGTGGCTCGCACGAGCTGCGCATGGGCCGCGGATCCGCCCGCCGCCTCCACGGCGTCGTCGGGCGCGTCGACGGGGAGCGCCCCGGCGTCCCCGAGGACGAACGAGATCGCGGAATCCCCGTGCCAGCCGTCGACGATCGCGCCGCAGTCCACGGAGACCAGGTCACCGACGCCGAGCACACGCTCACCAGGGATGCCATGGATCACCTCGTCCCCGACGGACACGCAGACCGTGGCGGGAAATCCTTCGTACCCCAGGAACGACGGCGTCGCGCCGGCGCCACGAATGGCGTCCGACGCGACGGAGTCGAGATCGGCGGTGCTCATGCCCGCGCGGGCGGCTTCACGGACCGCGTGGAGGGCGTCGGCGACGACGAGACCGGCACGCCGCATGACGCGCACCTGGTCCGGCGTCTTGTACTCGATGCGCTCCCGTCCGAGACCGAGCACGCGATCAGCGCTCCCCTGACGTTTCCTCGGGGTTCCGCGGCGGGCGAGTGCCTCGTTCCTCGGCCCTCACGCCCCGCTCACCCGTCGTCGACGTCATCCCAGCTGTGCCGCGAGCGACGTCACGATCCGGTCGGTGACGTCGGAGATCTCCCCGACGCCGTCCACCTCGGCCAGCAGCCCGCGCTCCGCATAGGCGGCTGTGAGCGGGGCCGTCTCGGCGTCGTAGATCTCCAGGCGCTTCCGGATGCCCTCGGGGGTGTCGTCGGTACGCCCCTCCTCCTCGGCCCGCTTCGCCAGACGCGCCATGAGCTCGTCCCGGTCCGCCGTCAGTTCGATGACGCCGTCCAGCTCCCAGCCCAGGTCGGCCAGGATGGTGTCGAGCTCGGCCACCTGGGCCGCGTTGCGGGGGTAGCCGTCGAGCAGGAAGCCGTCGACGACGTCCGGCTGGCCGAGACGGTCGCGAACCATGGCGTTCGTGACCTCGTCCGGGACGAGGTCACCCTTCTCGATGAATGCCTTCGCGGTGCGGCCGAGCTCGGTGTCGCCACCGATGTTCGCGCGGAAGATGTCACCCGTGGAGATCGCCACGATGCCGAACGTCTCGGCGAGACGGGCGGCCTGCGTGCCCTTCCCGACCCCCTGCGGACCCATGATGACGAGGCGCGTGATACGGCCCTCCGGGCCCTCGTGGACGTGCAGCTCGCTGCGAGAGGTGGTGGGAGTCTGGCTCAACGGAGGAATCCTTCGTAATGACGCTGCTGGAGCTGGGAGTCGATCTGCTTGACCGTCTCGAGCCCGACGCCGACCACGATGAGGATCGAGCTGCCGCCGAACGGCAAGTTGGTGGTGACGCCCAGGAAGACGAGCACCAGCGTCGGGATCAGCGCCACCAGCGCGAGGTACAGGGAACCCGCGGAGGTGATCCGGGTGATCACGTAGTCGAGGTACTCCGCGGTGGGCCGGCCCGCCCGGATACCCGGGATGAAGCCGCCGTACTTCTTCATGTTGTCCGCGACCTCGTCCGGGTTGAACGTGATCGACGTGTAGAAGAAGCAGAAGAAGATGATCATCAGCGTGTAGAGCGCGATGTACAGCGGCTCCGACGGCTGGACCAGGTTGTTGGAGATCCAGATGACCCAGTCGGACTGCTGGTCGCCGAACTGGGCGATCAAGCCGGGCAGCGCCAGGATCGACGCCGCGAAGATGACCGGGATGACGCCGGACATGTTGATCTTGACCGGGATGTAGGTGCTGGTGCCGCCGTACATGCGCCGACCCACCATGCGCTTCGCGTACTGCACCGGGATCCGGCGCTGCGACTGCTCGACGAACACGACCAGTCCGACCACCAGCACGATGACGACGATCATGATCGTGAAGTTCAGGACACCGTTGGCGCCACCGGCGATGGACCAGAGCGCCGTCGGGAAGCTCGCCGCGATGGACGTGAAGATCAGCAGCGACATGCCGTTGCCGACACCGCGCTCGGTGATGAGCTCGCCGAGCCACATGACCAGGCCCGTACCGGCGGTCATGGTGATGACCATGAGGATCGACGTGAGCACCGTGTCGTCGACGATGATGGGGCGGTCGCACGGCAGCAGGAGGCCCTGGCGCGCGGTCGTGATGACCGTCGTCGACTGCAGGATCGCCAGCGCGATCGTCAGGTAGCGGGTGTACTGCGTCAGCTTCGTCTGACCCGACTGGCCCTCCTTGTGCAGGGCCTCGAACCGCGGGATCACCACGCGCAGGAGCTGGACGATGATGCTCGCCGTGATGTAGGGCATGATCCCGAGGGCGAACACCGACAGCTGCAGGAGCGCGCCACCGCTGAACACGTTGATCAGCCCGAGCAACGAGTTGTTCTGGTCGTCCGCGGCGAGACACTCCTGGACGTTCGCGTAGTTCACGCCCGGGGTCGGGATGAACGACCCGACGCGGAACAGCGCCATGATCGCGATCGTGAACAGCAGCTTGCGCCGCAGGTCTGGCGTCCGGAAAGCCCGGCCGAATGCGCTGAGCACCCTGTCCTCCTGGCCCGCGTGCGCGGGGTCTCGTGTCGCCGGATCTCCCCGGCGAGATGTCGTCGTCGCCCGCTGCCGTTCTCCGTCGACCTACGGGACCTGTCGGATTCTACGTTGCCTGCGGAGTCCGTCGGACCACGCACGGGCCTAGTCTGCCCGAATTCCGGCGCGACACCACCATGAGACGCGCCCGCCACGCCGTCAATCAGCCCTGGTAGACGACACGGGACCGGCTGCGCTGACGCGCTGCCGGTCCCGTGCTCCCTGCTCAGTCCTCCGTGGGCTCGGCCACGGAGCCACCGGCGGCCAGGATCTTCTCCCGGGCCGACGCCGAGACGCGGTCGACCGCGATCTCGAGCTTGACGGTGACATCGCCGTTACCGAGCACCTTCACGGGCTGGTTCTTGCGAACCGCGCCCTTGGCGACGAGGTCCTCGACGGTGACGGAGCCACCGGCGGGGTACAGCTCCGAGAGCTTGTCCAGGTTCACGACCTGGTACTCGACGCGGAACGGGTTCTTGAACCCGCGGAGCTTCGGAAGGCGCATCTGCAGGGGAACCTGCCCGCCCTCGAAGCCCGCGGGAACCTGGTAACGGGCCTTCGTGCCCTTGGTACCACGGCCCGCCGTCTTACCCTTCGACGCCTCACCACGACCCACACGGGTCTTGGCGGTCTTGGCGCCCGGGGCCGGACGGAGGTGGTGGACCTTCAGCGGCTTGCTGTCCGCCATGATCACTCGACCTCCTCGACGGTGACGAGATGCGACACCGTCTTGACCATGCCGCGAATCTCCGGACGGTCCTCCTTCACGGCGGTGTCGCCGATCCGCTTGAGACCGAGGGTCCGCAGCGTCTCACGCTGCTTGAACTTGCCACCGATGGTGGACTTCACCTGGGTGACCTTGAGTCGAGCCATCACGCACCTGCCTTCGCCTCGGCGGCCGCGGCGATGCCGGCGGCCTGCGCCCGAAGGAGCGCGACCGGGGCCACGTCCTCCAGCGGCAGACCACGACGCGCGGCAACAGCCTCGGGCTGCTCGAGTCCGCGCAGCGCCGCGACCGTGGCGTGCACGATGTTGATCGCGTTCGACGAACCGAGCGACTTGCTCAGCACGTCGTGGATGCCGGCGCACTCCAGCACGGCGCGGACCGGACCACCGGCGATCACACCGGTACCCGGCGACGCCGGACGGAGGAACACGACACCGGCGGCTTCCTCGCCCTGGATGGGGTGAGGGATGGTGCCCTGGATGCGCGGGACGCGGAAGAAGTTCTTCTTCGCCTCCTCGACACCCTTGGCGATCGCCGAGGGCACCTCCTTGGCCTTGCCGTAGCCGACGCCGACGGTACCGTCACCGTCACCCACCACGACGAGCGCGGTGAAGCTGAAGCGGCGACCACCCTTGACGACCTTGGCGACACGGTTGATGGTCACCACGCGCTCGACGAAGGCGCTCTTCTCCTCGCCGCGACCGCCGCCACCGCGGCGGTCGTCACGGCGACCCGAACGACGGCCGTCGTTCTTCTTCTCGTTCCCGTTGGCGGCACCCTGGGGGGCGCCGCTGCGCTGCCCTGCAGCCATCAGAGAGTCCTTTTCTTCCGTGCGTCGGTCGTCACAGGGTCAGCCCGCCTTCGCGGGCCCCGTCGGCGACTGCCGCCACCCGACCGTGGTACTTGTTGCCACCGCGGTCGAACACCACGGTCTCGACGCCGGCGGCCTTGGCGCGCTCGGCGATCAGCTCACCCACCTTGCGTGCCTTGGCCGACTTGTCGCCGTCGAACGAACGCAGATCCGCCTCCAGCGTGGAGGCCGACACGACGGTCTTGCCGACGGTGTCGTCCACGACCTGGGCGACCATGTGCCGCGAGGAACGGGTCACGACCAGACGAGGCCGGACGGCGGTGCCGGTGACCTTCTTGCGGGCACGCGCGTGACGGCGCTTGCGGGCAACGACTTTGCCCTTGCCAAGAATCTTGATGGCCATCGTCACTTACCAGCCTTTCCGACCTTGCGGCGGACGTTCTCGCCGGCGTAACGCACGCCCTTGCCCTTGTACGGCTCGGGCTTGCGGATCTTGCGGATGTTCGCCGCGACCTCACCGACCTGCTGCTTGTCGATGCCGGACACGGAGAACTTGTTCGCGCCCTCGACCTTGAAGGTGATGCCCTCGGGCGCCTCCACGACGACCGGGTGCGAGAAGCCGAGCGCGAACTCGAGGTTGGAGCCCTTCGCCAGCACGCGGTAACCCGTGCCCACGATCTCGAGCTTCTTCTCGTAGCCGTCCGTGACGCCGGTGACCATGTTGGCCAGCAGCGTGCGGGTGAGGCCGTGCAGCGACTTCGAGAGCCGCTCGTCGTTCGGACGGGACACCGTGATGGCGCCGTCGTCCAGAGCGACCGTGATGGGTGCGGCGACCGTGTGGTCGAGGGTCCCCTTCGGGCCCTTGACGGTCACGAGCGCACCACTGATGGTGACGTCCACGCCGGCCGGGACCGGAACGGGGAGCTTGCCGATACGAGACATGCTTCTTTCTCCCTTCCGATTACCAGACGTAGGCGAGCACTTCGCCGCCGACGCCCTTGGACTCGGCCTGCCGGTCCGTCAGGAGGCCGGAGGACGTGGACAGGATCGCCACGCCGAGGCCACCGAGAACCTTGGGCAGGTTGGTGGACTTCGCGTAGACGCGCAGGCCAGGCTTCGACACGCGGCGCACGCCCGACAGGGCACGCTCGCGGTTCTGGCCGTACTTCAGCTGCAGCGTGAGGACCTTGCCCACCTGGGCGTCCTCGACGTTCCAGCTGGCGATGTAGCCCTCGGCCTGCAGGATCTTCGCGATGTTCGACTTCAGCTTCGACGACGGCATGGTGACCGCGTCGTGGTGAGCCGAGTTCGCGTTCCGCAGACGGGTCAGCATGTCTGCGATCGGGTCGGTCATAGTCATCGGGCTCTAGCCCTTCCTCGCCGGGGTATCCGCACGGTGCCAAGCACGGGCGCGGACCTACGGCGTAGTTGTTACCAGCTGCTCTTGGTGACGCCGGGGAGCTCGCCGCGGTGGGCCATCTCCCGCAAGCAGATCCGGCAGAGGCC
The DNA here is from genome assembly GCF_003814695.1 of Myceligenerans xiligouense. GTDB lineage: Bacteria > Actinomycetota > Actinomycetes > Actinomycetales > Cellulomonadaceae > Myceligenerans > Myceligenerans xiligouense. The sequence continues at coordinate 4,017,351 of NZ_RKQZ01000001.1, forward strand.
GAACTTGCGGTACACGGAGTGCGGACGACCGCACCGCTGGCACCGGGTGTAGGCGCGCACGGCGAACTTGGGCTTGGCGTTCGCCTTGTTGATCAGGGCCTTCTTCGCCATGTCAGTTCTCCTTGAAGGGGAAGCCGAGACGGCGCAGGAGGGAGCGGCCCTCGTCGTCCGTCGTCGCCGTGGTCACGATCGTGATGTCCATACCGCGGACACGGTCGATCTTGTCCTGGTCGATCTCGTGGAACATCGACTGCTCCGTGAGACCGAACGTGTAGTTCCCGTTGCCGTCGAACTGCTTCGGCGACAGACCACGGAAGTCACGGATACGCGGCAGCGCGATCGACAGCAGGCGGTCGAGGAACTCCCACATGCGGTCGCCGCGGAGCGTCGCGTGCGCGCCGATCGGCATGCCCTCGCGCAGCTTGAACTGCGCGATCGACTTCTTGGCCCGGGCGACCTGCGGCTTCTGGCCGGTGATCGCGGTGAGGTCGCGGATCGCGCCCTCGATCAGCTTCGAGTCCTTGGCGGCGTCACCGACACCCATGTTGACGACGATCTTCGTCAGACCGCCGGCCTGGTGGATGTTCTTGTGGCCGAACTCCTCGACCAGTGCCGAGAGGATCTCCTCGCGGTACTTCTGCTTGAGGCGCGGCTGAGCCGGCGCCAGAGTCGTGGTCTCGCTCATCAGTCGATGTCCTTCCCGGAGCGCTTCGCCACGCGGACCCGCACGGTCTTGGTGCGACCGTCACGGTCGACCTCCTCGAGGCGGTACCCGACGCGGGTGCCCTTCTTGGTCTCCGGGTCGACGATCATCACGTTGCTCACGTGGATCGACGCCTCGACCGTCTCGATGCCACCGGTGCGGGTGCCGCGCTGCGACTGGCCCATCTTGGTGTGCTTGGTGACGCGCTGGACACCCTCGACGACGACGCGGTCGCGGTCCTTGATGACCTCGAGCACGCGACCGGTCTTGCCCTTGTCCTTGCCCGAGATGACGAGGACCTGGTCGCCCTTCTTGATCTTCGCCATGGTCAGAGCACCTCCGGAGCCAGCGAGATGATCTTCATGAAACGCTTGTCGCGCAGCTCGCGGCCCACCGGGCCGAAGATGCGGGTACCGCGCGGCTCGCCGTCGTTCTTGAGGATGACGGCGGCGTTCTCGTCGAACTTGATGTAGGAACCGTCCGGACGACGGCGTTCCTTGGCGGTGCGAACGACGACGGCCTTGACGACCTCGCCCTTCTTGACGTTCCCGCCGGGGATCGCGTCCTTGACGGTGGCGACGAAGGTGTCGCCGATACCGGCGTAGCGACGGCCGGAGCCACCGAGAACGCGGATGCACAGGATCTCCTTGGCACCCGTGTTGTCGGCGACCCGAAGTCGCGACTCCTGCTGGATCATTTGAGTGATCTCCTTGCGTCGTGCTGGTTCTCACCCGGGGGGTGAGCCTTGCCGAACGGATAAGTACTGTGTGGCTCCTTCGGTGGGCCGAGGGGCGGCGGGACTCGCGCCCCGCCACCACGACCTCTCGAAGGTGTTACTTGGCCTTCTCCAGGACCGACACCAGCCGCCACCGCTTGGTCGCGGACAGGGGCCGGGTCTCCATGATCTCGACCAGGTCGCCGATACCGGCGGTGTTCTCCTCGTCGTGCGCCTTCACCTTGGTGGTGGTGCGCAGGACCTTGCCGTAGAGGGGGTGCTTCTTGCGGTCCTCGACCTCGACGACGATGGTCTTGGCCATCTTGTCGCTGACGACGTAGCCGCGGCGCACCTTGCGCGTGTTGCGCTCGGTCGTGGCCTTGACCTCAGTGTTCTCGCTCATCCTTGCCTCACTCACTCACGCTCGGAGCCGTACGGATGCCGAGCTCACGCTCACGCAGGATCGTGTAGATCCGCGCGATGTCGCGGCGCACGGCCTTGAGACGACCGTGGCTCTCCAGCTGACCCGTGGCCGACTGGAAGCGGAGGTTGAAGAGCTCCTCCTTCGACTCCTTCAGCTTGGCGACGAGGGTCTCGTCGTCCATACCGTCGAGGTCGACGGGCTGCATGCCCTTCGTACCGACGACCATCAGATCGCACCCCCTTCGCGCACCACGAAACGGCACTTCATCGGGAGCTTGTGCATCGCGCGACGCATGGCCTCACGCGCCAGCTCCTCATCGACACCGGCCAGCTCGAAGACGATGCGGCCGGGCTTGACATTGGCGACCCACCACTCGGGCGAGCCCTTACCGGAACCCATACGGACCTCGGCGGGCTTCTTGGTCAGCGGGCGGTCCGGGTAGATGTTGATCCAGACCTTTCCACCACGCTTGATGTGGCGGGTCATCGCGATACGCGCCGCCTCGATCTGGCGGTTGGTGACGTAGGCCGGCTCGAGAGCCTGGATCCCGAAGTCACCGAAGGCGATCTGCGTACCACCCTTGGCGGCACCACCGCGCTTGGGGTGGTGCTGCTTGCGGTGCTTGACCTTGCGAGGGATCAGCATGGTCAGGCCTCCGTTCCGGACTCTGCGGCCGGCGCGGCCGGAGCCTCCGCCGCGGCAGCGGCGGGAGCGGCCTCGGACTTGCGCTCGGCCGAACGCTCGTTGCGACGACCACCACGACGGTCACGGTCCCCACGCTCACCCCGGCCACGACCCTGACGGGGCGCGGCAGCGGCCTGCTGCGCGGCGAACTCCTTCTCGGTGGTGTCGCCCTTGTAGATCCACACCTTCACGCCGATGCGCCCGAAGGTCGTGCGCGCCTCGAAGAAGCCGTAGTCGATGTACGCGCGGAGCGTGTGCAGCGGCACGCGCCCCTCGCGGTAGAACTCCGAGCGGCTCATCTCGGCGCCACCCAGGCGGCCCGAGACCTGCACGCGGATGCCCTTGGCGCCGGCGCGCTGCGCGGACTGGATGCCCTTGCGCATGGCGCGACGGAACGAGACGCGGCTCGCGAGCTGCTCGGCGATGCCCTGCGCCACGAGCTGAGCCTCGATCTCGGCGTTCTTGACCTCGAGGATGTTCAGCTGGACCTGCTTGCCCGTGAGCTTCTCGAGTTCGCCGCGGATGCGGTCGGCCTCGGCGCCACGGCGGCCGATCACGATGCCCGGCCGCGCCGTGTGGATGTCCACGCGGACGCGGTCGCGGGTGCGCTCGATCTCGACCTTGGCGATACCGGCCCGCTCGAGGCCGGTGCTCATGAGCTTGCGGATCGCGACGTCCTCACGGACGTAGTCGCGGTACCGCTGACCGGGCTTCGTGCTGTCCGCGAACCACCGCGACTTGTGGTCGGTGGTGATGCCCAGGCGGTACCCGTGCGGGTGTACCTTCTGACCCACTGTCAGGCCCCTTCCTTGTCGGCGAGCACCACGGTGATGTGGCTCGTGCGCTTGAGGATCCGGTTCGCACGGCCCTGCGCCCGCGGCCGGAACCGCTTGAGCGTCGGGCCCTCGTCCACGTACGCCTCCTTGATGACCAGTTCGTCCTCGACGAACCGGACACTGTCCCGGTCGGCCTTCACGCGCGCGTTGGCGATGGCACTCTCGACGACCTTCCGGATCGGCTCGGCAGGCGACTGCGGTGCGAACTTCAGCACCGCAACGGCCTCCTGTGCCTGCTTGCCACGGATGAGGTCGATGACGCGCCGGGCCTTCTGGGGCGTGACACGGACGAACCGCGCCTGCGCCTTGGCTTCCATTGCTGTCCTGCTTCCTTTTCTCAGACAGTCAGGGTTGTCGCTTCGCTGCGGAAGGGCTTGCGCCCTCCGTTCAGCGGCGACGACCCTTCTTGTCGTCCTTCACGTGGCCGCGGAAGGTCCGCGTGGGGGCGAACTCGCCGAGCTTGTGGCCGACCATCGCCTCGGTGACGAACACCGGGACGTGCTTGCGACCGTCGTGCACGGCAAGTGTGTGGCCCAGGAAGTCGGGCGTGATGACCGACCGACGGGACCAGGTCTTGATGACGTTCTTGGTCCCCTTCTCGTTCTGGGCGTCCACCTTCTTCTGCAGGTGGTCGTCGACGAAGGGGCCCTTCTTCAGGCTACGAGGCATCAGTCAGGCTCCTATCAGCGCTTCTTGCCGGTACGGCGACGGCGGACGATCAGCTTGTCGCTCGCCTTCTTCGGGCGGCGGGTACGGCCCTCGGGCTTGCCCCAGGGGCTCACCGGGTGGCGACCACCGGAGGTCTTCCCCTCACCACCACCGTGCGGGTGGTCGATCGGGTTCATGACCACACCGCGGACGGTCGGGCGCTTGCCCTTCCAGCGGTTACGGCCGGCCTTGCCCCAGTTGATGTTCGACTGCTCGGCGTTGCCCACCTCGCCGACCGTCGCGCGGCAGCGCAGGTCGACGTTCCGGATCTCGCCGGACGGCATGCGCAGCTGCGCGTACGGGCCGTCCTTCGCGACGAGCTGCACGGAGGCGCCGGCCGAGCGGGCGATCTTCGCACCGCCGCCGGGCCGCAGCTCGACGGCGTGGATGACCGTACCGGTCGGGATGTTGCGCATCGGCAGGTTGTTGCCCGGCTTGATGTCGGCGCCGGCACCGGCTTCCACGACGTCGCCCTGGCTCAGCTTGTTCGGGGCGATGATGTAGCGCTTCTCGCCGTCCGCGTAGTGCAGCAGCGCGATGCGGGCCGTGCGGTTCGGGTCGTACTCGATGTGAGCGACCTTGGCCGGCACGCCGTCCTTGTCGTGGCGCCGGAAGTCGATGACGCGGTAGGCGCGCTTGTGACCGCCGCCCTTGTGACGCGTCGTGATGCGGCCGGAGTTGTTGCGGCCACCCGTCTTGGACAGCGGGCGGAGCAGCGACTTCTCCGGCTGCGAGCGCGTGATCTCGACGAAGTCGGCGACGCTCGCGCCACGGCGGCCCGGCGTCGTCGGCTTGTACTTACGGATTCCCATGGGGATCTGTCCTCAATCTGCTCTCGTCCGGCTCAGCCGACCGGCCCGCCGAAGATGTCGATCGACCCCTCGCGGAGGGTGACGATCGCACGCTTGGTGTCCTTGCGCTTGCCAAGGCCGTAACGCGTGCGCCGCGTCTTGCCCTTGCGGTTGATCGTGTTCACCGAGGCGACCTTGACGTCGAAGACCTTCTCGATGGCGATCTTGATCTCGGTCTTGTTGGCCCTCGGGTCCACGATGAAGGTGTACTTGCCCTCGTCGAGGAGGTTGTAGCTCTTCTCGGAGACGACCGGCGCGATCAGGATGTCGCGCGGGTCCTTCTGCACGATGGTCACTTGGAGTCCTCCTCGGCGGCCTCGGACTCGGTCGCCACGGCCTTCGCGCCCTTACCTGCCGCCGGGCCCGCGAGGAACGCGGACAGAGCGGACTCGGTGAAGACGACGTCGTCGGCGATGAGCACGTCGTAGGTGTTGAGCTGATCGGCGACCAGGACGTGCACCTCGTCGACGTTGCGCAGCGACTTGTGCGACACCTCGTCCGAGCGCTCCAGCACGACGAGCACGTGCTCGCGGGGAGTCAGGGACTTGATGGCGGCGAGTGCCTTCTTCGTCGAGGGCGTGCCCTCGATACCGAAGCCGGCCACGACGTGCACGCGACCGGCACGAGCGCGGTCGGACAGGGCACCGCGGAGCGCGGCGGCCTTCATCTTCTTCGGGGTGCGCTGCTCGTACGAGCGCGGCTGCGGGCCGTGGACGACGCCACCGCCGGCGAACTGCGGGGCGCGCGTCGAACCCTGACGGGCGCGGCCGGTGCCCTTCTGCTTGTACGGCTTCCTGCCACCGCCGCGGACCTCGCCGCGGGTCTTGGTGGAGTGCGTGCCCTGGCGGGCCGCCGCGCGCTGCGCGACGACGACCTGGTGGATCAGCGGGACGTTCACGGCGACGTCGAAGACCTCGGCGGGGAGCTCCGCCGTGCCCGACTTCTTCCCGGATGCGTCAAGCACATCGACGGTCAGTGCGGCCATTGGTGTCACGCTCCCTTCGCAGCGGTACGGACGAGGACGACGCCACCCTTGTTACCCGGAACCGCGCCCTTGACGAGCAGCAGACCCTTCTCGGCGTCGACCGCGTGAACGGTCAGGTTCTGGACGGTCTTACGGGCGTTACCCATGCGACCGGCCATGCGCAGGCCCTTGAACACGCGCGACGGCGTCGAGGCGCCGCCGATCGAGCCGGGCTTGCGGTGGTTGCGGTGCGAACCGTGCGAAGCGCCGACGCCGGAGAAGCCGTGGCGCTTCATGACACCCGCGGTGCCCTTGCCCTTGGTCGTGCCGGTCACGTCGACCACGGAGCCGGCCTCGAAGGCCTCGGCCGTGATCTCCTGACCGAGCGAGAACTCCGCGGAGTTCTCGGTACGCACCTCGGCCACGTGACGGCGCGGCGTCACGCCGGCCTTGTCGAAGTGGCCCTTCATCGGCTTGGTGACCTTGCGGGGGTCGATCTGGCCGTACGCGAGCTGGACGGCGGCGTAGCCGTCCGTCTCCTCGGTACGGACCTGGGTCACGACATTCGTGCCCACCGACACGACCGTCACCGGCACGAGGCGACCGGCCTCGTCCCAGGTCTGGGTCATGCCGAGCTTGGTCCCGAGCACCGCGGTCACGTTCTTCTGCTGGTTGGTCATGATGATGTCCTCCAGCCTCAGAGCTTGATCTCGATGTTCACGTCCGCCGGCAGGTCGAGACGCATGAGCGAATCGACGGCCTTGGGCGTCGGGTCGACGATGTCGATGAGCCGCTTGTGCGTACGCATCTCGAAGTGCTCGCGGCTGTCCTTGTACTTGTGAGGCGACCGGATGACGGTGAAGACATTCTTCTCCGTCGGCAGCGGCACCGGACCCACGACCGTCGCACCAGCGCGAGTGACCGTGTCGACGATCTTGCGCGCCGAGCTGTCGATCACCTCGTGGTCGTAGGACTTGAGCCGGATGCGGATCTTCTGTCCCGCCATGGCGTCGTCTGACTCTCTCTCTCGAACCGCTACTGTCCGACCCCCGCGCTCGGGCGTGTCGCGCTGTGCGACGCACCCGTGCACACGCACCTACCCGGTGCGGGGCCGTTGGGAAGTGATCTCCTGCGAGGCATCTCGCTCGGACCACGACGTTTGCCGAGCCTGCTCGGAACAGTTCCGCCGGTGATGACCGCCGGTGTGTGCTCCGCGGGGCGCATTTCTGGCGTCGATACTCAGACGCAAAACCCCGCAGCCTCTCCCGGGGAGAGGACCGCCCAGCCAACTCGGTGGCTGCGGCTTCGCACACTGTTCGACACAAGAAAGAGCGCGCCCGTAACAGGCAACTGCTCAAGTCTGCCATATGATTCCGCGGAATTCCAAGCGGGACCGGTGTGATATGGCACGCGCACGACGAAGGGCCCGGACGCCGAGGCGTCCGGACCCCTGTCGATGAGCCGTCAGGCCAGGATCACTTGAGGATCTTGGTGACGCGGCCGGAACCGACCGTGCGGCCACCCTCGCGGATGGCGAAGCCGAGGCCCTCTTCCATGGCGATCGGCTGGATCAGCTCGACCGTCATCTCGGTGTTGTCGCCCGGCATGACCATCTCGGTGCCCTCGGGCAGCTGGATGACGCCGGTGACGTCCGTGGTGCGGAAGTAGAACTGCGGGCGGTAGTTCGAGAAGAACGGGTTGTGACGGCCACCCTCGTCCTTGCCCAGGATGTAGACCTGAGCCTCGAAGTTGGTGTGCGGCGTGATCGAACCCGGCTTCACGACGACCTGGCCACGCTCGACGTCCTCGCGCTTGGTACCGCGCAGCAGCAGACCGGTGTTGTCGCCGGCCTGCGCCTGGTCCATCTGCTTGTGGAACGTCTCGATACCGGTGACCGTGGTCTTCTGCGGCTCGCGGATACCCACGATCTCGACCTCGGAGTTGATGTCGAGCTTGCCGCGCTCCACCTTGCCGGTGACGACGGTGCCACGACCGGTGATCGTGAAGACGTCCTCGATCGGCATCAGGAACGGCTTGTCCAGGTCGCGCTGCGGCTCCGGGACGTTCTCGTCGACAGCTTCCATCAGCTCGACGATCTTCGCGGTCCACTCGGGGTCACCCTCGAGGGCCTTGAGGCCGGAAACGCGCACCACGGGCACGTCGTCGCCGGGGAACTCCTGCGACGACAGCAGCTCGCGGACCTCCATCTCGACGAGCTCGAGGAGCTCCTCGTCCTCGACCATGTCGGCCTTGTTGAGCGCGACCAGCAGGTAGGGCACGCCCACCTGGCGGGCGAGCAGCACGTGCTCACGCGTCTGCGCCATCGGACCGTCGGTCGCGGCGACCACCAGGATCGCGCCGTCCATCTGGGCGGCACCGGTGATCATGTTCTTGATGTAGTCGGCGTGACCGGGAGCGTCGACGTGCGCGTAGTGGCGCTTCGGCGTCTCGTACTCGATGTGCGCGATGTTGATCGTGATACCGCGCTGCTTCTCCTCCGGCGCGGCGTCGATCTCGTCGAAGTTGCGCTGCGTGTTCGCCGGCAGGTCCGGGAACTTGTCGGCGAGCGTCTTCGAGATCGCGGCGGTCAGCGTCGTCTTGCCGTGGTCGACGTGACCGATCGTGCCGATGTTGACGTGCGGCTTGGTCCGCTCGAACTTGGCCTTAGCCACTTGGGTCCTCCTGGGACTTGGGTAGATGTTCCGAACGTTGCGGATGTCGGCGAGAGCCTACAACCGCGGGGCGTCGGGCTTCCTACAGGTTGGTTGTACGGTTCGACCTGTGGGGACTCACTCGCCCCGGGTCTTCTTGATGATCTCGTCGGCAACCGCGCGGGGAACCTCCGCGTAGCTGTCGAACTGCATCGAGTACACGGCACGCCCCTGGGTCTTCGACCGAAGGTCACCGATGTACCCGAACATCTCGCTCAACGGTACGGCGGCCCGAACGACCTTGACACCGGTGGCGTCTTCCATGGACTGGATCATCCCACGACGCGAGTTCAGGTCACCGATCACGTCGCCCATGTACTCCTCGGGCGTCCGGACCTCGACGGCCATGACGGGCTCGAGCAGCACCGGGTCGGCGCGCTTCACGCCCTCCTTGAACACCATCGAGCCGGCGATCTTGAATGCCATCTCGGAGGAGTCGACGTCGTGGTACGCGCCGTCGAGCAGCGTCGCCTTGACACCGACCACGGGGAACCCGGCCAGCACGCCCTGTTCCATGGCGGACTGGATGCCCGCGTCGACGGACGGGATGTACTCGCGCGGGATACGCCCACCGGTCACCGCGTTGGAGAACTCGTAGAGCTCACCCTCCGTGGTCTCCAGCGGCTCGAAGGTCACCTGGACCTTCGCGAACTGGCCCGAGCCACCCGTCTGCTTCTTGTGCGTGTAGTCGATCTTCTCCGCCTTGCGACGGATCGTCTCGCGATACGCCACCTGCGGCTTACCGACGTTCGCCTCGACCTTGAACTCCCGGCGCATCCGGTCGACCATGATGTCGAGGTGGAGTTCGCCCATACCGCCGATGACGGTCTGGCCGGTCTCCTCGTCCAGCGAGATGCGATACGTCGGGTCCTCTTCGAGGAGCTTCTGGATCGCCGTGGACATCTTCTCCTGGTCGGCCTTCGTCTTCGGCTCGATCGCCACGTCGATGACGGGCTCCGGGAAGGACATCGACTCCAGGATGACCTGGTTGCTCGGGTCGCTCAGGGTGTCACCGGTGGTGACGTCCTTCAGCCCGATGAACGCGTAGATGTGACCGGCCTGCGCTTCCTCGACCGGGTTCTCCTTGTTGGAATGCATCTGGAACATCTTCCCGATGCGTTCCTTCTTGCCCTTGGTGGTGTTCTGCACCTGAGCGCCCTGGCTGGCCTTGCCGGAGTACACGCGCACGTAGGTGAGCTTGCCGAAGAACGGGTGCGTCGCGACCTTGAACGCCAGGCCCGCGAAGGGCTCGGTGGCGTCCGCGTGCCGCTCGATGACCTTCTCCGCGTCCTTGGTGTCGTGGCCCTCGATGGAGGGCACGTCGAGCGGGGACGGCAGGTAGTCGATCACCGCGTCGAGCATGGGCTGGACGCCCTTGTTCTTGTACGCGGAGCCGCACAGCACCGGGAACGCCGCCGAGGAGATGACCAGCTTGCGGATGCCCGCCTTGATCTCTTCCTTGGTCAGCGCCTCGCCGCCGAGGTACTTCTCCATCAGGTCGTCGTCCGCCTCGGCGACGGCCTCGACCAGTTCCTCGCGGTACTGCTCGGCCTTCTCCTGGAGGTCGGCCGGGATCTCCTCGACCTCGTACTCCTCGCCCATCTTCGTGTCGCCACGCCAGGTGAGCGCCTTCATCTCGACGAGGTCGACGACGCCCTCGAAGTCGTTCTCCGCGCCGATCGGCAGCTGGATCACGAGCGGCTTCGCCTTGAGGCGCTCCACGATGGTCTTCACGGTGAAGTAGAAGTCCGCACCGAGCTTGTCCATCTTGTTGACGAAGCAGATGCGCGGGACGTCGTACTTGTCGGCCTGGCGCCACACCGTCTCGGACTGCGGCTCCACACCTTCCTTGCCGTCGAACACCGCGACGGCACCGTCGAGCACGCGGAGCGAGCGCTCCACCTCGACCGTGAAGTCGACGTGGCCGGGCGTGTCGATGATGTTGATCTGGTTGTTCTTCCAGTAGCACGTCGTCGCGGCGGACGTGATCGTGATGCCGCGCTCCTGCTCCTGGGCCATCCAGTCCATCGTCGAGGCGCCGTCGTGCGTCTCACCGATCTTGTAGTTCACACCCGTGTAGAACAGGATGCGCTCAGTCGTAGTGGTCTTGCCGGCATCGATGTGGGCCATGATGCCGATGTTGCGGACCTTTTTCAGGTCGGTCAGCACGTCGAGTGCCACGGTCTCTTACCCCTCTGTGGGTCTGGTCCGGGATCCGGATCCACCGAAGGCCCCGGTGGTGACCGGGGCCGTCGGAGCAATTATTACCAGCGGTAGTGCGCGAAGGCCTTGTTGGAGTCGGCCATCTTGTGCATGTCCTCGCGGCGCTTGACCGCGGCACCGAGACCGTTCGAGGCATCGAGGATCTCGTTCATCAGACGCTCGGTCATCGTCTTCTCGCGGCGAGCCCGGGAGAAGTCGGTGAGCCAGCGGAGCGCGAGCGTCGTGGAGCGTGAGGGGCGCACCTCGACCGGCACCTGGTAGGTGGCGCCACCGACGCGGCGGGAACGCACCTCGAGCGCGGGGCGGACGTTGTCGAGCGCGCGCTTCAGCACGACGACCGGGTCCTGGTCCGTCTTGCTGCGGACACCCTCGAGGGCGCCGTACACGATCGCCTCGGCGGTGGACTTCTTGCCGTCCAGCAGCACCTTGTTGATCAGCTGCGTGACGACCGGGGACCCGTAGACCGGGTCGACGATGAGCGGCCGCTTCGGGGCCGGTCCCTTGCGGGGCATCAGCTCTTCTCCTTCTTGGCGCCGTAGCGGGAGCGCGCCTGCTGGCGGCCCTTCACGCCCTGCGTGTCGAGGGCGCCGCGGATGATCTTGTAACGAACACCCGGGAGGTCCTTCACACGGCCGCCGCGCACGAGCACGATCGAGTGCTCCTGCAGGTTGTGGCCGACACCGGGGATGTACGCGGTGACCTCGATGCCGGTGGAGAGCTTCACGCGCGCGACCTTGCGGAGCGCGGAGTTCGGCTTCTTGGGGGTGGTGGTGTACACACGGGTGCACACGCCGCGCCGCTGGGGGGAACCCTTGAGGGCCGGGGTCTTCGACTTCCCGGCCTTGGAGCTCCGGCCCTTGCGGACGAGCTGCTGGATCGTAGGCACTACGTCTCCGTCGTCTCTCGAGCTGGTGGTGCCGGCGGGTGCCGCCGACGCCCTTCGTTGGTCTGTGGCTGGTGCGTGCCGATCGCACGCGGCACCCGCGGCCCTGACGGGTCCGCAACGCCACCTACCACCGGCTCGATGGCCCGGTCGGTCTCACCGGCAGCGCAGAACCCTGCGGGAGATTTCTCCGGGATGCCTGCGCACTCACATCGGCCGCTTCCGCCCGATCGCGACGAGGCGATCCGCAGAACTGTGCGGCCAGACGGCGCTGGCACGTTGAACAAGGCTACCTGCGGCCTCGCGGGCGGTCAAAACGAAATGACTGTGAGATCCATGACCTCAGATGCCCGACGGCGGCCGCGGGAACGTTCCGTACGAAACGTTCCCACGACCGCCGTCGGACAGTGGCATCGCCGATCAGCGGAAGTCGCCGAAGTCCAGGTCCTCCAGCGGGATCGCCTCGCCCGAGCCCATACCGAGCGTCGGGAAGTCGATGTCGTCGTACCCGAAGCTCGGGTACAGCTCCGCCTTGGCCTGCTCCGTCGGCTCGACCTCCACGTTCCGGTAGCGGGCGAGGCCCGTGCCGGAGGGGATGAGCTTACCGATGATGACGTTCTCCTTGAGGCCGAGCAGCGGGTCACGCCGGCCGCTCATCGAAGCCTCGGTGAGCACGCGGGTGGTCTCCTGGAAGGAGGCCGCCGAGAGCCACGAGTCGGTGGCGAGCGACGCCTTGGTGATACCCATGAGCTCCGGACGGCCGGCAGCCGGCTGGCCGCCCTCCGCCACCGCCTTGCGGTTCGCGTCCTCGAAGCGCATGCGCTCGGCGAGTTCGCCCGGCAGGAGCTCGGAGTCACCCGAGTCCAGCACGGTCACGCGGCGCAGCATCTGCCGCACGATGACCTCGATGTGCTTGTCGTGGATGTCCACACCCTGCGAGCGGTAGGTCTCCTGGACCTGCTCCACCAGGTGGCTCTGCGTGGCACGCGGGCCGAGGATGCGCAGCACCTTCTTCGGGTCGACGGCGCCCTTGACGAACTGGGTACCGACCGCCACGTGGTCGCCGTCGTGCACGAGCAGTGTCGCGCGCTTGGTGACCGGGTACTTGATCTCCTCCGCGCCGTCGTCCGGCTTGAGGACGATGTGCCGTGTCCGCTCCGTGTCCTCGATCTCGATCGTGCCGGTGAACTCGGCGATCGGCGCCTCACCCTTCGGGGTACGGGCCTCGAAGAGCTCGGTGACACGCGGCAGACCCTGCGTGATGTCCTCCGCGGCCGCCACACCACCGGTGTGGAAGGTACGCATCGTGAGCTGGGTACCCGGCTCACCGATCGACTGCGCCGCGATGATGCCGACGGCCTCGCCGATGTCCACGAGCTTGCCCGTGGCCAGGGAGCGGCCGTAGCACTTGGCGCAGGCGCCCACGCGGGACTCGCAGGTGAGCACCGAACGCACCTTGACGTCCGCGACACCCGCCGCGACGACGGCCGCGATGGCCACGTCGCCGCAGTCCTCTCCGGCGCCGGCCACGACGTTCCCGTCCGCGTCGAGGATGTCGGTCGCGAACGTGCGTCCGTAGACGCTCGTCTCCACCAGCGGGTGCGGAACCAGCGAACCGTCGTCGAGCTTCTCGGCGACCGGGTGGGTGAGGCCGCGCTGGGTACCGCAGTCCTCCTCGCGGATGATCACGTCCTGCGAGACGTCCACCAGGCGACGGGTCAGGTAACCCGAGTCCGCCGTACGCAGCGCCGTGTCCGCGAGACCCTTTCGCGCACCGTGCGTCGCGATGAAGTACTCGAGGACGGACAGGCCCTCACGGTAGTTGGACTTGATCGGGCGAGGAATGATCTCGCCCTTCGGGTTCGCCACGAGGCCGCGCATACCGGCGATCTGACGCACCTGCATCCAGTTACCACGGGCGCCCGAGCCCACCATGCGGAGCACGGTGTTGCGCGAGTCCGACTCGAGGTTCTCCCGCATGACCTGCGCGACCTTGTCCGTCGCCTGCGTCCACAGCTCGATGAGCTCCTGGCGACGCTCGTCGTCGGTGATCAGACCGCGCTCGAACTGCTGCTGCACCTTCAGGGCGCGGGCCTCGTGGTCGTCGAGGATCTGAGCCTTCGCCTCCGGCGCGGCCACGTCGCTGATCGCGATCGTGACGCCCGAACGCGTGGCCCAGTAGTAGCCGGCGTCCTTCAGCGCGTCCAGCGCCGCGGCGACCTCGACCTTCGGGTAGCGCTCCGCCAGGTCGTTGACGATCGCCGAGAGGCGCTTCTTGTCGGCCACACCGTTCTCGTACGGGTAGTCGACCGGCAGCGTCTCGTTGAACAGGTAACGGCCGAGCGTCGTCTCGAACAGGATCGGCTGGCCTTCTTCCCAGCCCTCCGGGGTCTCGAAGCCCTTCGGCGGCACCAGGTCGTCGATACGCAGCTTGATCTTGGCGTTGATGTCCAGCTGGTGGCGGTCGAAGGCCATCAGGGCCTCGGCCACCGACGCGAACGCCCGGCCCTCGCCGACCGCGTCCGGACGGTCGCTCGTCAGGTGGTGCAGACCGATGATCATGTCCTGCGAGGGCATGGTCACCGGGCGGCCGTCCGACGGCTTGAGGATGTTGTTGCTGGACAGCATGAGGATGCGGGCCTCGGCCTGCGCCTCGGCGCTCAGCGGCAGGTGGACCGCCATCTGGTCGCCGTCGAAGTCGGCGTTGAACGCCGCGCACACGAGCGGGTGCAGGTGGATGGCCTTACCCTCGACGAGCTGCGGCTCGAACGCCTGGATGCCCAGGCGGTGCAGCGTCGGCGCACGGTTCAGCAGCACCGGGTGCTCGGTGATGACCTCTTCGAGCACGTCCCACACGACCGGGCGCGTGCGCTCGACCATGCGCTTGGCGCTCTTGATGTTCTGCGCGTGGTTGAGCTCCACGAGCCGCTTCATGACGAACGGCTTGAACAGCTCGAGCGCCATCTGCTTCGGCAGGCCGCACTGGTGCAGCTTGAGCTGCGGGCCGACCACGATGACCGAACGGCCCGAGTAGTCGACGCGCTTGCCGAGCAGGTTCTGGCGGAACCGGCCCTGCTTGCCCTTGAGCATGTCGGAGATCGACTTCAGCGGACGGTTGCCGGGACCCGTGACGGGCCGGCCACGACGGCCGTTGTCGAACAGCGAGTCCACGGCCTCCTGGAGCATCCGCTTCTCGTTGTTGACGATGATCTCCGGCGCGCCGAGGTCCAGCAGCCGCTTGAGGCGGTTGTTCCGGTTGATCACGCGGCGGTAGAGGTCGTTCAGGTCCGACGTCGCGAAGCGGCCACCGTCGAGCTGCACCATCGGGCGCAGGTCCGGCGGGATGACCGGGACGGCGTCGAGCACCATCGCCGTCGGCGAGTTGGTCGTGGTGAGGAACGCGTTGACGACCTTCAGGCGCTTGAGCGCACGCGTCTTGCGCTGGCCCTTACCGGTGCGGATGGTCTCCTTCAGCGACTCCGCCTCGGCCTCCAGGTCGAAGGTCTCCAGGCGCTTCTGGATCGCCGCCGCGCCCATGGCGCCCTCGAAGTAGGTGCCGTAGCGGTCCTGCAGGGCGCGGTACAGCATCTCGTCGCCCTCGAGGTCCGCGACCTTGAGGTTCTTGAAGCGGTCCCAGACCTGCTCCAGGCGGTCCAGCTCCTGGTCCGCCCGCTTGCGCAGCTGAGCCATCTCGCGCTCGGCGGAGTCGCGGACCTTGCGGCGCGCGTCGGCCTTGGCGCCCTCGGCCTCCAGCTCGGCGAGATCCTGCTCGAGCTTGGTGGCCCGGGTGTTGATCTCGTTGTCCCTGCGGTCCGTGATCTCCTTCTTCTCGAGGTCGATCTCGTTCTGCAGGTTGGGCAGGTCCTCCTGGCGCGCCTCGTCGTCGACCGCCGTGATCATGTACGCGGCGAAGTAGATGACCTTCTCGAGGTCCTTCGGCGCGAGATCCAGCAGGTAGCCAAGGCGCGAGGGCACACCCTTGAAGAACCAGATGTGCGTGACGGGAGCGGCGAGCTCGATGTGGGCCATGCGCTCACGGCGCACCTTGGAGCGCGTGACCTCCACGCCGCAGCGCTCGCAGATGATGCCCTTGAAGCGCACGCGCTTGTACTTGCCGCAGTAGCACTCCCAGTCCCGGGTGGGGCCGAAGATCTTCTCGCAGAAGAGCCCGTCCTTCTCCGGCTTCAGGGTGCGGTAGTTGATGGTCTCGGGCTTCTTGACCTCGCCGTGCGACCAGGCGCGGATGTTGTCGGCCGTGGCGAGGCCGATGCGCAGCTCGTCGAAGATGTTGACGTCGAGCAAGGTGTCCTACTTCCTCAAAGCGTTCTCGAAAAATCCTGGTGATCCGGGACGAGCCCGGTTTCAGATCTCGTCGACGGTGGACGCCGAGTTCGGGCGCCGGGACAGGTCGATCCCGAGCTCCTCCGCGGCGCGGTACACCTCGTCGTCGGACTCCTTCATCTCGATGGCGGCGCCGTCGCTGGACAGCACCTCCACGTTCAGGCAGAGCGACTGCATCTCCTTCAGGAGCACCTTGAAGGACTCCGGGATACCCGAGTCGGGGATGTTCTCGCCCTTGACGATGGCCTCGTAGACCTTGACGCGCCCGGGGACGTCGTCGGACTTGATGGTGAGCAGCTCCTGCAGCGTGTAGGCGGCGCCGTACGCCTCCAGGGCCCAGACCTCCATCTCGCCGAAACGCTGACCGCCGAACTGCGCCTTACCACCCAGCGGCTGCTGCGTGATCATCGAGTACGGACCGGTCGAGCGGGCGTGGATCTTGTCGTCCACCAGGTGGTGGAGCTTCAGGATGTACATGTAGCCGGTCGAGATCGGCTCCGGGAACGGCTCGCCGGAGCGGCCGTCGAACAGCCGCGCCTTGCCATCCGGACCGACCATGCGCTCGCCGTCGCGGTTCGGCCGGGTCGTGGCGATGAGGCCACGCAGCGCGTCCTCCTGCAGACCGTCGAACACCGGGGTGGCGACCGGGGTACCCGCATCGCTCGACCGCGCGATCTGGGGCACGTTGTCGAGCCACTCGGCCTTCGGGTCCTCGGCGTCGGCGACGTCCCACCCCTGCTTGGCGACCCACCCGAGGTGTGTCTCCAGGACCTGGCCCACGTTCATACGACCGGGCACGCCCAGCGGGTTCAGGATCACGTCGACGGGCGTGCCGTCCTCGAGGAACGGCATGTCCTCGACCGGCAGGATCTTCGAGATGACGCCCTTGTTGCCGTGGCGGCCGGCCAGCTTGTCACCGACGGTGATCTTGCGGCGGTTCGCGATGTAGACACGCACCAGCTGGTTCACACCGGCGGGCAGCTCGTCGCCGTCCTCCCGGTTGAACTCGCGCACCGCGATGACCGTGCCGGACTCGCCGTGGGGCACCTTGAGGGAGGTGTCGCGCACCTCGCGGGCCTTTTCGCCGAAGATCGCGCGCAGCAGACGCTCCTCCGGGGTGAGCTCGGTCTCGCCCTTCGGGGTGACCTTGCCGACCAGGATGTCGCCGGCGCCGACCTCGGCACCGATGCGGACGATGCCACGCTCGTCGAGGTCACCCAGGACCTCCTCGGAGACGTTCGGGATGTCCCGCGTGATCTCCTCCGGACCGAGCTTCGTGTCGCGCGCGTCGACCTCGTGCTCCTCGATGTGGATCGAGGACAGGACGTCGTCCTCCACGAGCCGCTGGCTCAGGATGATCGCGTCCTCGTAGTTGTGGCCCTCCCACGACATAAACGCCACGAGGAGGTTCTTGCCCAGGGCGAGCTCGCCCTCGTCGGTGGCCGGGCCGTCCGCAAGGACCGAACCGACCTCGACGCGCTGCCCCTCGTCCACGAGCACCCGCTGGTTGTAGCTGGTGCCCTGGTTCGAGCGGATGAACTTGTGCACGCGGTAGGAACCGGTGGTGCCGTCGTCGTTCGCGACCAGGACCAGGTCGGCGGACACCTCGGTGACCACACCGGGCTTGGTCGCCACGATCACGTCGCCCGCGTCGATGGCGGCACGGCGCTCCATGCCCGTACCGACCACCGGCATCTCCGAGCGGACCAGCGGCACCGCCTGGCGCTGCATGTTGGCGCCCATGAGGGCGCGGTTCGCGTCGTCGTGCTCGAGGAACGGGATCAGCGCGGTGGCGACCGACACCATCTGACGCGGCGAGACGTCCATGTAGTCGACATCGGTGGCCGGGACGTCGTTGGTCTCGCCGCCCTTGGTGCGGACCAGGACGCGGTCCGTCTCGAAGGCGCCGTCCGCGGTCAGCGACGTGTTCGCCTGCGCGATGACGTGGCGGTCCTCGTCGTCGGACGTCAGGTACTCGACCTCGTCCGTGACGCGGCCGTTCACCACCTTGCGGTACGGCGTCTCGATGAAGCCGAACGGGTTGATGCGGCCGAACGACGCGAGCGAGCCGATCAGACCGATGTTCGGGCCTTCCGGCGTCTCGATCGGGCACATGCGGCCGTAGTGCGACGGGTGGACGTCACGGACCTCCATGCCGGCGCGGTCGCGCGAGAGACCGCCCGGACCGAGCGCGGACAGGCGGCGCTTGTGCGTCAGGCCGGCCAGCGGGTTGTTCTGGTCCATGAACTGCGACAGCTGGGACGTACCGAAGAACTCGCGGATCGACGCCACGACCGGCCGGATGTTGATCAGCGTCTGCGGCGTGATGGCCTCGACGTCCTGCGTGGTCATACGCTCACGCACGACGCGCTCCATGCGGGACAGGCCCGTACGGACCTGGTTCTGGATGAGCTCGCCCACGGCGCGGATGCGGCGGTTGCCGAAGTGGTCGATGTCGTCCGTCTCGACGCGGATGTCGACCGGCTCGCCGTTGCGCAGACCACCGATGGTTTCCACGTCGGCGTGCAGTGCGGCGAGGTACTTGATCGTCGCGACGATGTCGCTCACGGACAGCGTCGAGTCGGCCAGCGGGGCGTCCGTACCGACCTTCTTGCCGAGCTTGTACCGGCCGACCTTCGCCAGGTCGTACCGCTTCGGGTTGAAGTAGAAGTTCTCCAGCAGCGTGCGACCGGCCTCGACCGTCGGCGGCTCGCCCGGGCGGATCTTGCGGTACAGGTCGACGAGGGCCTCGTCCTCGGTGTGGACGTGGTCCTTCTCCAGCGTGTCCAGCACCGACGGGAAGTCCGCGAACTCCTCGCGGATCTGCGCCTCGCTCACGCCGAGCGCCTTCAGGAGCACCGTAACCGGCTGCTTGCGCTTGCGGTCGACGCGCACGCCGACGGCGTCGCGCTTGTCGATCTCGAACTCCAGCCACGCACCACGCGACGGGATCATCTTCGCGGAGAAGACGTCCTTGTCGCTGGTCTTGTCCGGGGTGCGCTCGAAGTACACGCCGGGACTGCGCACGAGCTGCGAGACGACGACGCGCTCGGTGCCGTTGATGATGAACGTGCCGCGCGCGGTCATGAGCGGGAAATCACCCATGAAAACGGTCTGGCTCTTGATCTCACCGGTCGTGTAGTTCACGAACTCCGCGGTCACGAACAACGGGGCCGCAAACGTGAAGTCCTTCTCCTTGCATTCGTCCGCCGAGTACTTCGGCGGCTCGAAGCGGTGGTTGGAGAACGACAGGGACATCGACTGGCCGAAATCCTCGATCGGCGAGATCTCCTCGAAGATCTCTTCCAGGCCGGAGGCCTCCGGGACGTCGTTCCGGCCGCCGGCCTTCGCCGCGGCGACCCGGGCCTGCCAGTCGGCATTGCCGAGCAGCCAGTCGAAGCTCTCGGTCTGCAGACCGAGCAGATCGGGGACTTCGAGCGGTTCGTGGATCTTGGCGAAAGAGACGCGGCGGGAGGCGGTACGGTTCGCGATGGCGTCGGCGGACGGTGCTGAAGGGGTGCGCGAGGCAGCCAAGAGGGGTCCTTCCCTGCAGTACGGGGTGAACGCTGTACGCTCGGGTGCGGCAGGAAGCTCGGCCGGCTTCACCGGTGGTCCGTGGACACCCCGTCCAGGGGTTTGACCAGGTCATTCGGGAAGCAGTGTGGCGGCGTCGAGGGCACACGCGGGCGCAAAGCGCTAGCATACCTATTCACTTCAAGTATGTCTACTCGTCGCCTGTCGCGCACGCCGAATCAAGGCGGATCCGGAAATTGGTGCGCATCCGCACCGACACGACAAGACGGCACGAGGCCCGCACCCGGAGTACCGGGGTGCGGGCCTCGTGTTCCTGATGGCGACCGCCCGACGACGGCGCGGGGCCGCGCCGGACGATCACCTTGCCCGAGACGGGCAGAGGTCACGCGACCTCGTGGCTCACTTGAGCTCGACGGTGGCGCCGGCGCCCTCGAGGGCAGCCTTGGCCTTCTCCGCGTCTTCCTTGCTGGCGCCCTCGAGGACCGCCTTCGGCGCGCTGTCCACCAGGTCCTTGGCCTCCTTCAGGCCGAGGGACGTGAGGGCGCGCACCTCCTTGATGACGCCGATCTTCTTGTCGCCGGCAGCCGTGAGGACGACGTCGAACTCCGACTTCTCCTCCTCGGCGGGGGCAGCACCGTCGCCGCCGGCAGGGGCGGCAACGGCCACGGCGGCCGGGGCCGCGGCGGTGACGTCGAACTTCTCCTCGAAGGCCTTCACGAACTCGGAGAGCTCGATGAGCGTGAGCTCCTCGAAGGCGGACAGGAGCTCGTCGGTGCTGAGCTTCGCCATGGTGGCGTTCCTTTCACTTCAGCGCTTCGCGGGCAGTGCCCGCCAGAAGCAGGGGTTTGTGTTCCGAGCACCACCGCGTCACGCGGCGGCACCCTCCGAGTCCTGCTTCTCACGCAGGGCATCGATGATGCGGGCGACCTGAGTGGGCTTGGCGGTGAACGCGTACGCCGCACGGGTCAGCGTGGCCTTCAGCCCGCCGGCCACCCTGGCCAGCAGAACCTCGCGGGACTCGAGGTCCGCGAGCTTCGTGATCTCCGCGGCGGTCAGGGCGTTCCCCTCGAGGACACCGCCCTTGATGACCAGTGCGGGGTTCGCCTTGGCGAAGTCACGCAGACCCTTCGCAGCCTCGACCGGGTCCCCGGTCACGAATGCGATGGCGGACGGGCCCTTCAGGCTGGCGTCGAGACCCTCGACACCGGCCTCCTTGGCCGCGATCCCCGTCAGCGTGTTCTTCACCACGGCGTAGGTTGCGTTGCCGCTGAGCGACCGGCGCAGATCCTTGAGCTGCGCAACGGTGAGCCCGCGGTACTCGGTCAGCACGGCCGCGTTGGACTCGCGGAACTTGTCCGCGATCTCCGCGACGGCGGCTGCCTTGTCCGGCCTCGCCATGGCAATCCTTCCGGTGGTGGTACCGCCGTCCCCCGGGCATGAGCCCGGAGCTTCCCACGACACGAAAAGAGCCCCGGCGCAGGCGCACGGGGCTCGGAACACATGCGACCCCGAAGGGCCGGACGGATCGTCGTCGTTCACCTGCGCAGGCCTCCGCGTGTCAGCGGACTTCGGCCCTCTGCTCCCCGTTCCCGGGCAGCGTCGGACGACCGGCGGTCTGTGGTTACCTGTCAAGAGTACACGAGGCGCGTGCCGAGGGCCGCGGTGTGCGCGTGCGCCTCGCCACAGTCGGCGTCCCGCGCTCGTCGATCCCGGACGTGTCCGGGCTCCGCCGGCGCGGCTTGCCGCGGCCCGAAGCCCCGCGCCGGTCGCCGGTCGCCGGTCGCCGGTCAGAGCGATTCCAGGGCCGCGAAGCAGACCAGGGGGACCGGACGGTCCGCCTCCGCGCAGGCCGCCGCAAGCGCCGCCTCCGGGTCGTCCGTGGCCCGGAGGTGGGCATGGAAGCGGGGCATGACCTGGGCGGCGAGGGCATCGGGGAGAGGCGCCACCGCCGCGATGACGGCCCGCGCACCGAGCCGGAGCAAGACGGAGGTGAGGCCCAGCACCTCTCCCCCGACCACCTCGGAGGAGCCGCCGACCTCACATGCTGCCAGCACCACCACGGTCCCGGGGAGTCGCATTCCGTCGAGTTCGTGGGCGAACAGGGGGCCGTCGGCCAGCTCGATCGAGGCGAAGAGCGGGTTGTCGGCGTCGTGCCGGCCGTGGGCGGCGAGATGGACGACGTCGTGCGTGGCGAGCGCCTCACGGACCGCGGTGGTGGTCGCCGAGTCTCCCGTGAGAACGGTCGCGCCCGGCCATTCCTCGCCGACCGCGAAGGCCTCGCCGGAGCCGTGTGCGACGCCGGGTCCGGCGGCCGCGAGCAGGCGGTGGCGAGCTCCGGGACGCGCGCCCCGGCGGCCGCGCGCCACGTGGGAGTTGACCGACGTGCGCTGTCCCTGCCGGGACGGCAGCGCTGCCCACGGAATGCCGAGCAGGGGTTCGCGCGCCACGATGTGCAGGTCGCCGTCGGCTCCCAGGGGGGCGAGGACGGCGTCGTCCAGCTTCTTGAGGGAGCGGTCGAGGGACGCCTGCGCGGCCGCGCGCAGGGGTGGGGGGATGTGCTCGTTGGCGGCGACCGCGATGTCGGCCCGGACGCGGCGCACGCGCTCCTCGACGCCGCCGGGCTCGCCGAGTTCGAGGAGCGCAGCGCCGTCCTTGTCGACCCGGACGGCGCGGAGCCGTCCCGCGAGGACGGCGAAGTTGGCGACGACGGCGGTGCCGTCGAGCGCCCGCACGGTCTCGCGCGCGGTGACGGGCTGGTCGACCTCGGCGTCCCCGGCGTGCAGCCAGGAGCGTTCGCGCACCTGGTTCTGGAGGACTCCGGCACGCCGGGTGAGATCCTCCCGCTCGGCGGCGTGGTCCCCGTCGGTGCGCAGCTCTCGCGCGCGCCCGAGCAGACCGCGGGCCTCGGCGAGGAGTTCGGCGGCGGCGGGATCGTCGGGCGGGGTGACGCGGCCGGCACCGGCGAAGGTGGAGCGGCCGCGTTCCAGCGCGTCGAAGAACGCCTGGGCCCTTCCCGTCTCCAGCGCAGCTCCGACGTCCACGAGCTGGAGGTCGACGCCGTGCACGGCGGCTGCCGTCACCGATTCGACGGCGCCGAGCCGTGACCGGTGCTCGCGCAGGAGCCCGAAGCCCTGGCGCACGGCTCGGAGCCCCCTGGACCGGTTGTGCTCGGCGAAGGCGAGCTGGGCCGCCACGACGAGGCGTTGGATCCGGTAGGTCAGGGGGGTGCCTGGGCCGTCCCTGCCGACGACGTCGAACACCCGGCGGGCCTGGACGATGTCACCGGCGAGAACGAGCCAGCGGGCGGCGACGAGACGGGCGGCGTGGCCCGGGTGATACCCCAGGAACGAGCCGGTCCCGTCCCCTTTTCGCGCGACGGTGAGCGCGGCCTGGGCCCGGCGTCGGGCGACCGTGGGGGTGGGGGTCTCGAACCGGGTGGCGGCGAGCTCCGCCTCCAGCTCCAGAACCTGCGCGAGCGCCGCCATCGAAGGATTCCCGGCGTCGGCGAACCTGCGGCTGGCCCGCCGCGCCGTCCGGCGTGCCTCGTCGTACTGGCGGAGTCCGAGCAGGCAGCGGGCGTGAAACCATTCGGCCTCGGCGTGGTCGGCGCGCCATCCCACTCTGGCGAGTTGCTCGACAGCCGTCCGCAGGAGACGTTCGGCGTCCAGGAGCAGTCCGCTGTCGAAGAGCACCTCGGCACGTGCGAGGAGCGGGATCCCGTCGTCCCGGTCGGGTGTGAGGTCGTGGGACTGCTCCATCGACGCCAGCGCGCCAGGCAGGTCCCCCATGGCGTACAAGGCGTACCCGATGTTGCCCAGCGCGAACGAGGTGGACATGACGTTCCCTGCCTGAGCCGCGTGTTCGTAGGACTCCTGGTAGTCGCGCAGGGCGGCCTCGAACATGCCGAGCTCGCTGTGCGCGTTCCCCCGGTTCAGGAGCAGGATCGCCCGCTCCTCGTCCTCGAGCAGGTCGGCGTTCTCGAAGGCCTCGGAGAAGTGGTCGAGCGCGGAACGCGTGCTGCCGGTGCGGATCAGCAGGACCCCCCGTTGCAGCTGGACCAAGGTGCCGAGAGACGTGTCGGCCGACCCCTCGGCGAACTCCTCGGCCCGGGAGCACAGCCTCATCGCGTCGTCGAGCGAGTCGGTCCGCATGAGCACCGAGTTCGACAACCCCAGGTGGCCGCGCACGGCGAGGCCGTCCCACATCTGTCGCTGATCCGGGCTGAGGGACTCGACGGCGATCGCCTCGATCTCGTCGAGCACGCGACGGAACGCGGACTCCCCGGCGGCCCATCGCGCTCGTTTGTTCAGCTCGCGCGCCCCTTTGATCCGGGACGCGAGCGACTGCAGATGTGAGTCGTCCACCGTCATGGTGCCGGCCTCATCGTGCGGCGGTGGGTTCCGGCATCCCCGTCACAGCCTGTACCGCCCGCCACGCCATGGCCACCCGGTGCCCCTCCTCCCCTTCGTTCCGCTGTTCCAGGAGTTCCTGCGCGAGCTCGCCGGCGAGCACCGGCGCGGCGAACGAGGTGCCGCTCCACTGCGCGAAACCCCCGGTGTAGTCGTCGGGGTCGGTGGACTCGCGCAGCGGGTCCACGCCGAGGAACTGCGGCTGCAGGGGTCCGTCGGCCGTGACCGGCATGGTGCTCACGACCTCCCGGCCGTGCCGCACACAGGTGACCCAGGGGCCGTCGTTGCTGAAGTCCGCGAGCGTCCCGTTCGGGTTGGAGGCGCCGACCGAGAGGATGGGCGGGTAGTCCGGGTGCAGGTCTCGCAGGTCGAACGGCTCGACACGGTCCTCGATCCGCCGGACGTGCGGCGCCCAGGCCGCGGGGAAGATCTCGCGGTCGTCCCCGTCGTTGCCGGCCGACACGACGACGAGGACGCCCGCGCGGCGCAGGTCCCGCAGCACGCCCCGGAGGACTCCCTCGTAGTCGTCGTCCTCCGCGACCTCGGGACGGAAGCCCATGGCGAGCACGAGGATGTCCACGGGCGCGCAGCCGTCGGTCCCGGCGACGCCGCGCAGGTGGTACTCCAGCAGGCGTTCCAGCGTCCGCGTCAGGTCCCACTCGCGGACCAGCCCGTCGGTCGACATCGCCCGGACGGGCAGGATCGCCGCGTCCGGGCACATCTGGTGCACGACACCGGCGATGAACGTCCCGTGACCGGCGAACGGGGTGAGGCCGTCAGGCGTGGTGTCGGGTTCGTCTTCCGTGTACGTGCCGATGGGGTGGCCGTCGACCGCCGCGTCGCGGATCACCAGCCGATCGCCGTCGAGCCAGGGGTGCTCCCCGATCCCTGTGTCGACGACGGCCACGACGGGACGGTGCATCCCGTGCTCGGTGAGCCACGGTGCGGGGCCGTCGCCGAACAGGCGGCGCGGCGCCGGACCGATCCGGTGCGCGGGCTCGCGGTCCCCCGGGACCGGCAGCCCTCCCCCGTTCCGGTGCCCGACGAGCACGTGATCGAGCCCGATGCGCTTCCGCTCACCGGTGTCGACCGCCGACGCGACGTCGTCCAGCAGGTCCCACACGTCGCCGTCGTCCCCGGCGAGGTGCACCGCGAGCCCGGGCCGCGGCGCCGCGGCGCGCGAGCCGGCCCGTTCCAGGTGCTCCTCCGCGAACTCGAGATTCCGCTCGGCGGCGCGTTCCCGCAGCAGGTCGAGCAGCGGGTCCGGGTCGTCGCCCGGGGTGGTCCGCAGGATCAGGCGGTCCGCCACGTAGCGCGTGGGGGCCAGCGAGACCTCCCGGCGGGATCGTGCCGACTCCGGATCCAGGTCCCGCACGGGACGCCATCCACCGGTGTGGTCGCGTACCTGCGGGGTCTCGGGCAAAGAACTCACGGGGGTCACCTCTCGTTCGTCGGATGCTTGCGCCTCACCGAAGCGGTCTCCCCCCGGGACCACTCTGCGCCCGGCCGCCCCTCAGGCCACGAATCTGTCTGCCGGCGCGTCACTACAGTTCGATCACGGGTGTGCTCACCGCACCGCCGTCGGCCTCGGGACGGCGGACGATCAGGCTCGCCGCACCGGGTTGCACCGCCGGGAACGAGAACCGCCCGTCCTCGTCGGCCTCCGTGACCTCCGGAGCCGTGCCGGGCCGATGCAGCTCGACCGTGTACGACGGCGTCGACACGGCGATCCACCCGTCCACGCGAATCCGGCCGGCGCGCTCGGCCGAGAGCTGGATCATCAGCGTGAGGTCGCCGTGCGTGAAGGAGATGGTCCGCGCCTCGGTCGGCGCCCCCTCGGCCGGGGCGGTCGCGGAGCGCACACCAGCCGCCGTGTCCGACAGCTGCACGACCTCCATCACCTCGGCCTCGAGGCCCGCGAGCGTGGCGGCGAACAACGATCGCTCGACGAGGTCGTCGGGCATCGGATCGAGCAGGCTCGCGACCTCGGCAAGATGCGCGAGGACTGCCCGGTCGGCATCGTCCATCGGCTCCGCGGGCGAGAGGGTGAGCTCGTCGTCCCGGATCTCCGGGAGATCCTGTCCGTTCAGGCCCACGTGCCGCCTCCCATCCGGTCCAGTTCCGTGCGCAGTTTGGCGAGGCACCGGCCACGCGTCGCCCCGATGCTCCCGACCGGCATACCGACGGCGGCGGAGATCATCCGGTAGTCCGGGCGGTCCGCGAGCGAGACCAGGTGCAGCAGCTCACGGCAGCGTTCGGACAACTCACCGAACGCCTTCCACAGGATCTGGTCGCGCTCCTTGGTCAGGACCTCGGCGTCGGGCTGCGGCGTCGGGTCGGGGAGCGCCGAGTGACGGGTGTCGTCGTCGGGCAGGTCCGTCCGCCGCGCGGCGTCGGCGCGTTCGTTGCTGACCTCTTCCCACGCCGCCCGCCGTGCGGTGGTGAGCAGCCACTTCAGCACCGCGCGCGGCTCCTCGATGCGGTCCGCGTACCTGACGAGCTGCACCCAGGTGTTCTGGACGATGTCGGCAGCCGTGTCCCGGTCCACCCCCTGAGCACGCACCGTCGCCCACAGCAGCGGGTTCGCCTCCCGGACGACGGCGTCGAGGCGGTCCGTGCTGCCCTCCCGATAGGCGAGCAGCGCATGCGCGGCGCGCTCCCCGAGCGTGCACTCGGGAGCGTCGTGGGACTCTCGTGCGGACGGAGCGTCGCAGCGTCTTGTCATCGCCTCGATGCGGGGTCTCGACGTCCGCGGGCGCAGACGTGTCGGTTCTGGACCCTGCAAATATACGGGGGCACTCGGACACGCACGACGTGCCCGAGCCCTCCTCACCGGAACGCGCACCCGGCACCCACCCCTCTGGGACGAAGCGATGATGTGAAGGCCACGCCCGGTGGACAGCGCCCACCCGGCGTCACCTCCTGCTCTCACCAGTACAGAGGGCGTGCCGCGCACTTTGATACATGCGCTGACGACGTCGGCCCGCGCCCCGGTGCGGGGGCGCGGGCCGACGTCGTCAGCGAGTGTTTCGGCTCAGGCGGCCGGGGTCTCCACCAGGAGGTTCGTCGTGCGCGACTGGTCGAGCGGGATGCCCGGGCCCATCGTCGTCGTCATCGTGGCCTTCGAGATGTAGCGGCCCTTCGAGGAGGACGGCTTGAGACGCAGCACCTCGTCGAGCGCCGCACCGTAGTTCTCCACCAGCTGCTCGTCCGGGAAGGACACCTTGCCGATGATGAAGTGCAGGTTGGCGTGCTTGTCGACGCGGAACTCGATCTTGCCGCCCTTGATCTCGGTGACGGCCTTGGTCACGTCCATCGTCACGGTGCCGGTCTTCGGGTTCGGCATCAGGCCGCGGGGACCCAGCACCTTACCGAGGCGGCCGACCTTGCCCATGAGGTCCGGCGTGGCCACGGCGGCGTCGAAGTCGGTGTAACCGCCGGCGACCTTCTCGATCAGCTCGTCGCCGCCGACCTCGTCCGCACCTGCCGCACGGGCCTCCTCGGCCTTCGCGGCGTTGGCGAACACGATGACCTTGGCGGTCTTACCCGTGCCGTGGGGGAGGTTCACCGTGCCGCGAACCATCTGGTCCGCCTGACGCGGGTCGACGCCGAGACGGAACACGACCTCGACGGTCGAGTCGTACTTGGTGGTCGCGGTCTCCTTGGCGAGACGGACCGCCTCGAGCGGCGCGTACAGGTTGTCGCGGTCGATCTTCGCGAACGCGGAGCGGTAGTTCTTACCCTGCTTGGCCATTTCTGTGCCCTTCCTTCGTGGTCGTAGCGGGCCGGGCGGCCCTGCCACAGTGGTGCCCGACGGCGGTCGCCGGGCACCCGGTTCGGATCAGCCGCCTGCCGGCGTCGCGGAACACGCGAGCGCCGGCGGCGGCAGCGTCGTCACTGGCTGACGGTGATCCCCATCGAGCGGGCGGTGCCCGCGATGATCTTGGCGGCAGCCTCGACGTCGTTCGCGTTGAGGTCCGGCATCTTGGTCTGCGCGATCTCCTTGACCTGGTCCATCGTCAGGTTCGCGACCTTGGTCGTGTGCGGGGTGCCCGAGCCCTTCTGGACACCCGCTGCCTTCTTGATGAGCTCCGCGGCCGGCGGCGTCTTCGTGATGAAGGTGAAGGAGCGGTCCTCGTAGACCGTGATCTCCACCGGGATCACGTTGCCGCGCTGCGACTCGGTCGCCGCGTTGTAGGCCTTGCAGAACTCCATGATGTTCACGCCGTGCTGACCCAGCGCGGGGCCGATCGGCGGAGCGGGGTTCGCCGCGCCGGCCTGGATCTGGAGCTTGATAAGGCCGGCGACCTTCTTCTTGGGGGGCATTCTCTGCGCTTTCTGTCAGTGGGCCGACGCCGTGGGCGATGACCCGGTTGCAATGAGGTACGGGGTGGATCAGATCTTGGCGACCTGGTCGAACCCCAGCTCGACCGGGGTCTCCCGGCCGAAGATCGAAACGAGCACGTGGAGCTTCTGCGACTCCACGTTGATCTCGGAGATGGTGGCGGGCAACGTGTCGAACGGCCCGTCCGTGACGGTGACCGACTCGCCGACCTCGAAGTCCACGTGCACGGCCGACTTGGACGAACCGCCCGAGGCGGCCTCGGCGGCGGGCTTCCCGGCGGCGGGCTGGGCCTCGACCGTCGGGGCGAGCATCGAGTAGATCTCGTCGAACGTGAGGGGCACGGGCTGGTGGGTGTGGCCCACGAAGCCCGTCACGCCCGGCGTGTGGCGCACCGCGCCCCACGACTCGTCGGTGAGGTCCATGCGCACGAGCACGTACCCGGGGATACGGACCCGGCGCACGATCTTCTTCTGCGCGTTCTTGATCTCGGCCACCTCTTCCATGGGGACCTCGATCTGGAAGATGTAGTCCTCCATGTTCAGGCTCTGGATGCGGTTCTCCAGGTTGGCCTTCACACGGTTCTCGTAGCCCGCGTAGGAGTGGATGACGTACCAGTCGCCCGGCTGCGAACGCAGCATGCTCTTGAACTCGGCGACCTCGTCGACGGCCTCCTCGGCGTCCTCTGCCGCGCCCTCGGAGGCGGTCGCGTCGTCGTCGGCAGCGTCCGCAGGCGCGTCGGCGTTCTCGGCGTCCACGGTCACGTCATCGGCCGCCTCGGCACTCCCGGCATCGGGCAGCTCGACGTTCTCCGTCTGGTCCAGAGAATCCTGGGACACGTACGAACCTGCTTTCTTCTCCTGGCCGGGAGGTACCCGGCACAACCTTGCGAACCCGGTGGCTCGGATGGGGCCTTCGGAACACGACACCACACCCGGCTCCCATTGTCGCGCAGTGTGCGCGGTGCGGAGCGACCGATCGGGCCCGGCGACCTGTGCCGTGCGACACGGCACCGAGACTGACCGGTGAAGCGCGGAGGTTCAGCGAACTCGCGTCACTGCCCGAAGACCAGGAAGGTGAGCTTGCCGATCCCGAAGTCGAGTGCCGTCACGAACAGCATGACCACGACCAGGAACACCAGGACGACCCAGGTGTAGTTGAGCAGTTCCGAGCGCGTGGGCGTGACGACCTTCTTGAGCTCGCCGATCACCTGGCGCACGAAGAGTGCGATCCGCGCGAAGATGTTGCGGCGGCCCTCACCAGGACGCTCCGCAGTGCTCTTCATCACCTCGGTGTCGCTCACTGCTAACCCCACTCCTGTGGCATCTGCCCCGCCCCGGGGGCGGGACGGTCCGGCCCGGCGCCACTCACGTGGCCCCGCTCTGCGTGACCCCGGCGGGACCAACGCTGGCAGGGTAGACAGGACTCGAACCTGCAACCTGCGGTTTTGGAGACCGCTGCGCTACCAATTGCGCCACTACCCTTCGGAACCGCCCCGTCGACCACCCGGACACCACGCCCACAGGGGCGCGGTCCAGCAGGTGACGAGCCAATCACCGGTGCATAACTGTACGGCACGGGAGCCGGTGGG
Source organism: Myceligenerans xiligouense (assembly GCF_003814695.1). GTDB lineage: Bacteria > Actinomycetota > Actinomycetes > Actinomycetales > Cellulomonadaceae > Myceligenerans > Myceligenerans xiligouense. The sequence continues at coordinate 4,047,270 of NZ_RKQZ01000001.1, forward strand.
TCGAACCCGGATCCGCACGGAGGCGGGCAGGCGCCCGGATTCGCGTCCCGGGCCGGTTTCCCGGTCGCCCGGTTCATCAGGCACCGGCCTCCCCGTCGCCGCCGTCGGACCCGCCACCTGCGCCACCGCCGGTTCCGTCGTCGCCCGTGCCGCCGTCACCCGTGTCACCGTCCGGCGGCGGGCTCGCCGTGCCGTCGTCCGCCGGTTCGGACACGTCGTCCGCCGGCTCCTCGGTGGGTTCGTCGGTGGACTCGTCGGTCGGTTCGTCCGAGGGCTCTCCGGTGGGCTCCCCGGTCGGCGCGGACGGGGACGACGACGGGGACGACGACGGGGTCGAGGAGGGCGACGGTTCCGTCGGCGCGGGGTCCGTCTCCGGGACGTAGGGCACCGCCGGGTCCGTGGACGACACCGTCGGCGACGGCGACGGCTTCGACCTCTTCGACGACTCCCGGGTGACATCTTCGGCCTGCGTCCGCGCCCAGTCGCTGTTCAGGAGGCTGGTCAGGGCGAGCCCGCCGGCGCCGAACACGAGGACGGAGGCCACCACGAGAGCGACGACACGCCCGCGCCGGGCCGGCTGCCCCTCCTCGGGGGTGACGACCGGCGACGGGCCGACCGGCGGGCGCGTCCCGCCCGCGTCCGGCACGGCGGGTGGCAGCACCTCGGTCGACGCCGCGTCACTCGCCGGCACGTAGGCGCCGACGACGGTGGTGCGCGCCTCGCCGCCGTCGGCGTCGGACAGCTGGCCGACCCTGAGCGTGCCTCCGCCGACCTGGTCGAGCTTCTCCGTCTGGTCGCTGCCGACCTGGGCGAGGTCGATGGTCGGATTGCCCGGGGGCGGAGCGACGACCGGGCGGACGCCGGGACCGTCGAGCCCTTTGAGCAGCGTCCGGACCGCGGCCGCCATCGCGGTGGCGTCCGCGTAGCGGCGAACGGGGTTCTTCGCCATGGCCCGGGCGACGATCCGGTCCACCGACGCCGGCACCATGGGCCTGCGTGCGGACACGGCCGGAACCGGCGCCTCGACGTGCGCCCGGAGCACGTCCTGGGCGGCGGCCCGCTCGAACGGGGCGTGCCCCGTGATCGCGTAGTAGGTGAGGGCGCCGACCGAGTACAGGTCGCTGCGCGCGTCGAGGGGCTGCCCCTTGGCCTGCTCCGGCGACATGCCGATGATCGACCCGGAGACCGTCTCACCGTCCCCGGGACCTCCGCCCGGCGCCGTGAGCCCCAGGTCGAGCAGCCCGACGCCGTAGGTGCCGTCCTCGTGACGGTCCACCATGACGTTGCGCGGCGCGATGTCGCGGTGGACGAGCCCGGCGGCATGCACCGCGGCGAGGCCGTCCAGCACGTCGGCGACGATCTGCAGGGCGGCCTGCCAGGGCAGCCCACCGCTCGCGGCCGTGTCGGAGAGCAGGGCACCGGGGAACCGGCCCATGACGGTCCAGGGCACGACGGCGCCCGCGACGTCGTCCTCCCCCGTGGCCAGCACCCTGACGACACCCGGATGGTCGACTCGCGCCGACGCGGTGACCTCACGCTGCAGAGCGGCGCGCGAGAACTCGTCGTCGACCAGGTGCGGGTGCAGCACCTTGACCACCAGGGGCCACGCGTCGTCGGCCCCGGCCTCGGCCTCGTCGATCGAACGGGCCTCGTAGACCGTGAACGTGGCGCCCGTACCCAGCACATCGCCGAGCTCGTACCGCCCACCGAGCACGACCCGGCCGCCGTGCCGCTCCGTCTCGGTCGGCCTCCCTGCGAGATCGGGCTGGGTGCGGTCGTCGTCGACGTCGCCGTCCGGGTCTCTGTCGTGGTCCGCGCCTGCGTCCGCGCCGGCTCCTGCGTCCGCGCCTGCGCCTGCGCCTGCGCCTGCCTCGAGGTCTACCGCTACGTCACCGTCCACCGCTACGTCGGCGCGTGAGTCTGTGTCGGCGTCTGTGTCGGCGTCGGTGTCTGTGCCTGCGTCGGTGTCGGCGTCGGCGCCTGCGTCGCCGCGTGCGTCGACGTCGATGTCGGTGCCCGCTGCGTCGGTCCCTGCGCCTGTGCCGCCGTCTACGTCATCGCCTGCGCCTGCGCCGGAGGCAGTTCCGGCATCGCCGGTGGTGCCGGCGTCCGTATCGGAGTCGTCGGCCTCGCCGTCCGCGGTCTCAGGGTCGGGTCTGGCGGCGTCCGCGCTGCCGTCACCCGCGACGGCGCCGTCCGCACTGCGGTCGTCGGCACTGCGGTCGTCGGCACTGCCGTCGTCGGCACTGCGGTCGTCCGCGCTGCGGTCGTCGGCTTCGGGGTCTTCGCCAGAGGCGTCGCCGGCGGCCGCGGCGGTCGGAGAGATCGCGGCGTCCGGCGCGTCCTGGGTGTCGTGCTCGCGCTCCGGCTCGGCGGCCTCGAGGTCGTGGTCGTCGGGCACGCCCTCACCAGGCGTTTTCGATGTACTGGTCATTTCTCCCGGGAGCTCCGGCGGGCGACGCCAGGCCACTGCTTTCGAATGTAAGAGTCGTGGAAACAATCACGGACGGCGCATGCCGCGCACGGCCCGCTTTGCCAGACTACGCAGATGCGAGACCTGGCGCTCCTTCCGAAGGCCCACCTACACCTCCATTTCACGGGATCCATGCGAGTCGGGACGCTCGTCGACCTGGCGGCGAAGTATCGGGTCAGTCTCCCGGCGGCGTTGACCGACGGCGATCCGCTGCAGCTCCCGGCGACCGAGCGCGGCTGGTTCCGCTTCCAGCGCCTGTACGACGCCGCACGCAAGTGCGTCCGTTCCGAGGACGACATGCGCCGCATCGTCGACGAGGCCGCGGCCGACGACGCCGCCGAGGGCTCACGACGGTTGGAGATCCAGGTGGATCCGACGTCGTACGCGCCGTTCACCGGCGGGATCACGCCGGCCGTGGAACTCGTCATCGACGCCGCGCGCCGCGCGAGCGCCGATCACGGCATCGAGGTCGGGGTGATCGTCGCCGCCTCGCGCATGAAGCACCCGCTCGACGCCCGTACGCTCGCCCGGCTCGCCGCGCGCTACGCGGGCGACGGCGTCGGCGACGTCGTCGGCTTCGGGTTGTCGAACGACGAGCGCCGCGGGGACACGAGCGGGTTCGCCCGCGCCTTCGAGATCGCCCGCCGCGCCGGCCTCGCGGCCGTGCCGCACGGCGGCGAGCTGCTCGGCCCCGACCACATCGCCGTGGTGCTGCGCGATCTGGAGCCCGACCGCCTCGGACACGGCGTGCGTGCCGCCGAGAGCGACCGGCTGCTGGAGAAGATCGTCGACCGCGGGGTCGCCCTGGAGGTGTGCCCCGCCTCGAACGTGAGTCTCGGCGTCTATCACGACGCCGAGGAGGTCCCTCTGCGCCGGCTGGTCGACGCCGGAGCACGGATCGCGCTCGGCGCCGACGATCCGCTGCTCTTCGGCTCACGGCTGCTGGCGCAGTACGAGACGGCCCGGAACGTGCACGGATTCTCGGACGCGGAACTCGCGGGGCTGGCGGGCTCGTCGATCCGGGCGAGCCGCGCGTCGGAGTCCACGAAGGAACGCCTGCTCGACGACGTGGAGGCCTGGCTGGCGGCCCCCGATCCGGGAGTCGACGCAGGTCAGGGTAGATTTGGCCGCAATCAGGACGAGCCGGTCACGGTTGTGTGACGATCTCATGGGGCAACGAATGTCGGCGCTGGCGCGTCAGCTCTCGGTGACGCACACTCGCGGGGAGTGCTGCGGCACTTCTCAAGAGGTCGCGCCGGCGCGGCCTCCTAGGCGGCAGGCGCCCCGATCGGGTGGCCTCATGAGGGGAACGACATGTCCAGGACACACGGCGGGCCTTCCGCACGACGCGCGGGGGCACTGCTCTCGGCCCTTCTGCTGAGCGGCACGGTACTGGCCGGATGCTCCACCGAGAGCGACCCGGAGGCCGGGGCCACCACGCCGTCGGGCACGAGTTCGACAGCCGCCTCGCCGTCGCCGAGCACGACCGACGGCGGAGCCGGGGAACCGAGCCCCGAGCCCTCCGAGGAACCGAGCGGGACCGGGAAGTCCGGCGACCCGGACCAGGAGCCGTCCGGCGAGGCCTCCGACGAGCCGTCCGACGACGCGAGCGGGGACGCGAGCGAAGACGACGACCGCGACACCGGCGACGACGACGCCAAGGACGACGACGCCACGGATGACGACGCCGCGGAAGCCGGGGAGGACGAGGAGCTCCCCGCGTACGTCGCGTTCGGCGAGAACAGCGACCGCGTCGCGGACGTCCAGCAGCGGCTGCGGGACCTCGGCTACCACATCACGGCGGTCGACGGCGCCTACGGCGGCGAGACGCAGCAGGCCTTGTGGGCACTGCAGAAGGCGGGCGGCCTGTACCGGGACGGCGTCGTCGGGCCGCAGACGCAGAGCGCGCTCGACCGCGGGGTCGTGCCGGGGCCGCAGAGCTCGTCCGGCAAGGTGCTCGAGATCGACATCGCCAGGCAGCTCGTCCTGGCCGTCGAGGACGGCCGGGTGGTCAGGACGATCAACGCGGCGTCGGGCAACGGGGAGCGGTTCGAGGCCAAGGGCAGGACCTACACGGCATCGACGCCGCGCGGCGACTTCCGGGTGTACAACCAGATCGACGGCATGCATTCCTCGACGCTCGAGCTGGGCGACATGTGGCGGCCCAAGTACTTCAACGGCGCGATCGCGGTGCACGGGTCGGGCTCCGTGCCCCCGTTCCCGGCGTCCCACGGCTGTGTGCGCGTGTCGAACGCCGCGATGAACTGGATCTGGGACACCTGGGACGCGCCGCCCGGGACGCGCGTGCTCGTGTACTGACCCGCCGCCGACCCGCGCGGGCGGGCCGGTCCCAGCACGTCACGTGTCCGTGTGGCACTCGCCGCGACCCGCGAGCGCCAGCCCTTCCCGGTCTCCGTCGCCCAGGTCCCGCACGTCGAGCGACCCCTCGGGGTACATGACCTGGGTCGGGTCGTCCACGTGTTCCAGCCCGAGCGCGTGCCCGAGCTCGTGCACGGCCACCGTCTCGATGTAGTCCCGCCCTCCGGGCGTGTACAGCCATCGGTCCAGGACGTCCTCGTTCAGGGTCACCGCGCCCGTGACCAGCCGGGGCGCACCGTCGACGGTCACCATCGTCGCGCCACCGAGCCCGGCCACGTCGCGGTCGAGCGCCGGCACCTCGTCGGCCCCGGCCCACGTGATCAGCAGCGGGGCCCAGCGGTCGCCGTATCTTTCCGGCTGGATCGGTTTCCGCCGCTCGACAGGCCCTTCCTGCGTGGCGCCGTCCTCCTCGAACCGCAGGCCGCTCGCCTGTTCCACCCGCTCGACGGCGTCGCGGATCTCGGCCAGCACGGCGGCCGGCATACCGTCGGTGCGCACCACGTAGTGCAGCGGGCGGCAGGGGTCGTGGCGCACCGGGGTGCCGTCGTCGGCCAGGTGCTCAAAGGCGTGGGCTCCGCCCGGGCCCGGGTCGACGGCCGGGAGGACGCGCTCGGGACGCGCGTCCTCGGGAACGGACGGGATCGGGACGCCGTCGATCCGCGGGCGGAGCCCGGCGTCCCCGGAGCCGTCGGGGCGCCAGACGAACGGCTCCATCGAGGCCTGCTGTTCGAGACCGAGGACCTGCCGCAACTGGGGCAGGCCGACAGTGATCAGCAGCGCGGCCACGACGGCGAAGACGGTGAGCGTGAACAGCGTGCGGGCGACTCGTCGCATGATCACCTCCCGGAGTCAGCATGGACTATCAGAGGGACACGCACGAGACGTCCCAATGGTTCCCACGAAATTGACGGACTTCACCCGCGGCATGTCGAAGATGTGCACAATCTTCCATCCCCGTGTAGATAGGCTTGCATGGTGACCGCAGACCAGGACGTGCTCCCCCACAGTGCCGTCGTCCCGAGTCTCGCCGACCTCACCACGCTGAGGGTCGGCGGGCCTGTTTCCTCCTACGTGGAAGCGGCGACCGAGCAGGAGTTCCTCGACGCCGTGCGCGCGGCGGACGAGACCGGGACCCCGCTGCTCGTCGTCGGCGGCGGTTCGAACCTGCTCGTCGCCGACGAGGGATTCGACGGGGTGGTGGTCCGTGACGCCCGCCGGGGCCTGGAGGTCGCGTCCGCGGACGCGTGCGGCGGTGCCGTCGTCTCCGCGCCCGCGGGGCAGAACTGGGACGAGCTCGTCCGGGAAGCGGTCGACGCCGGCTGGTGCGGGGTGGAGGCGCTGTCCGGTATCCCGGGGACCGTCGGCGCGGCGCCGGTGCAGAACATCGGCGCCTACGGCCAGGAGGTCTCCTCGACGCTGGCCAGCATCCGTGTGTGGGACCGGGCGCAGGGGCGGGTGCGCACGATCACGAACAGCGAGCTCGGCTTCGGGTACCGCACGTCCGTCCTCAAGCGCTCCATGCACGCCTCCGGCCGCCAGGAGGGCGAGGGCGATCCGCTGGCACCGTGGTACCCGACGCCGCGTTACGTGGTCCTCGACGTCACGTTCCAGATGCGGCTCGGCACGCTGTCCGCCCCGATCGCCTACGCGCAGCTCGCGGCCCGGCTCGGCGCCGAGCAGGGGGACCGGGTGCCGTCCCAGGACGTGCGTGAGGCGGTGCTGGAACTGCGCAGCAGCAAGGGCATGGTGCTCGATCGCCCCGACGCGCCCGACCACGACCGGTGGAGCGCCGGCTCGTTCTTCACGAACCCGATCGTGCCGGTCGAACTCGCGGAGCGGCTGCCCGCGCCGGCGCCGCGCTTCCCGGTGCGCCGGGTCGTCGAGCCGGGACAGGAGGCCACCGTCGACCCGACCTGCGTGAAGACGAGCGCCGCCTGGCTCATCCAGCACGCCGGCTTCGCGCCGGGATTCGGACTGATCGGCGAGCACAGCCCCGCGCGGCTGTCCACGAAACACACCCTGGCGCTCACCAACCGGGGCAGCGCGCGTTCCGAGGACCTGATCGCGCTGGCCCGGGCGGTCCGCGACGGCGTCCGGGAACGCTTCGGCATCACGCTGGTCCCGGAACCGGTCCTGGTGGGCGTGGCGCTCTGACGGGACGAGGCGGGGCGGACCCGGCGGTCGCCCTCCCTCAGACGTCCGGTACCGGCCCCGTCGTCGTGCCCTCCTGGAAGGTGGTCGTCAGGAGCACGTCCTCCGGGGTGTCCCCGGCCAGCACCGCGGCCACGGCGGCGCCCAGCGACCGGCCCTTCTCCACGAGCGGCTGGCTGACGGACGTCAGCACGTCCGGCGACAGCCACGGCAGGTCCAGTCCGTCGAAGCCGGCCACCGACACGTCCTCCGGGACGCGCAGCCCCAGCTCGCGTGCGGCGATCACCGCACCGGCGGCCAGCAGGTCGGAGTGCGCCACGATCGCCGTCGGACGTTCGCTGGCCGGTGCCCACTCCCCGAGGATCTCGGTGGCCGCGTCGCGGCCGTGCTCCACGAGCGAGGCCGGCGTCTCCCAGGACATCACCGGCTCGATCACGTCGCGCACCCCCGCCAGACGGTTGCGGGTCGGCGTCCGGTCCGCCTGCTCGAGTCGCTCGGCGTCGACCGGGCCGGACCGCTCGCCGCGACCGAACGGCATGGCGATCTCCGCGATCCGGGTGTGGCCCAGGTCCACCAGGTGGCGCACGACCTCCGCGGTGCCGGAGCGGTCGTCGATCGCCACGACCGGCACGTCGTCGACCTTCGCGCCCTCGCCGATCACGATCGGCACCCCGCGCCGCTGCAGGGCGGCGATGTTCGGCTCGTCCGTGAGCGCGCCCCACACGAGCACGGCGACATCCATCGCGGCGGTCTCCACCAGCGGGTCGACGGCAGCCGTGCTCTCCGGCGCGTCACCCAGCCCGCCGACGACCGGCGTCCTGGCGCCCTGCGGCTCGCCCGGGATGAGCAGCACGCCCATGCCCTGCTCCCCGATCGACGAGACCAGACCGTGCATCACCTGCACGGCCACCGGATCGCGGAAAGACCGGCCGAGCTGGTCCCCGATGACCACGCCTACGATCCCCGAGCGGCCCTGACGTAGCTGACGGCCCAGCGGATTGGGCCCCGAGTAGTCGAGTTCCTTGGCCGCGACCAGGACGCGGTCCCGGGTCTGCGGCGTGATCGGGCCCGAGCCGGAGAACGCGAGCGACGCCGTGGACACGGACACTCCCGCACGCTCGGCGACCTTCGCCAGTGTCGGCTTGCTGCCGGACTGCCGGCTCATGAACTACTCCCTCACACCTGGTATTCGCTTCTCGGACCGTATCGTTTCGCGGGACAATATCCTGTGCTCTACCTCAACGCAGCGTCCCGCGCCGTCTTCGCCGTATTCGCCGCCAGCGGTTTCGCCTTCGCGAGCTGGGCGGCGCGGCTGCCTGCCGTCCGTGACCACCTGGACCTGTCCGAGTCCCAGATGGGTCTCCTGCTGCTGACCGCGGCCATCGGGTCGGTCGCCGCGATCCCCCTGTCCGGTCTCATCGTCCAGCGGATCGGCACCGCGCGCACGGTGCTCGTCTTCGCCGTGCTGATGACGTCAGGAATCGCGTTGGGGGCGTTCGGGGCGGTGTGGGACCAGGAGCTCGTCGTCCGCGCCGGGATGGTCCTCGGGGGTGTCGGTGCCGGCGTGTGGGACGCCGCGATGAACCTCGAGGGCGCGGCGGTCGAGAAGGCGCTCGGCCGGTCGATCATGCCGACCTACCACGCGGGGTTCTCGTTCGGCACCGTGCTCGGCGCCGGGGTCGGCGCGGGAGTCGCGTTCCTCGGGGTGCCGCTGCACTGGCACCTGGTCGGGACGGGTGTGGCGGCGCTGACGTCCGTCGTCGTCGCCGTGCGGTACTTCCTGCCCGAGTCCTCCGTGCGAACCACCGGTGGCGCACCGGGGGGAACCTCGGCGGACGGCACGGACATGAACGTGGACCCCGCGTCCAGCACGCCGGCGGCCGGAACGACCACCGGCCTGCGGGGCATGCTCGGTGCGTGGCGCGAGCCGCGCACCCTCGCCATCGGCCTCGTCGTCCTGGCCGCGGCCCTGACGGAGGGCGTCGCGAACGACTGGGTCGGGCTCGCCGTCGTGGACGGGTTCGGCGTCACGAACGGTATGGGGGCCGTGGGGCTGGCCGTGTTCCTCGTGTTCATGACGGTGATGCGGCTGGCGGGGACGCGCGCGATCGACAGGTTCGGTCGTGTGCCGATGCTGCGGGTGACCCTGTTGCTCGCGATCGTCGGCGTGACCATCTTCGCGCTGGTGCCATGGCTGTGGCTCGCGCTGGTGGGGGTGGCGCTCTGGGGCATGGGCGCGGCGCTCGGCTTCCCGATGGGGATGTCGGCGTCGTCGGACGACCCCGAGCGTGCGCCGATGCGGCTGGCCGCGGCGTCGACGATCGGCTACGGGGCGTTCTTCATCGGCCCGCCGCTGATCGGCTTCCTGGCCGACCACACCGGGTACCGGCTGGCGGTCCTCGTCCTCGCGGTCCCGACGATCCTCGGCCTGGTGGTCTCCGCGTCGATCAGGGAGCCGGCCGGCGAACCCGCGACCCGGTGAGACGATCGCCGAGCCTGCCGCTGGTCCGGCTTCCGCGCCACACGCGTGGCGCGGAAGCCGGACCACCGCCCGGCGCCGCCTCGGCGCGGGCCGGTCACCAGTTCGGTGTAGCGCCCGGGATGTTCGGCGGGAGCTGCACCTTGCGGGGGTGCAGGACGTACGTGAGGCCGTCGGTGGAGGTCTGCCACACGCGTTCGAAGTTCTCGCGCGTGTAGACGTTCCGGACCTGCTCGTTCGTCTCCTTGTTCGGGTCGTTGACCACCGGGTCGCCGTCCTCGGTGAAGCCGACGACGGTCAGCAGGTGCCCGTCGGTCGCGTACCCGGCCTCCGGCATCTCCTCCTCGGCGAAGTTGACCGAGACCACGAGCGGGATCCCCGCCTCGACGAACTTCTCGGCCTCGGCGAGCGATCGCAGCCGCGTCACGAACGACTCCAGGCCGAACCGGTGCGCGTACGCCGTGTTGAACGGCCAGTTCCCCGCGCCCTCGTAGGCGTAGTCCCAGGAGTTGATCGCCGCGTAGGCCACCTGCGGGTCACCGGCCGGCGCCTCGATGTCCTCGAGCAGGCTCTCGGGGACCTCGTGCTTCCTTCCGTAGGAGTACATGACCATGGTGGTCGACGTCGGCGAGCACCACACCTGGCCGCCCCCGCCGAACTCCGGGTACTCGCCGATGTGCGTGAGCTGGCTGTACCCGGGAGCGTCGATCTCGACCGCGCCCTCCAGCGTGAACTCGCTGGTGCCCTCGTAGCGCCCGTCCGGCAGGTACTCGTTGGCCATCGTCGACACCGACGACAGCCGCGGCGTCACCGTCGCCCCGGCCGGCCGGTACAGGGTGACGCGGGTCTGGAACGCGGTGGGCTCGTGACCTGTCTTCGCCACGTAGGTGTCCGTGAACAGGTAGGCGTCGTCGTCGTGCTGGCCGTCGACCGAGGTGCGGTGGATGTCGCCGACGGAGCCGTTCTCCGGGGCGAACTCGGTGCCGCTCGCCCAGCGGCCCATGACGAACCATTTGGTCCACTCGCCGTCGTCCTTGCGGCCCCGGAACTCGACCTCGACCCACGTGCCGGTCGGGGTGGTGGCGTTCCACGAGGTGACCGACTCGTCGACGGGGTACCCCAGCTCGACCACCGGCGACGTCCAGGTGCCCGTCTCGTACTTGACCGGGGTGCCGTCGCCGTGCGGGTCCGTGTACTCCACGACGGGTCCGGCGTCGTGGATCCGGAGTGCGCCGCCCCTGCCGTGCCGCAGGTTCTCGCTCGTTCCCTCGCCGAGGCCCCTCGCTCCCGACCAGTGCGTCGTGGTGATCCGGTCGCCGTCGTCGGTGTCGTCGCCGTCGTCGCCCGGGTCGCCCTCCGGCTCGTGCAGCTCGACGTCGCCGGCGTCGACGAAGAACTGCCGGTGCGCCAGCCAGACCTGGTAGTAGCGCGTCTCGCCGAGCACGTCGGTGCGGTCGTCCGGGCCCGTGCCGTCGAAGGTCGTGGCCCGGTAGTAGTCGGTGACGACGTCGTCGTCGGAGACCGCGTAGCGCTGGCCGACGCCGATCTGGTATTCGAGGGCGCCGATCGTCTGCACCGGGACGTCAGGGTAGGGGTCGTACGCCTCCGGCTCCGGGTAGGCCCGGCCGTAGACGGGTGCGGGCTCGTCGCCCGCGACGGTGACGGTCTGCGCCGTGGTCGGCACGACGACGGGACGCGACGCCGGGTTGTGCAGCCACGCCTTCGCGCCCGCCCACCAGACGCCGAGCCATTCGCCGTCGACCTCGTCCACCACGAGCTTGTGACCGGACTGCACCCGGGCGCTGATGTCGCTCGCGTAGGTGCTGCCGTCCGCGCCGTCCGGCTTCCAGCCCGGGTCGCGGGCCAGCGGCGCGTCCGCCGTCGGCTCCTGGTGCAGGTACAGGAAGTTCGTCCCGGCGCCGTCCGCGCACGGCCCGCTCCCCGGTGACGCCTGGTCGCACCCGGTGACCTCCTGCGGGTTGTCGGCGTAGCCGGTTCGCACCTCGACGACGTCGCCCGGGGTGACGTCGGCCGTCGCCGCGCGGTCGCCGCCGATCGGGGCGCCGAGCAGCTCGAAGTAGTGGTCCCAGTCCCAGTAGGGGCCCGGGTCCCAGTGCACGTTCTGGGTGTATCCCTCGAGGATGCCGGGGATCTGGTCGTGGCCGATGACGTGCGCGCGGTCGAGCGGGATGCCGTACCGCTGGGCCAGGTACCTCACCAGCTCCGCCGACGACCGGTACATCGCCTCGGTGTACCAGCCGGCCGTGCCCGCGAAGCCCTCGTGCTCGATCCCGATCGAGTGCGTGTTCATGTACCAGTTGCCCGCGTGCCAGCCGATGTCCCCGTTGTCGACGTGGTGCGCGACGTGTCCGTCCTCGGACCGGATCGTGTAGTGCCAGCCCAGATACTCCGGGTCGAGCACCAGGTTCACGGAGCTCTGGTAGGAGCCCTCGGTGTCGTGGATGACGATGTAGTCCAGGCTCGGCCCGCCCGCTCCCGTGCGCTCGGCCTGGTCGTGGTTGCCGTAGGCGGTGGTGTCGCCGGGGGCGTCGGGGTCGTGCTTCTCGTACGGGGCGGGCAGCCATTCGCAGTCGACGGTGCCGGGGCAGTCGGGGTCGACGCCGGACGACACCGCGCCGCCGGACGCTGGATCCCCGGCGGCCTCTTCCTGTCCGGGAACGACGACGGACGGGTCGCCCTCCAGGATCACCGTCTCCCCGTCAGGGGTGACCTCACCCACGCCGGATCGGAGCACCTCGTAGACCTGATCGGTGAACGTTTCGGAGTCGTTCATGCGCGAGACGGCGACCTCCCACTCGGCGGCACCGGCGGCAGCCGGTGACCGTTGCGTCGTTCGATGTACCTCGCGCTCCGGACGGGGCAACGACTCGGGAGCCGCGACACCGTCGTCGACCGCCTGCGTCTGGTAGGACGCGAGCAGCGCCGCACCGGCGCAGAGGTTGATGCGCTCGTCGTTCTTGACCTCCGCGACCGGCACTCCGGCCAGCGACGCGGCCCGCGCCAGTTCGCTGCCGAACCCGACATCGGCGCCGAGAGAGGGTTCGCCGAGCGTGATGCCGGCGGCGTGCGGCGCACCGGCTGGCGCCCCGGCATGGTTCCCGGCGGCGAGGCCGGGCGCGGTCGCCGGATGGTCCGCGGGGAGGCCGTCGCGTGCGGCGGTGCGGTGGTCCGTGGCGGCGTTTCCCCTGGCGAGCGGGCTCGCGGGATAGCCGGTGGCGTCGAGGTTGAAGAGCCCGTACCCGCCGTCGACGCTGGGGCGGCCGCCGTGCTGGTCCCAGCGGGACTCCAGGTACGAAACGGCCTTGAGCAGGTTGACGGGGACTCCGGTGGACCCGGCCGCGGCGTCGAACGCCTCGTCCAGCGAACCGGCGGCGACGACGGCCGCACAGGCGACGTCCCTGTCGCCCGAGCTCTCCTCCGCGGCGGACGCCGCGGAGGACGGTGCGGCGAACGGTGCGGTGGTACCGGCGAGCGTGGCGGTCACGATCAATGCGGTGGTGCGTCGGCGGACATGTCTCACGAAACGTTCCCTCTCGTCGACCGGACAGGGCGAATCAGTCCGAGTGCATCAGATCGCGAAAAGAACCGCTACGAAAGGGGGAGAAGGAACCATCGGGTGACGCGGAGGGTCGCGACGTCTCAGCGACGCGAAGAAGAACTCAGGCCGCGAGGCGGACCACGGCCTGCGTCTTCATGAGCACCTTGGTGCCCTCGAAGGTGACCGTCAGGTCGACGCGAGCCGTGCCGGCCTCCGCGTCGACGGCGCCGATCTTGCCGCTGACCTCCACGACCGCCGCGCCGGCGGCGGGCACGGGGACGGGGCGGGAGAAGCGGGTCGCGTAGTCCACGACGGCACCGGGGTCACCGGCCCACTCGGTGACAAGGCCGGCGACGGAACCCATCGTCAGCATGCCGTGGGCGATGACACCGGGAAGCCCGACCCCCTCGGCGAACGCCTGGTCCCAGTGGATGCGGTTGAAGTCGCCGCTCGCACCGGCGTAGCGCACCAGGCGCGGCTGGTCGAACTCGATCGTGCGGGTACCGATGCCGTCCCCGACGGAGACGTCGGCGAGCCGCGGCCGCGCGGCCTGCGGCGGTTCGGTAGGGCTGATCCGCGCTGTCATGCGTCCTCCCCGCGGACGGCGAGCGTCGAGGTCACGGTGGCGACCGGCGTTCCCGGGCCGGCGGTCGCCGAGTCGCTCGCGGCCGCGAAGATCTCGCACCGCGTCGTGACCATCGAGAGCGGGCCGCGGCTCTTGACCGAGTCGACGTGCAGCACCGTCACGAGCTCGTCACCGGCGACGATCGGGCGGTGGTGCGTGAAGCGCTCATCGGCGTGCACCACGCGGGAGAAGTCGATCCCGGCCTCGGGATCGGAGACGTACTGGCCCTCGGCACGCTGCGCGATCACCACCGCGAAGGTGGGCGGCGCGACGAGGTCCGGATAGCCCAGACCCCGCGCGGCCACGAGGTCGTGGTGCGCGGGGTCGGTGGCGCCGACGGCGTCGGCGAACTCGCGGATCTTCTCGCGGCCTACGGAGTAGGGAGCGGTGGCCGGGTATTCACGGCCCTGGAAGTCGGGGTTCGCCACGTGACAGCTCCGTCGGTGGAATCCTGCTGTGGTGTCAGCGGGTCTCGCGGTGCGACGTGTGCTTGCCGCAGCGCGGGCAGAACTTCGCCATCTCGAGCCGGTCCGGGTTGTTCCGGCGGTTCTTCTTGGTGATGTAGTTCCGCTCCTTGCAGTCCACGCAGGCCATCGTGATCTTGGGGCGGACGTCAGCGCTCTTGCTGGCCATGGCTCTCACCTCTCGCGCCTCGACGGAGGCGCCATGTGTGCGGATGATGTGTTACGGATCCCACCCGGCAACCAGCGCCGGGTGGAGGCGGTAGCGAGGGCGGGGATCGAACCCGCGACCTCACGATTATGAGTCGTGCGCTCTGACCATCTGAGCTACCCCGCCGCACGTGACCGAACGCGAGGCCACCCCTCCGTATTCCGGTGGGCGACCCCGCGCCGATTCACAGAGCCCCGAAAGGGAATCGAACCCTTGACCTTCTCCTTACCATGGAGACGCTCTGCCGACTGAGCTATCGGGGCAGCGAGGAAGACTCTACATGCCCTCGGGCCTGGAGTGAAATCCAATCGGATGTGACATGAGCCGCTCCCTCTGCCACGCCCCCGGACACCCCCGCACCGCCCCCGGATGCCCACCCACGGACCGTCTCCGAGACGTGGTCCCAGGGCAGTGGCATCGAATCAACGTGCCCACCCACAAAGGGGTCCGGGGCAACGCCCCGGGGCGGGGCGTGGGGGCTCCGCCCCCACAAGAAATGACGAAGGCGGCGCCACTCTCCGTGGAGAGCAGACGCCGCCTGCCGTCGAGTGGCGGGTGAGGGATTCGAACCCCCGTAGGCTGTGCCAGCTGATTTACAGTCAGCCCCCTTTGGCCGCTCGGGTAACCCGCCGTGGTGCGGGAGCAACACTAACCCGTCCGGGGCCCGCACGGGAAATCGGATGTGGCGTCGCCGCCGGTGATCACCCTCACAGGGCCGGCGGGCCGCCGCACCCGCACCGCGCCCTATCGTGGCCGGGTGAGCACGACCGCTCCTGACGGGGCATCCACGAACCCGCACCGATCCGCCGGGGCGGACCGGCCGTCGTCGGACCTCACCGGCCGGGACGCGGAACGTGGTTCCGACCGCTGGGGCCTTCCCCTCGGTATCGCCGCCTTCCTGTTCTGGGGCGTCGGCATGCCCCTGTTCTTCCCGCTGCTGGAGCCTGCGGGCGCGATCGAGATCATCGCGCAGCGGATCCTGTGGAGCCTGGTCTTCTGCCTGCTGGCCCTGCTCGTGACGCGGACGCTGGGTGAGCTGCGGCCGATCCTCGCGAGCCCGCGCATGGTGGGAACCCTCGGGATCGCGTCGGCGCTGATCGTCGTGAACTGGACCGTCTACGTGTACGGCGTGCTGACCGATCGGGTGCTCGACGCCGCCCTCGGGTACTTCCTGAACCCGGTGGTGACGGTGCTGCTCGCGGTGGTGGTGCTCCGCGAGCGCCTCCGGCCCGCGCAGTGGGTGGCGGTGGGTCTGGGCCTCGCGGCGGTCGCGGTGATCGCGGCGGGGATGGGCGGGCTGCCGTGGATCGCCGTCTGCCTCGCGCTGTCGTTCTCGGTGTACGGGCTGGTGAAGAACCGGACCGGCCGGTCCGTGGGCGCGCTGCCGGGGCTGACCGTGGAGACGATGCTGGCGGCTCCGGTGGCCGCGGGATATCTGGTCTGGCTCGGTGCGGCGAACACGTTCGCGGATCACGGCGTCGGCCATGCGGCGCTGCTGGCCTCGGCGGGAATCATCACGGCGCTGCCGCTGCTGCTGTTCGGGGCGGCAGCGCGGCGGCTGCCGTTGTCGGTGATCGGTGCGCTGCAGTACCTCGGGCCGATGTTGCAGTTCCTCGTGGCGGTCCTGATCCTGGGCGAGGAGATGCCGCCGGCCCGCTGGGCGGGCTTCGCCCTGGTCTGGCTGGCGATCACGGTGCTGACGTGGGACGGCTTACGGGCGGCGCGCCGTAACCCGCATCCGCGCGGCCCGCACGGTGCCCGCGTCCGGTAGCTGGTCGGGTGGTCAGCCTTCCGCCAGGAGTTTCTCCAGGGCGACCGCCACGCCGTCCTCGTCGTTGGAGCCGACGACGTCGTCCGCGCCTGCCAGCACGTCCGGGTGCGCGTTGGCGACGGCGGCGCCCCGGCCGGCCCAGCGCAGCATCGGCAGGTCCACCGGCATGTCGCCGAACGCCCAGACGTCCCGCGCGGCGACTCCGAGGCGCGCGCACCAGCGTTCGAGCGTGGCGGACTTGGTCACCTCCAGCGGATTGAGCTCGGCGAGGCCGATGGCGCCGGAGTAGGCGAGGTTGGCCCTGCCGCGGGCGATCCGTCCGACGACGTCCTGCAGCGCGCCCGGCTCCGTGATCGGGGACTGCGCGATCAGTTTCAGGACCGGGTCCAGGCCGAGGGTCTGCTCCACGCGGACGGCGCGGTGGGCGGCCGTGACGCCGGGTTCGGCGAAGTTCGGTGAGGCCACGAAATCGGGGTCGTAGGCGGGGCCGCTGACCCGTTCGGCGACCATGGCGACGTCGGGCAGGGTGGTCCGGAGCTCGGCGACGAGCGAACCGACGACCTCGTCGACGAAGCCCCACGACTCGATCACCTCGCCACCGGCGAGGTCCCAGACCGCTCCCCCGCCGAAGCAGATCACGTGGCCGTGGCCGCCCACCAGGTCGGCCAGGTGTCCCAGGGCCCGTGCCGGGCGGGCCGTGACGAACACGACCTCGATGCCCTCGGCCTCCACGGCGGCGAGTGCCTCGCGGGACCGGTCGGACACGGTGCCGCCGGAACGCAGCAGGGTGCCGTCGAGATCGGTGGCGACGACGCGGGGCCGGTTCGGGGATGCGGGACGAGGAGGGATGGTCACTCCGCAACGGTACTGCGATGCCGAGGTCCCGAGGCCCGGCATCGGGGCCGGGTCGTGGCCGCCCGGGGCGCGGGCGCCGCGCACCGGGGTCGGACGCCGTCGTCGGACCCGCGTGGTCGCGACGGCCCCGGAATGCGTCGTTATTTTGCTTGTCAGCTCAAACACGGACGTATTCACTGGTACCTGGGGACCATGGAAATCGTCGGGCTTCCCGCATCCGCATGAAGGGTCCGCGATGCTGCGCTTCATCTTCACTCCGGAGGACCTGTCCCGGATCCGGCTCGCGCCGGGTCCCGACCCGTTGTGGGAAACGCTGCTGAGCGCCCACCTCGTGCAGGAGCTCGACGGCGCTCGCGTCTTCGGCCGCTGGCACCGGCACGTGGTGCCGGACCTGCCGCGCGCCGCTCTTCCCTATCTGGCGCTGACGCCGCCCGTGGGTTATTCGCCGGACTTCCTGACACCGGAGGGCGGCAGTACCGACTTCGCGGTGGGGGCGGAGAACATGCTGTACACGCCGCCGGTGCGGATCGCCGCGGAGCTCGGCGTCCTGGGGCGCAACCGGAAGATGCCGGGGTGGGTGCACGACCTGGCGGAGGGGTCGCCTCGCGCGCTGCGCAGCCTCCGGGCATCGATGGCGACGTTCCACGGACACGCCGTGGCGCCGGCCTGGCCCCGGGTACGGCGGGTCGTCGACGCGGACAGGTCAGCCCGGGCGCAGGTGCTGGCGGCGTCGGGCGTCGAGGCGGTCCTGTCGACGTTGCACCCGACGACGACGTGGGCCGACGGCGTGCTGACGGTGCACAGCCGGGTGATGAACCACGACATCCACCTCGCGGGACGAGGGCTGACCCTGGTCCCGTCGTACTTCTGCTGGCGGATGCCCATCACTCTCGTGAACCCCGAGCTGGCTCCCGTGCTCGTGTTCCCGGTGGCGCACGAACAGCATCTGACCGACGACCCGGCCGAGGGTGAGGGCGCGCTCGCCGCGCTGCTCGGGCGCACGCGGGCCAGGGCGCTGCGGGAGCTCGCCGGGTCGGCGTCGACCACGTTGCTGGCGCAGCGGATGGACATCTCGCCGGCGTCGGCGTCGGAGCACACGACCGTGCTGCGGCGTGCGGGCCTGGTGGCGTCGCAGCGCGACGGGCGGCGGGTGGTGCATGTCCTGACGGAGCTGGGGCAGGGGCTGCTGGAGGGGACGACGACGTAGGCGGGCTCGGGGTCTAGGTTCGGATGCATGAGGACGAGCGAGCCGCACACGCCGGAGACCCTGTTGCCCGATCCGGTGCACGTGACCGTCGGCGGCGCACGCATCGCGACCTACGTGCTGACGCCCGACCGGGAGACTCCCGTGGGGGATGTGGTGTTCTGTCACGGCACGCCGTGGTCGGCCCAGGTGTGGGCGGCGGCCGCGAGGCACCTCGGCAGCGGCCGCCAGGTGTTCCTGTGGGACATGCCCGGCTACGGCCGGTCGTCGCAGGACCCGGAGGTGCCTGTCGATCTGGCGTCTCAGATGTCCCGGTTCGCTGAGTTGCTGGCGCACTGGGGGCTGGAACGGCCGGACGTCGTCGCGCACGACATCGGAGGAGCCGTGGCGCTCGGCGCCCACCTGCTCCACGGCTCGGAGTACGCCGGGCTGTTCCTGTGGGACGTCGTCACGCTCGACCCGTGGGGGTCCCCCTTCTTCCGCCTCGTCGCCGAGCACACCGACGTGTTCACGCAGCTACCGGCCGCGCTTCACGCGGCCCTGGTCAGGGAGTACATCGCCGGTGCCGCCCACGGCGAACTGACGGCGGGCAGCCTCGACGTGCTGAGCGAGCCGTGGCTCGGCTCGCGGGGCCAGGAGGCCTTCTACCGCCAGATCTCCGCGCTCCGGCCCGAGCACACCCGGGCGGTCGTGGCACGGCTGGGGCAGGTGCGCTGCCCGGTCGCGATCGGCTGGGGCGCGCAGGACCCGTGGATCCCCGTGGAACAGGCGGCACGGCTCCAGGAACTCCTGCCCGGGAACCCCCCGGTGCATCTGCTGGACGACGTCGGCCACCTCGCGCCGATCGAAGCACCGTCGCGCGTGTTCCGAGCGCTCGGCGACTGGCTCGCCGGATCCGGGTCAGGTGGCGGTTGACAGTGTGCCGACCACACGGTCTTGACTTGACAGACCGGTGTTGCCCGCCGGCCTGAGCATCCAGCACCCCTGGAGCTGAACGGAAGGTTGCACCATGACCGCACAGAGAAACCGAGTCGCCGTCGTCACCGGTGCGGGAAGCGATCAGGGAATCGGGTTCGCGGCAGCCCGCCTTCTCGGCGCCGGCGGAAATGATGTCGTGATCACCTCCACGACGGATCGCATCTTCACGCGGGTCGAAGAACTGCGCGCCGCCGGTATCCGGGCGGAAGGGGTTGTCGCCGACCTCACCGACCAGGCCGGTGTGGACGCCGTCCTCGCCTGCGCCACAGACTCGTTCGGCGGCGTGGACATCCTCGTCAACAACGCCGGGATGACTGCGGTGTCCGACTCGTACGCCTCCGGCGGGACCGGCAGCGGCTTCCTCGACCACTGGCATGCCTCGCTCGACCGAAACCTCACCACGACGTTCCTGATGACCCGCGCGGTGACGGGCCCCATGCAGGCCGCCGGCTACGGCCGCATCGTCAACGTGTCATCGGTGTCCGGGCCCGTCGCCGCGTACGGCGGCGACGTCGCCTACCACGCGGCGAAGGCCGGCATCGTCGGGCTGACGCGCGCGACGGCGATCGACACGGCCGCGGCGGGCATCACGGTGAACGCCGTCGCTCCAGGGTGGATCGACACCGCATCCGCCTCCCCTCACGAGCGCGTGATGGGCGCGGCCACACCCGTCGGGCGGTCCGGCACCGGGGACGAGGTGGCACACGTGATAGCACTTCTCGCTGGTGAAGGCGCGTCGTACATCACGGGGCAGGTCATCACCGTCGACGGAGGAAACTCGATCGCCGAGGAGCGTGGGCGCTGAAGCCCTCGGTGAAGCCGCCACTTGGAGCGCGCGATCTCAGCGAACCGACTTGCGGACTCCCTGCGGACCGAAGGGCCAAAGATAGCCTTTGAACAGCACCGTCACCGATAGTTGGTGAACTGCAGCGCCACGTCCAGGTCGGCGCCCTTGAGGAGGGCGATGACCTCTTGGAGCTGGTCGCGGGACTTCGACGTGACCCGGACCTCGTCGCCGGTGACCTGGGTCTTGACGCCCTTGGGGCCCTCGTCGCGGATGATCTTGGTGATCTTCTTCGCGTTCTCGCCCGCCAGCCCTTCCTTGAGCGAGCCCACGAGCCGGTACTCCTTGCCGGACGCCTGCGGTTCCTTGTCGCCCGTGTCGAACGCCTTGAGCGACACCCCGCGCTTGATGAGCTTCGTCTGGAACACGTCGAGCATGGCGAGCACGCGCTCGGCGGAGTTCGCGACCATGACGATGTTGTCCTGGCCGCTCCACGTGATCGACGCGCCCACGCCCCGGAAGTCGTACCGCTGCGAGACCTCCTTGGACGCCTGGTTGAGGGCGTTGTCGACCTCCTGGCGGTCCACCTTGCTGACGATGTCGAACGACGAGTCGGCCACGACCGTGCTCCTTCTTCCTGGTGCGATCAGATCCTGGGTCAACCGTAGTCCTTCGCTACAGTGGCGAAGCATGTTCCGGAGTCTCGACCTGGCCACCTGGCGGCGGCGCACCGAGTGGCCTCTCGTCACGGTCGCCGTGCTCTTCCTGATCGCCTACGGCCTGCCGATCGCGTTCGACGGCGTGCCCCCGCTCGTGAAGACAGCCTGCGGCACCTTCATGACGGTCGCGTGGCTGGTGTTCGCCGGCGACTACATGGTGCGGCTCCACCTGTCCGGGTACTCGTGGGAGTTCGTCCGGAGGAACTGGATCGACCTGCTGGTCGTCGTCCTGCCCCTGCTGCGACCGCTCCGGCTCCTCCTGCTGATCAAGGTGATCCAGCGGTTCAGCCGCACCGGCGTGCAGCGGCTCCGCGGCCGGGTCGTCACCTACGCCACGGGCGGCACCGCGCTGCTGATCCTCACCAGCGCCCTCGCGATCACGGACACCGAGCGCAACGTGGAGGGCTCGAACATCACGAACCTCGGTGAGGGGTTCTGGTGGGCGATCGTGACGATGACCACCGTGGGTTACGGCGACTTCTATCCCGTCACGGTCACGGGCCGGTTCATCGCCGCCGGCCTGATGGTGGGCGGCATCGCCCTGCTCGGTGTGGTCACGGCGACGCTCGCCTCGTGGATGGTGCAGACCGTCGAGGAGGCCAACGAGCAGGAGGAGGCGGCCACCCGCAACCAGGTCGACGTGCTGGCCGAGGAGGTCCGCAGGCTCCGCGCCGAGAGGGCGGAGGAGGTCCGCACGCTCCGCGCGGAACTCGCGGAGGCCCGCAGCCGCCTCGGTGCCGACGGCGCCGACTCCCGGCGGTTCGCGCAGGAGGAGAGCTGAGCCAGGGACGCGAGCGCCGGCGTCGAGCCCGCGCGCGGCTCCACCCGAGACCGGACGCCGCCCGTCGGGCCGGGAACCGTCGCCCTCAGAACCCGCCGAAGCCGCCGGGGCCGTACTGGCTCCCGTAGCCGCCGCCCGGGCCGCCGGCCATCTGCTCGAGGCGGGCGATCCGGTCCGCCATCGGCGGGTGCGTGGCGAACAGGCGCGCCATCCCGGCGCCGCGGAACGGGTTCGCGATCATCACGTGCGAGACGTTCGTCAGCTCACGGTCCTGCGGCAGCGGCGCGAGCTGCGTCCCGCGCTCCAGCTTCCGCAGGGCGGAGGCGAGCGCGAGCGGGTCGCCGGTGAGCTTGGCTCCGTCCTCGTCGGCGTCGTACTCGCGCGTGCGGGAGATGGCGAACTGGATCATCGTCGCCGCGATGGGCGCGAGCAGCGCCGTCGCCAGTGCGGCGAGCGGGTTCCCGCCCTCACGGCTCCCGCCGAACCACATCAGCATGGTGGCCACCGAGGTGATCACGCCGGCCATCGCCGACGCCACCGACGACGTGAGGATGTCGCGGTTGTACACGTGCATCAGCTCGTGCCCCAGCACGCCGCGCAGCTCACGCTCGTCGAGCAGGCTGAGGATGCCCTCGGTGCAGCACACGGCCGCGTTGGCCGGGTTGCGGCCCGTGGCGAACGCGTTGGGCGCCTTGGTGGGCGAGATGTACAGCCGCGGCATGGGCTTGCGGGCCTGGGTCGACAGCTCGCGCACGATCCGGTGCATCTCCGGTGCCTGCAGCTCCGTGACCGGATAGGCGTGCATGGCGCGGATCGCGAGCTTGTCGGAGTTCCAGTAGCTGTACGCCGTCGTCCCGAGACCGATGAGAACGAAGATCCACATCCAGCCCTGCCGCCCGCCCATCAGGAGCCAGATCCCGAGGAGCACAGCCCACATCGCGCCGAACATGGCGGCGGTCTTCAGACCGTTGTTGTGCCGGTGCATCGCCACTTCCTTTCCACCCACACGGCTGAACGGCTCGCCGTGGCGAACGGTTCCCGGTGTACGGTCGCACGCCGTCATGGGCGACGCCGGAGCACGTTCGCGGCGGTTTCGCGAGCCCTCTTCCGCAACCGCGGATGAGGGCAGCCTCGGTCGCTCGGTAGAATCGCTCCTGGCCTTCGATTGTGTACAGTCCCTCGACCGGAAGGCGCCTCTTCGTGAGCACCCGACCTTTGCGCGTCGCCGTCGTCGGTGCCGGACCCGCCGGCATCTACGCGAGCGACATCCTGTCCAAGACCGACCTCGACGTCTCGATCGACCTGTTCGAGCGCCTCCCGGCGCCGTTCGGGCTGGTCAGGTATGGCGTCGCGCCGGACCACCCGCGCATCAAGCAGATCATCGTGGCGCTTCACAAAGTCCTCTCCCGCGGTGACATCCGCCTGCTGGCGAACGTGGACTTCGGCACGGACGTCAAGCTCGAGGACCTGCGGCAGTTCTACGACGCCGTGATCTTCTCGACCGGCGCCATCAAGGACGCCCAACTCGACATCCCGGGCATCGACCTGGACGGCTCCTACGGGGCCGCGGACTTCGTGTCCTGGTACGACGGCCACCCTGACGTGCCCCGCACCTGGCCGCTCGACGCGCGCGAGATCGCCGTCGTCGGCGCGGGTAACGTCGCGCTGGACGTGGCGCGCATGCTCGCGAAGCACCCCAAGGACCTGCTGCCCACCGAGGTCCCGGCCAACGTGTACGAGGGCCTGCAGGCCTCGCCGGTGACGGACGTGCACGTGTTCGCCCGCCGCGGTCCGGCGCAGGTGAAGTTCTCGCCGCTGGAGCTGCGCGAGCTGGGCCACGTCCCGGACGTGGACATCATCGTCTACCCGGAGGACTACGACTTCGACGAGGGCTCCGAGTCCGCGATCAACTCGTCGAACCAGACCAAGCAGGTCGTCAAGACGCTCACCGACTGGGCCCTCGACGAACCGGAGACCAAGACGGCCTCCCGCCGCATCCACCTGCACTTCCTGCACCAGCCCGTCGAGGTGCTCGGCGAGGACGGGAAGGTCACGGGCTTCCGCACGGAGCGCACCGCGCTGCAGGGCGACGGCACCGTCAAGGGCACGGGCGAGTTCCACGAGTTCCCGGTGCAGGCCGTCTACCGGGCGGTCGGCTACTTCGGGTCGCCGCTCAGCGAGATCCCGTTCGACGACCACAAGGGTGTCATCTCCAACCGCGAGGGCCGCGTGGTCGACATGGACGGCGAGCACGTGCCCGGCGTCTACGCCACCGGCTGGATCAAGCGCGGCCCGGTGGGCCTGATCGGCCACACCAAGTCCGACGCGTCCGAGACCGTGAAGCACCTGGTCGAGGACGTGGTCGGGGTGGCCGACGGCGCCGACGTGTCCCAGGGCGACCTGGACGGCGGCCGCACCGCCCCGCAGGGCGGCCCCGAGGCCATCACGGCGTTCCTCGCGGACAAGGGCGTGCAGGTCATCGAGTGGTCCGGCTGGGAACTGCTCGACGCGCACGAGCGCGCGCTCGGCGAGGCCGAGGGCCGCGAGCGGGTCAAGGTCGTCCCCCGCGAGGAGATGATCACGATCAGCCAGGGCGCGCGGCAGGCCTGAGCGGTACGACGACGGCCGGGTCCGCCTTCCGCGGGGAGGTGGACCCGGCCGTCGTCGTACCCGGGTGTCGTCGTGCCCTCGCCGTGCCCGCGTCGTCCCTGGGCTCCACCACCCACCGGCGGGTTCAGTCGGGACGGCGGTCCGCCAGGAGGGTCAGCGTCGTGTACGGCATCGTGACGGTGCCGCCCAGGGCGTCGATCACCTTCGCGTTGCCGTCCAGGACGCGGGACAGCGCACGCGGGGAGAGCCGTTCGTGCCAGGCCAGCGTCGGCACCTGGTCGACCCACGCGTCGCGGGTGAACTCCACCAGCCAGGGGATGTCGTGCCGGCGCACCGTGCCGAACGCGCGGGACCCCCAGATGCCGGCGACGGCGGCCCCGGCGAGCTTCTCGTAGCCCGCCAGCGGCGACCGCTCCCAGGGGAGGACGTCCAGCCCCAGGTCGACCCCGCGGTAGACCTCCGCGAGCGCCGCCGCCACCGGCGGCTCCGGCAGGCAGATGTTCCAGAAGACGGCGAGGCGCCCGCCGGGCCGGAGCACCTGGGCGGCCGTGACGGCGCCCGCGCGCTGTTTCACCCAGTGCCATGCCTGCCCGGAGACGACGACGTCGTACCGCTGCCGGGCCGGGTAGCGGTGGTCGAAGGGGCGGCTCTCGACCGGGAACCCAGCGCGCCGCGCGAGGGCGGCCATGCGCTCGTCGGGCTCGACGCCGGTCACCTCGCAGCCCGCGTCACGGAACAGCGACGCGGCGGAGCCGGTGCCGATCCCGACGTCGAGGACGTCAGGGGCACCGGTTCCGCCGCGATTCTCGAGGACGACGTCGGCCAGCGCGGCCGGGTAGCCGGGACGTGTGCGGTCGTAGCGCTCCGCGTCCTCGCCGAACGAGACGGCGATCTCACGCAGCGGACGCCGTCGGCCGGTCATGGGTGCCGGTCAGCCCTGCCAGTCGCCCGTGAGTTCGAGCGACTGGTCGACCTGCGAGACGAAGTCCTGCGTCATGATCGACTCCACGCCGGAGAGCTGGATCAGCGAGGGCGCGCCCTGGCTGTCGGTGATGCCCCAGACCACGGCCACGTAGGTGTCCTCACCGGACTGGTAGGTGTACGAGGTGTTCGCCCGCTCGCCGTCCGTGCGCAGCGTGTTGATCGGCGCGAAGTTGTCGTCGGTCGATCCGCTGCCCTCGACCTGGCTGATGAACCAGTCCACCGACTCCTGCGCGCCCATCGCCTTGCCGCCGGGCATGAAGGCGATCCGGCCCGCGACACCACCCTGGTCGTTCGGCTTCTGGTGGATGAACTTCCACGGGTCCTCGTCGGCGGAGGACCCCCAGTCGGTGGGGACCTGCGCCGTGATGTGCGACGCCTGGATCGTCTGCAGGCTCCCCGCGGCCGTGTCGCCTCCCGCCGTGCTCTCGTCGGTCGTGCCGCCGTCCGTGGTCGTGCCGCCGTCCGTGGTCTCGGGACCGGCCGAGGCCGAGTCACCGCCGATCTCCTCCAGCTCACCCGCCGAGAACGAGCAGGCGGACAGGGTCGACGCGAGCACCCCGGCCGCCAGGGCGGCCAGCAGGGAACGTCGGGTTCGCATGAAAATCACTTCTTCCTCTTCGGGCTACTTCTCGAACAATCGCGCGCCGAACCAGTCGAAACGCGGCCGCCAGCCGTTGTTGCGCAGGACGGTGAAGACCGGGACCTTGGCGTCGGCCGGCTTGAGCACGACACCGCCCTCCCAGGACGTGCGCGTGCCGAGCGAGCTCCGGGTGGTGACCTGGCCGTCGGCTCCCTCGACGAACGTCGCGGACTGCTGGCCGGCGGTCTTGCCGCGTTTCCAGGTCCAGTTCCCCTGGACGAACCCGCCCCCCGGGCTGATCGCCGCCTGGACCGATGCCGACCCGGAGTACTCGACGAACTTGTAGTGCCCGGTCGCGGGGTCCAGGTCGACCTCCATGCGCCAGGCGTACGCCTGCCTGCCCTTGACGAACAGGGTCTGCCAGCGCACCTCCTCGACCTTCCAGCGCACCTCGACGCGAGCCCCGTGCGCCGTCCGTGAGGCCTCGATGAGGTACGGCAGCCCGTCGCTGTTCATGCCCAGGAGGTCGGCCACCACACGGTCGACCGGCGTCGGGGCGGCCATCGAGGCGACGGCCGCCTCCGGCACCTGCGCCTTCTCCCGGGCGGAGGCGACGGCCTTCATGCCGCGCCGCATCGTCCACATCCCGCGAGCGAAGGCCAGGAGGCCGACGACGACGAGCAGAACGATGCCCCACGCCGTGTTCCCGGTCAGGAACGCCCCGACCGCCACCGCCGCCAGGACGAACCCGAGGACGAGGACGACGACTCGGCTGACGACGGCGAACCGGGCGGCGTCGTCCTGCTCCGTCACCGGTCTGCCAGTTGGACGCTGTCCTGGATCTCGCGGACCTGGGGCCAGATCTCGGCAGCCTGCGGGCCCGCGCACGTGCCGGTGACCTCGACCAGGTCACGAACACCGTCGTGCTCCACCACCGCGATCCGCAGCGCCTGCGCGATCGTGCCGGTCTGCTCGGTGGTCCACGCCCCTTCGATCCGCACGGCGGGCAGTCCGTTGAACGTCGTGTTCATCCGGCCCACCTCCTCGTACCCCGGCGTCTCCTGGAACTTCTGCACCGCCTGCTCGATCACGGCCTCGACGGTCTGGTTCGGTGCCATCCGCTGAATCACCACGACGACGTTCGGGCGGAACTCGCCCTCGGGACGGTCCTGGATGATGGCCATCTGCGCCTGCGGCACCAAATGCGTGACCCAGCCCTCGGGGCAGTCCATGACCACGGCAGGGAAACCCGGAAAGGTCTCGCTGGGGTAGGTGACTGTGCTCATGTCTTCATCCAATCAGGTTGTCCGCGGTCATGTCAGAGGCTCCCGAGGAAGTCGCCGGCGCCGTCGATGAAGTCGCCGCCGACGTCGGTGATCGCGTCGACAGTCTCGGCGGGCGACCAGTTGACCTCGAAGTCGACGCCGGCACCGATCCCGAAGGCCGCGCCGACGTCCATGCTCACCCCGACGTTGTCCCAGCCGATGTTCGCGTCGACGTCGGCGTTCGCGCCGATTCCGGCGTACACGGTGCCTCCGACGTCGGCCCCGACACCGGCGACGTTGACGCCGACGTCGGCCCCGGCCTCCGCACCGGCGAAGGCGTCGAAGCCGGCACTCGCGCCGATGCCGTGCGGACCGACGGACACGCCACCGTCGATCTCGGCACGCGCGCCGACCATCGCCGCCGCCGACCCCTCGGCGGAGACGTGGTCACCGTATCCGACCTGGCCCTCGGCGCTGGCGCCCACACCGACGTTCCCACCGACCTGGCCCTCGGCCACCAAACCGTTCTCCGAGAGGCTGACCTCGCCGGACGCGTCGTACCCGGCGCCGGCCTGCACGCCGGCCGAGCCCGCACCGTGGAATCCGTCCTCGCTCCCGAAGTCGTCCTCCACGCCGTTCTCGTAGCCGACGAACCCGCCGGTCTCACCCTCGGCGAGCGTGTGGGAGATGTTTCCCCCCTCGGAGGCCGTCACCTGCGACTCGTCGTGCTGGGTCGTGACACCGTCCTCGGTGGTGGTGTGCGCCTCGGATGCCCACTCCCTGCCGTCGTGGGTGTTGCGGGACCAGTCGTACCAGTCGTCGCTGTTCTCGGCGCCCGGGCTGGCCCCCGGCGAGGTCAGCGGATTCCCGCCGTCGTCCTCGGACGCGGCGCCTCCGGCACCGCCACCGGCACCCGCACCGACGCCCGCGCCCGCGCCGACGCCCGCACCGCCCCCACCGGCCAGGTCGTCCGACGTCTCCTGCTGATCATCGGCGTTCTCGCGCACCGTCGATGCGACATCGTGCAGAGCGGCCGCCGTCTCGCGCAGCCGAACCGCATGCACGTCGGTCCACTCCGCGCGGAACTCCTCACCGTCCGGACCGCTCCACCCCTCGATGTCGGGCATCACCGACTCGACGACGTTGACGACGCCGGTGAGCACTTCACCGCCCTGGGCAACTCGGTCGGCGAATGACCGCAGCGCCTCGATGTCGGCGCCGTAAAGCCCTCCGCTCATGGTTTCTCCTTTGGTTCCCTCCGCGCCCCGGCGGTGGAGCTCGTCATTCGGTCGACACGGCCGTGCGAGGCCGCCGCATTCCGCTGTCGCTCAACCCTCGCCGCTCCGGTCTGCCGCGAGGCGCACCTCGGGCTCAGAGCGAGCTCGAGGTGCCTTCCTGCTCCGCGGCGTTGGCCTCCGCGGTCCCGGCGAAGTTCTCGAGCGCCGCGGCGATCTCGTTCAGTTTCGAGGCATGGGTGTTGGTCCACTCCTCCTCGAACTGATCCGCGTCCGGACCCATCCACTCGGTCTCGCCGAGCTGCGCGGTGATGTCCTGAACCGTCGACCGGACCTCCTCGGCCTGTTGGCGCAGGACGTTCGCCATCTCGCGGACCGCCTCGATGTCGAGGCCGAGCATGTCTCCAGTCATGTCCCTCTCCTTCGCTCCGGGCCGCCCCTGAGTCGCGCGGCCTCGCCTGGATCACCACGACGCGCCCATCCGGACCGTGCCGGATGGTCTCCGGTCGTGCACCCCGTGACGCGCGATGGGTGCGGCACCGGTCCGGTACCGCACCCATCGAGTTCACGCCGCGAGGACGAACGCGTCAGAGCGCGTTCGAGGTGCCCTCCTGCTCGCTGGCGTTGCGCTCGGCGGTCTGGCCGTGCTCCACGAGACGCTCGGCGATCTGGTTCAGCTGCGTGAAGAGCTCGCCGTCCCACTGCTCCTCGTACTGGGAGGCGTCCGAGCCGTTCCACTCGGTCTGCTGCATCTGGGCGTTGACCTGCTCACCGGCCTGCTTGATCTGGTCAGCCGACTGCTGCAGAACCTGCGACAGCTGCCGGACTGCCTCGACATCGAGACCCGAGACGTTCTGAGCGCTGTGCTGAAGCGGCATGTGTTACTCCTTCGTCTGTGGCCGCCCCTGCCGGGCGACCTCCCTCGATTTCGACACCACGGACTCAACCAGAGTCCGTGGCGGGGTGGAATGGGGAGACCTCCCCATTCCCGCCGCGCCGTACGGGATCGTCACCCGGGCTGCGCGACGTGGATCTTGGCCGCCCTGCCGGCGGCGATGAGGAACCCGCGCCCGGGCGGGAAATCCTGGCGCCGCAGCCGGCCGAGCGGGGTGTTCAGGAGGGTGTCGCCCTCCATGTCGCCCGGCGTCATCAGGATGCCGTTTCGGCCAGACTTGAATGGTCCGGCCAGGGCGAACGCCTTCGACCAGGTCGACGATTCCGCCTCACCGATCACCATGACCTCCTTGCGCACCGCTGCCTTCACGAACGCCTCCAGCGGCTTCTCCGCCGGGGTACCGGTCATCTCGGTGTAGTTCTCGATCATGACCGTGAGACTGCCCGGAGCGAACGTGTCCGCCTGGAGCGCCTCGGTGAGCTCCTTGGCGACCGCCTGGACGTCCTCGGGCGTCTGCGCCACCTGGTCCCACAGGTCCATCGAGCCCACGCTGGTGCGCCGCGACGAGAAGTACACCAGCCGCGTCCTCGTGGTCCGCCGCAGCGAGGTGGCGATCGTCACGAACGTCGTCGTCCGGCCGGATCCCGGCGGGCCCGAGAGCATGAGCGGCGAACGCTCGGGCAGCCCGATCGGCGAGATGTCCAGGTCCCGGAGGCCGATCGTGGGCCGGTTACCCACGGTCGGCGGCAGGGCGGTGAGCATGAAGTCGTCCGGCAGCCGTTCGATCCCGGGCGCCTTGGGCGTCCCCGCACGTTCCATGGCCTGTTCCAGCTTGGTCATCTCGCGCGACTGGACGACACCGTTCGAGTCACCACCCAGGACGGCGATCTGCGCCTCCTGCCCGAACATGATGGCCCGGCCCGGCGCCGACGTCGGACTCAGCACGTCCTTGGGCACGTTCAGCATCATGTAGTCGTCCTCCCGCGCCATGCGGTGGATGATGCGTTTCTGCACCGTCGACGCGAGCGACGGCGGGATGTTCGTGGCCCGGTCGCCGGTCATGACGATGTGAATGCCCACGGGGCGGCCGTCCGTCGCGAGCTGCGTGAACGCGCCGAAGATCGAGAACCCGCGCGCCACGCTGATCTCGTAGGAGTCCCGAAACGCCCCGAAGCCGTCCACGAGCACGAAGATGCGCGGCTCGTGAGGCCGGTTCGCGATCTTCCGGTACTCGACGATGCTGCCCGCCCGCACCTCGGCATAGCGTGCGGAGCGGTCCTCGAGCTCCTCGGACAGCCGCCGCAGGAGACGGGTCACCCGCTCCTCGTCCTCGCCGTCGATGATCGCGCCGACGTGCGGCATGTTCTCCAGCATCGTCAGGCCGCCGGACCCGCAGTCGATGCCGTACACCTGGGTGGGCCCGCCGCGCACCGTCAGGCCCGCGGAGATCGCGATGGTGCGCAGCGTGGTGCTCTTTCCCGCGCCACCGGTGCCGTAGACGGCCATGTTGCCGTCCGTGTCCGGCTCGTAGTGCACGGTGGGCTGCGCCTGGCCGTGCGGATCGTCCAGCACGCCGAGCAGGAGCTTGGCGTCGGTCCGCGGGTTGGGCAGCAGGGCGAGGTCGTAGGTCTGAGCGAGCTCCGGCAGCCACGGCTTGCGCGGCTCGGGCACGCCGGCGACGGTGGCCGCGTCGCGCATCGTCCGGACCATCCGTGAGATGTCGTTCGGGCCGGGGTCGCCGCCGTCGTCCGACGACGACTCCCGCGCCGGCATCTCCCACTTGCGGGCGACCCCGAAGTCCAGCTCCTCGACGTCGATCTGCGTCGGTTCCGGCTCGTCGGAGGTCCAGCCACCGGCGTACCCGGTCTGGAAGGTCGTGATGCGGCCCGGACCGGTCTTCGCGGCGCCACGCCCCGGGATCGACGCCGCGAAGTGCGCCGCCATCGCGTCACCGAGCACGTCCTTGGAGTCGGACTCGTCGGCCATGCGCAGCGCGATGCGCAGGTTCGTGTTGGCGCGCAAGTTGTCCTTGATCACCCCGGCGGGACGCTGGGTCGCGAGGATCAGGTGCAGCCCGAGGGACCGGCCGCGCTGGGCGACGTCGACCACGCCGTCCACGAACTCCGGGACCTCGCCGACCAGGGCGGCGAACTCGTCGACCACGATGATGAGGCTCGGCGGCGCGTCCGGGTCACCGGTCTTCTCCAGCGACGCGAGGTCCTTCGCCTTCTTCCGGTTCAGCAGGTGCTCGCGGTAGTGCAGCTCGGCCCGCAGCGACGACAGCGCGCGCCGCACCAGGTGCTGGGAGAGGTCGGTGACCAGACCGACCGTGTGCGGCAGGTGCACGCAGTCGGCGAACGCCGCACCGCCCTTGTAGTCGACGAACAGGAACGTCACACGGTCCGGGCTGTGCGCGGCGGCCATGCCCATCACCCAGGACTGCAGGAACTCCGACTTGCCGGCACCGGTGGTGCCGCCCACGAGGGCGTGCGGACCCTGGGTACGCAGGTCGAGGTAGAACGGCTCGATGCCGTTGTGACCCACCAGGCCGCGCAGGTTCGTCGGCTTCTTGCGGCGCACCGGCGGTGACCCGTCGCGCGGGGTGAGCGACAGGTTCTCCTTCCACCGGTCGACGATGCTGTTGGCCTCCGAGGCGACCTCCGTACCGGCGAGCGCCAGGTACGACACCGACCGGGGCAGGTCCGTCTCGTCGCTGACGGGGGCGCCGACGTCGACCACCGGCGACAGGATGCGGGCGATCTCGTGGGCCGTGGCCAGGTCGGCGGTCTCGCACCGCACCGGGAAGGAGAGCAGGCCGTAGTGCACCTGGCCGGTGGTGGCGCTGTCGCCCCCGGCCTGGTTGTCGAGGACGACGAACGTGCGGCACGCGGCGGGCAGCTGCTCGACCGTGGGCGCCACCCAGACGACATGGACGTTGGCGGACGGGCCACGCTCGACGAGGCGGACCAGCCGGGAACGTTCGAGCGGGGCGTCGTCCTCCACGAGGACGACGACGGACGGCAGGATCGGCCGGGGCGGCTTCTCCTCCCGGTCCTTCTGGGCGTCGCGCTCGCCTTCGAGGGGCGGTGGGCCGTCGAGCTTCATGCCCCGGGCCTCGATGAGTTCCTCGAGCCGGGTGAGCAGGGCCGCGCCCTGGCCGGGGTCGGCGGCGAGGTGGTCACCGGCCCCCAGCGGGCTGTGGGGGGATCCGGTGTGCGGCGCCCACTGCAGCCACTCCCAGTCCTGCCGTGAGCGGTTGGAGGTGAGTGCGGTGATGACCACCTCGGCGGGCGAGTGCAGGGCGAGCAGCTGCAGGATGACGGACCGGGCCACGCCCTCGACGGCGCCGGACCGGCCGGCGATGCCGACGCTGCCGCCGAACCGCAGGGCGGCCGTGGAGGGCACGTCGTCGATGAAGACGCACTGCTCCTTGAGCTCGAGCACCTTCTCCCAGTGCTCGGGGAGGGCGTTGTTCTCCCGGGGCTCGGCGAACGTGGTGCGGGCGGGCGCGCGCCCGACCCCGAGGCGGACCGTGAGGAAGCCGCGATGCTCCGGCCGATGAGTCCACATGAGGCCGCCGAGCCGGCGGACGTTGTCGATCGCCTCGGCCAGCGACGGCGTCTCGGCGACCCGGACGGCGCGTTCGACGGCGTGGGTCCGGCGGATCCGCTCCTGGGTGTACTCGACCGCGTCGACGAACTGCTCGGACGCCTTCTCGTACTCCTTCTTCGACTGGACCTTGCGGTCCCACCACATGCCGATCATGAACATGGGCCCCATGAACATGAACAGGAGCATGCGCGGGTTCTGGAACACCAGGAACACCACGAGGCCCATCACGACCGGGACCAGCATGACGAGCCAGGGCAGGGGGCGGGGCCTGGGCGGCTCGGGCGGCTTCGGCGCCTTGATCTCGTGCTCGCCGAACCGGGTCACGACCCGTGGGGACCGGTTGAACTCGACGGCCGGACTGGTGGGCGCGATGCTGGTGGTCCGGTGCAGGGCGATGACCGAGACGACGTCGTTCCCGATCGTGATCATGTCCGAGCTGGTGATCATCGCCCGCGTGACCGCCTGACCGCCCATCACGAGTCCGTTGGCCGAGTCGAGGTCGTGGATCTCGATCGACTCGCCGACCACGATGCGCGCGTGCCGCTTGGACGTCTGCTTGTCGGAGAGCCGCACGTCCATGTCGCGGCCGCGGCCGATGTAGGAGGTCCCGACAGGGAGCGGGAACTCCCGGCCGGCGTCGGGCCCTTCCATCACGCGGAGCGTCGCGACGGCGGCGCCGCGGTCGGCACCGGGCACCATGAACTGGTCGGAGACGCGGACGATCTCGACGGTCGAGCCGGAGCGGAGCCCCGCCTGCGTCAGGTCGTTGTCGGGCCGCAGCACGCGGCTGTCCGCCCCGCCGCCCCCGGACTCGCCACGCACCTGGAGGGTGAGGTTCTCGGGGGCCGCGGCGCCGTTGCGTGTCGGGTCGGCCGAGAACAGGGTCTCCGCCACGTCCCGCACGGTGGCCGTCGCGTCGGCCGTGACCGCCACGTTCGCGGAGGTCTGGTCGGGGCGGTTGAGTGTCAGCTTGATCCGCACGTCAGGCGTCGTCCTTCACATCGAGCAGGGGGAGGTCGGCGGCGGTCACCAGTCGTGAGGCGACGGCGTACTCGACGAGGCGCGCCCTGCGGTTGGTGGCCTGGGATCCGGAGTCGCCGCGCAGGCCCTTGACCCCGATCCGGTCGAGCTTCTCGCACACGTTGTCGAGCTTGCGGTTGAAGCGGGTGGTGGCCCAGCCGAGCCGCCGGGCCGCGGCCGCGGAGCTGGGGATCTCGCTCAGCCCGCTGCCCTCACGGCGCAGCATCGGCTCGGCGAGCGACACGATGAGCTGGCGCTGGCTCGTGGTGAACCGGATGGCTCCGATGGTCGTGGCGCCCGTCCCGGCGTCCTCGTCGGACGAGATCTCGTGATACGGCGCGTCCTCGAGGTGCAGGCTGAGCTCGTAGGTGGTGGGGCCGGCCGTGAACACGACGGACGTGCTCGGGAAGACGATGGGCAGCCGGTTGCCCGGCGGCAGCCAGGACTGCACGCCGCCCCCGGCGTCGCACACCGTGGCCGCGATCAGCGAGCCGACGTTCGACAGCCACCAGATCCCGTCCTCGTGCGTCACGCGCAGGAAGCGGCGGTGCAGGTAGGGGTTGTCGTCGACGGCGAGGTTCCCCTCACGGCCGATGTCGAAGGTCTGGCTGTCGCCCTCCGGGCGGAACCACTCGCCGCAGAACTCGATCGACAGCGAGCTCATCCGTCCGCCCCCGCGGGCGCGACGCAGACATCCGCCGGGTCCGACACCTGGTTGCCGCGCATCATCACCACGTCGACGCACGTGTCGCCCGGCTCCCGCGGCACGGTGACCGTGGTCTCGCCGCCCACGGACTGGTAGATCGGGGTCTCCTCGGACAGGCTCCGCACCAGGTACCCGAACTCGTCACCCTCCTCGAAGGCGTTCGGCTTCTCCCAGGTCACGACGACCTGGTCGCCGTCCGGCTCGGCCGAGACCTGGAGCGGGGGCGCCAGGTAGTTCGGCACGATGTCGTCACCGAACTCCCCCGCGCCCGTCTCGGCGACCGGCGGGTCCCCGCCGTCGTCCACGCCCTCCCACGGCCGCAGCAGGAACAGGAGGATCCCGATGCCCACGAGCGCGACGACACCCAGGATCGGCGCGACGAGCCGCCACGGGCTGGGCCGCGGCTCCTCCTCCTGCGGCGCCGGCGCGACGTACTCCTGGGCTCCCCGCTGCCCGGCGGGCAGCGACGTGCGCGCCACCGTCTCCTCGACGGTGCCGACGCCGGAGCGGTCGCCCGAGACGAAGGGCAGGTCGGGCGCCGAGCCACGGCTCACGGACGGCGACGGCGCCCCGGTGTGCGCCGGCGCACCCGCACCCGGCGGCGGGCCGAAGCCGCCCGTGGGCGGGGCCGCGGGCGCGAAGCCGTTGCCGGGCCCTGCCGTCGGCACGGGGGCGGACGGCACCTGCTGGCCCGGATCGATCGAGACGACGTTGCGGAACCTGGTGCCGTCCTGCTCGTCGTCCTCCTCCTGATGCATCTGGCCGGACTCGTCGAGGATGTCGATCGTCGTCATGTCGCGCGACATCTCGACCTGGACCTGCTGCAGCGCGCGGGCGAACGCCAGCGCCGTCGGATACCGCGACGCGGGCCGCTTGCTCATGGCCGTGGCCAGCACGCGCTCCAGCGAGGGCGGCACGTCGTTGCGTCCGAGCGCCGGCAGCGGGCCCGTCTCGATCCGGGCGATCAGGTCCGCCGAGCGGTTCGACCCGCCCGGCACCTCGAACGGGGTCCGGCCGGCCAGCAGGGTGTAGCAGGTGGCGGCGAGGCCCCACACGTCCGTCGCGATCCCGCTGACCGGCGGGTCCTGGAACGACTCCGGCGGTGACCACGGGATCGACATGCCCTCGGCCGCCGACGCCTGGTCGACCGTGGACGCGATGCCGAAGTCCGTCAGAGCCGGGTGGCCGAACTGCGTGACCAGGATGTTCGCGGGCTTGATGTCGCGGTGCAGGATGCCCAGACGGTGCGCCGTCTCGACCGCCCCGGCGATCTGGATCGTCGTACGCAGCGCCTCGGCCACGGAGAACCGCTCGCTGCGGTACCGCGCCCCGAGGTTCGGCCGCGAACAGAACTCCATCGCGAGGTACGGGCGGCCGTCCCCAGCCGTCGACGCCTCGTACATCGTCACGATGGACGGGTGGTTGCCGAGCGTGGCCATGAGGTCGGCCTCGGCGTCGAACGTCTCCCGCTGGGTGGCGCTCGACCACTCCTTGAGCAGCACCTTGATCGCCACCTGGCGACGCGGGCGGCGCTGCTCGTAGAGGAACACATCCGCGAAGCCGCCCGAACCGATGACTCTCTTGAACTCGTAGCCATCGATCTGGGGCGGCGCGGACGGCGCTCGCTTGCTGCTCACTCGGTTCCTTTCGGGTTGGTACTCGGCGAGTGCACCGGGACTGCGGGGCTCTGGGGCGTGGACCCCGCGGACACCGTGTGCTCAGCGGGGAATCCGGAGCTTCACCAGATCCCCTCGAACTTGAGGGTGACGCCGTCACCCAGGTCGATCACGTCGCCGTCCGCGACGATCTCCTTCTCGTTCGGGTGGAGGCGGCGCGGCGGCTGACCGGGACGGATCAGGGTGGTGCCGTTCGTGGTGGCCATGTCCGCGACGAGGACGTGCCACTCCTCCAGCGACACCTCCAGGTGCGAGCGGGAGATGTCCTGGTTGGGGCTCGAGACGGTCACGAGCCGCGGTATCTCCGAGGCGGACGTCGTGGAGGTCCGCGGACGGCGTCCGACGATCACACCGCGGTCCAGCTGGATGATCTGTTCCCCGCGCGCACCGGCGGCACCGGCCTGCGCCGACCCGGTCGTCACCACGAGGCGGCCCAGCGGCGGGCGCGCCGCGGTGGACGGCTCGCCCGACAGGTCCTCGCCGCAGGTGCGGCAGGTGGGTCGCGCCGGCGGGTTCGCGTGGCCGTTCGGGCAGGTGACGGCAAGGATCTGGACTCCGCCCGAGACCGGTGGAGGCTCGACGGCGGGCGTCGGGGACGACGCGACACCGGGGCCCCGCAGGGCGGCGAGGTCGGACTGCATCACGGTGTGCCCGTCGTGGTCGTCCGGCTCCTCCGCCCCGGCGTCGTTCACGGCGGCGGCGCGATGCGCGGCGGCGGGCGTCTCGCCCGGCACCGCTCCCGGGAAACCTCCGGGGATCTCCGAGATCAGGCTCGGCGCCTCCCAGGCCTCGCCCGCTCCGTCGGCGGGCGCCGGCGCGGCGTGCGATCCCGCGGGCTCGGCCGCCGGCGCGGGCGCCACCCACGGGACGGCGGAGGACCCGGGCGAGCTCTCGTTCTGGGCCTCCTCCTCGTCCTCCTCCGGGACGCGCACGGCGGCGTCCTCGACGCTGCGCATGATCGTCTCGCCGAAGAGGTGCTCGTACTCGTCGTCGCCGCCGATCTGCGTCGCCTCGGGCACGGGGCTGTCCGACGACGGCTCGGTGGGCGGGGCGAACGAGACGGTCGACCCCGCGTCCGGGCTCACGGCGGGTTCGGCCGGACCCGGATCGGGACCCGGGGGCGGTGGGACGGGCGGGGAGCTCTTGACACCCGGAATCCGCGCGAACACGGAGGCCTCGTCCAGCTCCGGGGCGGCGGCGGAGCCGGTCCCCGGCGATTCCGACGCCGGCGATTCCGACGCCGGCGATCCGGCGGGCGAGTCGTCCGGGGCGTCCTCCACGAGGACCCGGCGCACCGCGGCCACCGGCACCACCGCGGACTCGGCCGGCAACCCGCCGTCGGACAGGGGCGGCCCGGTGTCGGCACGGCCCGTCGAAGTCCCCACCACGAACGCCGTCGGCTCCTCGATGACGCGCTCCGACCACGACACGACGTCCTGTCCGGTCACCTGGACCGGCCCGCCGGCAGTCGTCACGGTCACGTCCACGCCCACGCCGCGCACGGCCACGTGCGCGGCTCCCGTGGCCTGGACGGAGACCACCGCGAACGGAGGCACGGCGCGCAGGCCGCCGGGCACCGACGTGAGCACGCCGAGCGCGGCCGCGACGCCGTCGGGGGCTTCGGCCAGCTCGGCCCAGAGCTCGGTGAGCAGGGCGTCGTCGGCCCTGTCGGGGAGGACCACCACGGTCTCGCCCCGGATCACCGCGCGGGCAGGTCCCTCGGTGTAGTGCACAGTCATCTCGGTCCCTCCGGCGCTTCGGTCATCCGCCGCTTCGTGGTTGCGTGTCTTCCATCAGTCGTCTGCCCCCCGGCACCACGTCGTGCTCGCGCTCGGCGGTGACGCCGTCGGTGTCGTGGGGCACTCCCGTCACGTCCACGACCAGCACCGTCACGTTGTCGCGACCGCCTGCTTCGAGGGCACGGTCGACCAGTTCCTGGGCGGCGTTCCCCGGATCGGGGATCGCGAGCAGGATCTCGCGGATCTGCTCGTCGTCCAGCTCGGCCGTCAGGCCGTCCGAGCACACGAGGATCCGCTCGTGCGCCTCGACCGGAACATACCGGAAGTCCGCGTCGGCCTCGTCGGGCCCGCCGAGCGCCCGGGTGATCACGTTGCGCCGGGGGTGATGGCGGGCCTCCTCGGCCGTGAGCATGCCGGCGTCGACGAGCTCCTGGACCTCCGAGTGGTCCACGCTCATCTGTTCCAGCTCACCGTTGGAGAGCAGATAGGTCCGTGAGTCCCCGACGTTGACGACGAGCCAGTACGGGGCACCGTCGACGTACGCCAGCACGGCCCCCGTGAGGGTGGTACCGGCACCGCGGCCCTTCGGGCCGGTCTCGATGGCCCGCACCTCCTTCTGGGCGACGTCCACCAGGACGTCGACCAGCTCGGGCTCGATCGTCTCCGCCTCGAGCAGGAAGCTGAGTGCGCCGAGCGCGGTCGCGCTGGCGATGTCCCCGGCGTCGTGCCCGCCCATCCCGTCCGCGACCAGGAACACCCCGTTCTCGGCCAGGTAGGCGTCCTCGTTGATCTTCCGGCGCCGGCCCCGATCGGATGCGGCACCCCACATCAACGACGGCCGGTTGTCGGAGCTCACCCCTCCGCCCCTGAGTGGACGACGACGCGCCGGTCCCCGAAATGGACCGTCGACCCGACCGGGACGCGCACCCGCGCCCCGGCCTCCGCGACCCGCGGGGGAAGTCCCGGCACCGAGACCACGGTGCCGTTCGTCGAGCCCCGGTCCGTGAGCCAGAGTCCCGCCGAGTCCACACCGAGCTCGGCATGATTCTTCGAGACGGAACGTGTCGGGTCGGGAAGCTGGACCAGACGCACCCCGGAACTGCCCGGCGCCTGCGGGTTGCGCCCCACCAGGGTGGGGCCGTCCACGCGGACCATCTCGCCCGACTCCAGCTCCAGCACCGCGCCCAGGACCGGCGGCGGTTCCATCGCCCCGCTCGATCCCGTCGGCAACTGCATGACCGTCTCGTCCGGCACCTGCTCGGCGCGGGTCCCGCCCGGGTCCGGACGCTGCGGGGCCGCCTGGTGGCCACGTGACGCCTGGCCGTGCGGGGCCTGCCGCCGGCCCGGACCGTCGATGCGCGTGGGCTGCGAGTCGCGCCGCCGCGGCTGCGAGATGGGCGGGTACGGCGACGTCTCCAGCACCGGATGGTCCGGAATCGTGTTCGCGGCGGTGATCGGCAGCGGGGAGTTCGGCGTCGCCGGGGGCGACGGCGTGGACGCCGTCGTCGGCGGCCCGGCCTCGGGCGGGGACGACGGCGGCGCGCCGGGCAGCATCGGCTGCTGCGGCTGGGCCGCGGGATGCCGGCCCGGCCGTTGCCGGGACGACGGATCCTGGCCCGGCTGACCGGACACGGGCGGGAACGGACCCGCCGGGCTCCCCGGCACGTCCGTGATCAGGCCGTCGCCGGACGACGGCCCCGAGGCCTTGGGGAAGGACCAGGGGTCAGGTCGTGCCGGGGCGGGTGAACCGTGCGGGCTGAAGGACGCCGAGGGCTGCTGTCCGGACTGCCCCGCCGGGTCGAAGGCGGGCGCCTGCCCCGCGGACGACGCGGCGGTGTGCGCCTGGCCCGCCGCGCGCAGCGCGCCCGGGCTCGCCTGGCCGCCCGGTGTCACCGGCGAGCCCGGGGCCGGGGTGCCAGGGGCCAGGGTGCCGGGGGCCGGGGTGCCAGGGGCGGGAGCGCTTCGGCCCGCGGTGCCCGGACCGGAGGGTTCCCGGCCCGGCGCACGAGGCCGGGAGTCCGGGTCGAAGCCCTCCACCACCGGCACGGGCTTCTTCGTGGCGTCGATCACGACGGTGCCCGCCGCCTTGTCGTGCCAGCCCTGCTTGCGACCGCTCTTGTCCCACAGCGGGCTGAGCAGCACGACCCAGGCGCCGACGACACACGCCAGGCTGCCGGCGCCGACGACCAGCATGCGCAGGAGGATGCGCCAGAAGCCGACCGGCTCCTGGTCGGCGGCCGACACGGTGCGGATCCCGAGCGCGAGGTTGCCGAGGGTCTTGCCGGACCTGCCCTCCCAGATCCACATGGACAGGCTCCACAGGAACATGAGGCCGAGGCCGCCCCAGAGACCCGCGACGAGCGTGGTGAGCATGGCCCGCTGCTCGTTCTCGTCGATGGCGATCACGCCCTCGGGCGGCTGCGCGATGACGAGGGCGATCCCGTACACGGCCCCGAAGAGCACGCTGCCCACGGCGCCGTCGAGCAACCACGCGACGATCCGCCTGCCGACGTGCGCGTACACGGGCTCGGGCTCGGGCAGAGGTCCAGGGTCGCGCGCGGGAACGAACGTCCCGGTGTGGAACTCGTCGTCGATGCGAGACGCGCCGTGGTGGTACGGCAGATCCTGGCCGCCCTGGGACACGCCGTACCCACCGCCCGCCATCTGCTGGACAGCACTCTGCGGTCCGGGCCGCTGTTCGGCCACGGGCCTGCCGGTCCGCGGGAACTCGCGCCCGCACACGCCGCAGTACTGCGTCCCCTCGGCCTGGCGCGACAGGCAGCCGCCGCACACCACGTCCGTCATCGGTTCTCCCTCGAGCCTCGCTTCACCAAGTCCTGCAGGACGCCCCGCATGCCGCGTCCTCCCGCCATGCGCGCGCGAACGCTACGCAACGACAGCGCCGCGGCGATCCTCTGCCGGGTACCCACGGAAGAGCGTAGGCCGCCGATGAACGTGTCCACTTCCTCCCAGAAGGTGTCGACCTCGGCCTGTGTCGGTTGCCTTCCGCTGAACACCGTGGCATCGGCCCGATGCGCAAGCTTAAGGGTGCCTGGCGCCTCGTGCTTTGTCGCAATAAGTCCCGCGCCCTCGCGCCGCGTCGCCGACCGGGGCACGGAGGTGCCCATGTCGGTGACCGCGTCCACCACCTCGTGCCAGCCACCGCTGAAGCGGTCCGCGAGCTCCTCGGCGGTACGCCGGCGGGTCCGGCGGCGCGCCTTGTGCGCGAGGATGAGCAGGATCGGGAGCAGCACCAGTGCGAGCGGAATGGCGACGGCGAGCAGGATGGTCAGGAACATCGCCCAGTCGAAGCCCTCGTTGTCGGCCTCGTCCCGCTCCTCGTCCTCCACGCTGCCGGCCTTGTTCTGCTCCGGCTCCTCCGGGGGCTCGGGCTCCTGGAGGACCGGGGGCTTGGGGACCTCCTGCGTCTGGGGCTCGGGCTGGATCTTCGTGTCCTCGTCGGGGTCCACGTCGATCGGGACCCAGCCGTAGCCCTCGAACGGCACCTCGATCCAGGCGCTCACGTCCTCGCCGCGCACGAGCCACTCCTCGCCGGCGGCACGCTCGGACTCCTCGTCCTCCGCGAAGCCCATGACGACCCGCGCGGGGATGCCCGTCTGCCGGGCGAGCAGGGCGAACGCGACGGCGAACTGCTCCTCGTCGCCGATCATGTCGTCGTTCTCGAGCAGGTTGTCGATCCGCTCCGCGGCGTGACCGGGGCGCGACGGCGGCTGCCCCTCCAGGCCGCTGGACAGGATGCCGCCCGCCTCCAGCGCGTCCCGGATGAGGAACAGCTTGGCGGCCGGCTCGGTCTCCTCACCGATGTACTGCGCGACCTTGGAGGAGACGTTGGCGGGGAGGGCCGCCCTCGCGGTCTTCGGGAGCTCGACCTCGGACACCCTGGCGTGGGCCAGATCCTCCTCGGACGGGTGCGTCGTGAGCAGGGTGTCGAGCTGGTACGTGTCGCCCTCCCGCACCCGGGCGAGCGTCACCGCCGTCCCCGTCTCGTTGTTGTAGTAGGTACCCACGCCCTGGTCCGCGGCACGCGAGCCGGTCCAGGTCACCCCGGAGAGATCGCCCACCTCCGGCACCCACACGTCGTCGTACGCGAGCGACGTCACCTCGATCGTCGCCGGGTCGCCCTGCGCGGCGGTGACGATCTCCTGGCCGACCCGCGTGAAGACACCGGTCGCCCCGCCCTCGCCGGCGACGTCGTACACGACGCCGTCGTACTCGTCGAGGGTGGCGAGACGGATCCGGCCGTTCTCGGGAAGGCCGGTGACCCGGAGGATCTCGGTCTCCTTCTCGTCCTTGGCGTAGTGCCGGAAGGAGGCGAGCGGCGTCGAGAACTCGTGCACGTCGAACGGCGGCACGATCTCCTCGCGCAGCACCGTACGCGGGCTGTCCGGCAGGAGCGCCGGACCCGCGAAGCCGGCGGCGACACCCGCCACGCCGAGGATGATCGCGCCCGTGCGGACGCGGTACCAGAGCAGGCGCCGGGTGGCCTCACGGCTCTGCTCGGTGCTGATCGAGTGGGTGCCGACCCTGGCGCCCATCGCGCGGACGCCGCCCCACAGCAGCCCGACGACGGCGATCACGAGGCCCTGCACGATCGGCAGCGCGGTCTCCAGGGTGCCGAGCAGGATGACCCCGGCGAAGCCCAGGACGATCGGCAGCATCGCCCAGGCCGCGTACCGCACGCGCAGCGCGATCGTCGCCGCGACGAGCGCGACGAGCAGCATCATCAGATACGGCACGACCGCCAGGTCGGGGAACGAGTACAGGGGCGGGACCGTCGTGACGAAGGCCTTCCAGCCCTGGATCGCGCCGAGCAGGAGGTCCTGCAAGGTGGTCAGGCTCGGGACGAACCCGAGGATCGCGTCGCGGGGCAGCGCGAGCGACGCGCCGAACACCAGGTAGCCGACGACGGCGAGCGCGGCGACCGTCACGGCGGGCCACCGGCGCCACGCGCACAGCCAGGCGATGAACAGGCCGAGCACGGTGCCGCCGACGGCGGGCACCAGGTATCCCGGCGTCCCCCAGACGGGACCGAAACCGATGATGATCATCGCGCACATCACGGCGAGGGCGCCGAGGTCGAACCACGCGCCCTTCTTCAGCGCGCGGGGGCGCGCGTCGTCGGCACGCCGCGTGGTGCCGCCGCCCCGCGTGCTCGACCCGGTGAGGCCGGACGGCCGGTGGCCGTCGGGGCTGATCCCGCGGCGCGCTCCGCCGCGGGTGGTCTCGTCGTGGCTCATCCCTCACTCATCTTTCGCAGCGCGAGCGGCAGGTCGCCGAGCTTGCCGAGCGTCAGCACACCGAGCTCGGCGATGGCGTGCCGGGACAGGGAGGCCCCGGGCACGCACTGGATCGCCATCACCTGCACGCCCACGGGGAGGCGTGCGGAGGCCGAGCGCAGTTCGGTCGGCGTGACGAGGCTGCCGGTGATGAAG
The DNA here is from genome assembly GCF_003814695.1 of Myceligenerans xiligouense. Classification (GTDB taxonomy): domain Bacteria; phylum Actinomycetota; class Actinomycetes; order Actinomycetales; family Cellulomonadaceae; genus Myceligenerans; species Myceligenerans xiligouense. The sequence continues at coordinate 4,090,475 of NZ_RKQZ01000001.1, forward strand.
GACATCACCGACGCGTCGTTGATCGTGGTGCCCGCGATCCGGGCGAGGTCGGCGAGGGTGGTCCTCGTCGAGGTCAGCTCGATCCTGGACAGGTCGTCGAGCAGCCGCGTGCGGTGGTCCCCGCGCAGGGTGCCGGCGTCGTTCACCATCACCGTGACGCCACGGTCCTCGCGGATGGCCTGGAGACCCAGCGAGCCGCAGACACTGACGGCGAGCTCGAACTCCTCCTCGTTCGCGTAGTCCTGGGCCCGCGTGCTCAGCAGCACGGCGAGGTGCGAGCGCCGCGTCTCCTCGAACTGACGGACCATGAGCTGGCCCGTCCGCGCGGTCGTCTTCCAGTGGATGTGGCGGCGGTCGTCACCGGGCACGTAGTCACGCAGCGCGTGGAAGGACACGTCCGAGTTGGAGATGTCCTGGGTGACCCGCCCCTCCAGGTCCTTGAAGAAGCCGGTGTTCGACCCCATCAGGTTCTTCACCTGCGGGTGCACGAACAGCTCCTCCGGCTCGGTCCACGTGACCTCGCGGCGCAGCAGCCCCAGCGGGTCGGCGCGCACCGACTTCACGGGGCCCACCACGATGACGCTGCGGCGCCTCGTGGGGATCGTGAAGATCTCCTCGTGCGCGGCCCCGCCGCGCAGGCGGGGGACCGGGAACGCGGCCGTCCCGGTACCGACGGGGAGCTCCATCACCGACGGCAGCACCGGACGGCGGGCCTCGTTCCGCACGTCGAGGCGGCCGACGGCGCGCTCCCCGACGGTCACGCGCCGTTGCGCCAGGTCGAGCACGACCGTGTAGCGGAACCTGCCGAGCACGAACGCGCTCGCCGCGACGAGGGTCACGGTCAGCACCACCGCCGCGATCAGCACCTCCACCCAGGAGAGCAGAAGGCCTGCCACCCAGGCCGCTACGGCGGTGACCAGCACGGCCAGGCCGAAGCCGCTGAAGGCCTCGGTCAGCGGGCGCAGCCGTTCGCGGACCGTGGACAGCCCGCGCCCGACCGCTCCCGCGAGCGCCAGCCGGCCGCGCCGGACGGCACGTCCGGCACTCGCGCCACGCGCACCGAGGCCGTTCGGCACCTCGGTCCGCTTCCCGTATCCCGGCTGCGGCGTCGTGCTGGTGGTGACGGGCGGCCGGGTCGCCGTCGTCGTCATGCGGACACACGCTCCTGCGGAGCGGCGACGTCGGACAGGATGCGGCCCAGGATGATGTCCGGCTGCGCGCCGGCGAACTCCGCCTCGGGGTCGAGCACGAAGCGGTGCGCCCACACGGGCTGCGCCAGGTCCTTCACGTCGTCGGGCAGCACGTAGTTGCGGCCGTGCGCGGCCGCCCACACCTTGGTGCAGCGCACCAGCGCGAGGGCACCGCGGACCGAGACGCCGATGCGGGCCTCGGGCGCGTTGCGGGTCTCCTCGGCGAGGCGGGAGACGTACTCCAGCACTGCGGTGTCCGTGTAGACGGTGTGCGCCAGGGCGGACATCTCCGTGACCGCCTTGGTGGTGATCAGCGGCTGCAGCGCCAGGCTTCGGTCCTTCACCGAGGAGCCCTGGAGGATCTCGACGGTGGAGGCGTGGTCCGGGTAGCCCACCGAGGTCTTCATGAGGAAGCGGTCGAGCTGGGCCTCGGGCAGGCGGTAGGTACCGGCCTGCTCGATCGGGTTCTGCGTGGCGACGACCATGAACGGGTCGCCCACGGAGTGCCGCACGCCGTCGACCGTGACCTGCCCCTCCTCCATGACCTCGAGCAGCGCCGACTGCGTCTTCGGCGAGGCGCGGTTGATCTCGTCGGCCAGCACGATGGACGCGAAGATCGGGCCCTTGTGGAAGTCGAACTTGCCGGTGTTCTGGTCGTAGATCGTCACGCCGGTGACGTCGGACGGCAGCAGGTCCGGGGTGAACTGGATGCGGTTGTGCGAGCCCTGGACGGACGCGGCGATCGCACGGGCCATGGCCGTCTTGCCGGTGCCGGGGGCGTCCTCCAGCAGGAGGTGGCCCTCGGCGAGCATGCAGGTCAGAGCCAGTCGGATGACCTGGGACTTCCCCAGCACCGCCTGCCCGACGTTGCCGACCAGACGATCGAAGGTCTGTGCGAACCAGGCCGCCTGTTCCGGTGTCATCGTGCTGGTGCTCATGTGTTCTTACTTCCTCGCTTCATGGAGATCGTGTCGTGCTCTGCCTTGCCGTCTTCCGGCCTCACCGTGCGCCTACCAGGTCGACCTGGAGTAGACGTCCTTGCCGTCGATCACCACACCGACCGTGGTACCGGGATGGCCGTAGAAGCACCGCAGCTCGATCGAGCCGGTCCCGCCGAAGGTCCGCGTCTCACCGGCGCCTCCCGGGCTGGTGCTCCCGTCGATGATGTTGTGCCAGCCGGGAGTGGTCGGGTTGGTGCCGGACCAGCACTCCACCCGGTGGCTGCCCTGGGGGAAGTCGCTGTAGTTCACCTTGTAGCGGGCGCAGGACGAGTGGCGGCAGTCGCTGTTGTTGACCCGGGAGCCGTGCACCACGGTCGCCTGCGGATCAGGTGCCGACACGGTGGTGCCGGTCGCCGATGCCCAGCTACCGCAGCCGGCCACGTTGCACGCACGCGCCTGGAGCGTGTACGTCCTGTCGTAGCCGTTGTTCCCGACGGTGATGTTGGTGGGCCAGCCACCCTGCTGGATCGTCCCCGAGTTGCTCCACGAGCCCGAGGCCCGCCACTCGATCCGCTGCACCGCACGTCCGCCGTCCGAACCCGGGCCACGCACCGTGAAGTACCCGCCCTGGCCGTTGCCGGACCGGTGCCAGGTGACCCCTGGCGTGCCGGGCACCGTGTACGGGGTGACGGCCGGGCTGGACTCCCCGGACCAGGCGGAGCACGCACCCTGGGCGTTGCAGGCCCGCACGCTGAACGTGTAGGCGGTGCCGTTTGACAGGCCCTGGTAGGTGTACGACGTGCCGGTGATCGGGCCCTTCGGGTTCGCCTGGTTCGCCCGCACCTCGTAGTACCCGCCCGTGCCGCGGAAGTCACCGATCGCGCCCCAGCTCACGTCCGCCTGTCCGCTGGTGTTGCTGCCCAGCTGGGCGCTCGGCGTGCCAGGCCGGTCCGGGGTGCCGTGCGGCAGGACGGCGTTGGACTGCGGGCTCCTCTCGGAATTGCCCGCCTTGTTCCGGGCCGTCACCTGGAACGTGTAGCTCTTGTCGGTGTCCAGGTTCTGCACCGTCTGACTGGTCCCGGCGATGTCCGGGAGCGTCCGGACCACCGACCCGCCCTGCAGGATGTCGAGGTCGTAGTCCTTGATCGCGTCACCGTTGTTCGCCGGGGCGGTCCAGCTCACCTCGACCTGGCCACCCAGGTTGGTGTTCACGCGTGTCGCGGTGGGCGCGGCGGGCTGCTCCGGCGGACCGGCCGGCACCTCGGGCGCCGACGGGTCGGACCACTCCGACGGGTCGGGCGCCTTGTTCTCGGCCTGCACGCGCACCGTGTACGCCGTGCCGTTCTCCAGTCCCTCCCAGGTCGTGCTGGTGCCCTGGAGACACTCCTTCTGGATGGGGCCGCTCGGCGGTGCCGGCGAGATCTCCAGGTTCACGCAGTCGATCGGCGACCGGTCCGTGTAGGTCCGGTTGACCCACGTCACGTCGAGCGCCTGGTCGCCGAAGTCCAGTTCCGGGGGAGCCGGCTGGTCCGGCTTCTCGTCCGGACGCGCCTCCTGCGACGGAGCGGAGGCCTCGCCCAGCCCGACCTCGTTCTCCGCCTGCACCGTGAACGTGTACGTCACGTTGTTCGTCAGGCCCGAGAAGGTGCAGGTGGTGGTGGGGCACTGCTGCTCGTCCTGCTGCGAGGACGTCACCGTGTAGCTCTCGATCGGCGCACCGTTGTTGTTCGGCTCGTCCCACGTCAGCACCACGGTCTCCGACCGCACCTCCTCCACGCGCGGCGCGCGCGGGGCCTCCGGCTTGCCCAGCACGGTCAGGTTCACCACACCGTCGACCTGCCGGTCCGGGTCCTTGGTGGCGTCCTGCACCGTGTACTTCACGCGCATCGCGCCGTGGAAGCCTTCGTCGGGTGTGACGACGACCTGGTCGCCGCTGTAGGTGGCCGTTCCGCTTCCCGTCTCGACGACCGGGACGCCGAACAGTTCGAGCGGCGTCTCCGGGAACGGGTTGGTGTCGTTCACCAGCACGGCGACGTTCTCCGCCACGCCCTCGTGCGCACCGTCCACCACGTCGTCGCCCGTGACGGCCAGCGGCCGGTTCGAGGCCACGACCTGGACCGTCAGGTCGCCCCGGACCGGATCGGTGTGACCGTCGGTCACGGTGAACGGGATGGTCTGCGAGGCGCCCTTGGTGACCGACGGCTCCGCCTGGGCCGTGACGGTGCTGCCCTGCACCGAGGCGGCCAGGCCGTCACCACCGCCCTCCACGTCGAACGTGAGCTCGTCGTTCTCCGGGTCGCGGACATAGGCCGCCAGGTCGACGGCGCCCTCGTCGCCAGCCGGCACCTCCAGCACGGGGCTGCCCGTGATCTCGGGCGGCTGGTTGTCCCTCGCCCTGACCTCGATGGGGAGCGTGAGGGTCGCCTTGCGACCGTCAGGGTCCTCCGGGCTGTCGCCGTCGGTCACCTCGAAGCTCACCGACGCCGGGCCGATGTAGTCCTTCTTGGAGACATAGGTCATGCCCGCCAGACCCGTGACCTCGACGGATCCCTCCACGGCACTCACGGTGGACTCCTCCGTGATGCGCGGCTCCAGGCCCTCCTCGACCACGACGTACTCGTTCAGGTCGATCTCCAGCGGCTCGCCGCTGATGGCCTCCAGCGGGTCCAGACCCGGCTTGAGGTGCGGGGTCAGCGAGTCACCGGGAACCCGGATGAACGCGCTCGACTCCAGCCCGTCCATGTCCGTGACCGTGTACGTGATGATCTGGAGGTCCGGCTCCATCGGGACCGTGATCCCGCCGTCGTCTGTCAGGGTGGCGGCGCCCGCGTCCGAACCCAGGCTCACCTCCAGGTCGGCGGCGACACCGTCCGGGTCGACGTCGTTGGCCAGCACGTCCACCGTGACGGCATCCTTGCCGACCACGTCCGGGATCGACAGGACGTCGTCGTTCGCCACCGGAGGCAGGAGCGGGGCGTCCCGGGACACCTTGACCGTGATGGCCGCCTGCGCCCGCGCCTTGTAGGAGTCCTGGATGCCGTAGTAGAAGGGGTGCTCCCCCGCCTCGGAGGGCGCGGTCACGATCACCTGGTCGTCGACGACGGCCGGATCGAGGTCTCCGGTGCTGCCGAACAGGGACTCCACCAGGCCGATCTCGTCGCCGTCCGGGTCGGTGTCGTTCGCCAGTGCGTCGATCGCCACCGTGCGGTCCGGACGCACCAGCGTCTCGTCGTCCTGCGCGACGGGCTTCTGGTTGGTCTCGGGCAACGGCGCGATGCCGACCCGGACCGTGCCGATGCCCACGGCGCCGCGTGTGTCTGTCGCGCTGTAGGTGAACGTGTCCGTCCCGACGGCGTCGGGCGACGCCTCGAAGTCGATGAATCCGTCGGTGATCCGGGCCCGGCCCATCGTCGGCGCACCCGAGATGTCCGACAGCATGACGTAGTCGCCGTCCGGATCGATCCCGTCCAGCGGCACATCGATGCGCACCGTGCCACCGGACAGCACCCGCGCGGTCACGTCCGGCAACTGCGGCGCGGCGTTCTTCTCGTCGTCGCGCACGTTGATCGTGATCTGCGCCGAGTCACGCTGCCCGTTCGGGTCACTCACCTCGTACACGGCATGCGCCACCCCGGCCTCGTCACCCGCCTTGAAACGCACCACCTCCTCGGACACGAACCCCTCGCCCAGGTCGGCGGCCGGCTCCTCGACCAGGTCCGTGGCGAGCTCGATCGGCAGGCCGTCGGGATGGGAGTCGTTCTTCAGCACGGGGATCGTCACGGTGTCGCCGACATGCACGTCCACCTCGTCGGCTCCCGCCTCCGGCGGCCGGAGGCGTTCCGACGTCGGGATGGGCACGACATGCACCTGGCCGTCCGCGGCGGCCTCGCCGTTCGACACGGTGTAACCGATCGTCACCGTGGACTCGAGGCGACGGTTCTCGGTGATCTTCAGCACCTGATGGTCCAGCACCGCCACGGTGAGACCGGAGTCCTCGGGAACGTCCAGTTCCTGAACCACGAGCACGCCACCGGCGGGATCGGTGTCGTTCGCGAGCACGTCCACCAGGCCCTCGCCGCCCTTGGGCAGCAGTGCCTGGTCGGACACCACCACCGGCTTGCCCGCATCGTCCGGCGGCTCGAGCACATCCACCCGCACCAGGCCGGTCACCGTGGGGTTGGGGCCGTCGCTGACGTAGTACGGGATGTCGTACGAGCCCGGCTTCTCACTGACGAACCGGAAGGCGCCCGCCGTGTGGTTCGGCGTGATCTCCACCGACTCGGCGTCGCCCACCTCGACCAGCCGGAGCCGGTCCTCGTCCGGGTCCGAGTCGTTCGCCAGGGGGCGCACCGTGACGGGATCGCCCACCAACGTCGTCACGTGGTCCTGCACCGGGATCGGCGGCTGGTTGTCCGATTCGACCTGCACGTTCACGAGACCCTTGGCGATGGCCCCCTCGCCGTCGGACACCGTGATGTCGACGATCTTGCGCCCGGTCGCGCCACCGCCGTCGAGGAACTCGAGCGTGCCGTCCGGCCGGGAACGCACCTCGTCGTTCGGGTCCTTCGTCGTGGCCGTGGACAGGAACAGGTCGTCCCCGTCGGGATCCTTGAAGTACGGCAGCACGTTGATCGTCGCGGTGCCGCCCTGGGCCGCCTTGAGCACCGGCCCGGAGACGTCATCGGCCATCAGTTCGGGAGCCTTGTTCTCCTCCGGCGGGCGGACCGTCAAGGTGACGTCCGCCTCGGCGGTGCCGTTCTCCCGGCCGTCGTCGACCTGATAGGTGAACGTGATCGTGCCCGTCGCGTCCGCCGGCACGTCGGCCTGCAGGGCGGCCCCGTCGAGCACGCGGTCCACGGTGACGCCGGTGCTTCCGTCCGGCCCGTCCAGGACGGACGCGGTCATGACGTCGCCGTCCGGGTCGACGTCGTTGCCCAGCACGTTGAGCACCGTGGTCCGGCCGGCGCGCACGCCCAGGTCGTCGTCCTCGGGCCGCGGCTGCTTGTTCGGCTTGTCGCGGTCGGCAACCGTCTGGTCCACCTGCTCGAAGACGGTCTCCTGGGAGTCCGTCTCCTCGCCCTCGTCGTCCTCGTTGTCCTTCAGGTCCCAGTCATCGACCTTGCGGTACTCCTCGGTGGGCAGCCAGAGGTTGCCGCCGATCACGTCGTTGAGGATGATCCGGCCACGGTTCGTGCGGTACTCCAGGACCGCGCCCGGCGACAGGCCCTCCAGCGTCTGACGGTCGTCGGAATCCGTCCCTGGACAGTCCCGGATCACGTCGCCGGTGGTCGACCACGCACCGTAGGTGCAGCCGCCGACCTGAACGGGAGCGGCGGGGGAGCCCGACGCGGGCTGCTTGAGTGCGTCGCCGCCGTCCAAGGGCTGACTGATCAGCGCATCGGTGACGGCCACGGCCACCGTGTCCGACTCACCCGACGGCTGCTGGAGCTGCGCCTCGGCGAAGCCCTCGACACGGATCCGGTCGCCCCCCGGGATGATCAGGGTCTCCGCGGTGGGATCCAGCACCACGGGACGGTCTCCGACCGCCGAGACCTGCAGATCCGCACCCTCCTGGACGCTGACGCGCTCGGTCTCCACCTCGCCCGGCGTGCCCCGGCCGCTTGTCGGGACGATCGTCAGTTCGCCGCCCTCGGCAGCCGTCGCCACGTAGACCGTGCCGTCGGTACCCACGGCCAGCGTGCCGCCCTGGCCGATCTCCGCGGTGGGGTCGAGCTTCTCCTCGTCGAACGCCGGCGCGCCGTCGAAAGGCAGCACCCAGAGGCGGCCCGTGTCACCGTCGTACACGGCCGACGCGGCACCACCCGAGGCCACCTGCGCGCCCGCCGGCAGGGTCAGGGTGCCACCGAGCCGGAGGTGGGCCGGGTCGACCGGGCTCGCCTCGGAGGCGCCGTCGTTGTCGAAGAGAACGCGGCCACCGTCCTGCGAGATGTCGAACGTCGTGGAGTTCGTCGCCATGACCCCGTCGATCGAGCCGGCCTCGAAGTTGTACCGGCCCAGTTCGCCATGGCTCACCCTGGTCACCCAGATGCCGGAGTCGTTCAGCACGACCTCCGCGGTGGCTTCGCCGTCGTACCAGAGAGCGAGGCCGAGGAGGGCGCCGGAGAAGATCGTGACGACACCTGCTGACGCGACCGCGCGCTTGTTCTCCATGAGACGTGACACCAGGGACACAGGTCTCCTCCTCGACTACAACGTTGTGTGGTCAGCACGGGCGCGGGACCCGGTCACCGCGCGGCCTGCTGCCGACCCGTCCGAATAATCTGGTTGGTCCACACTCAGATTCCGAAGTTGACCCTACTAGGAGGCACTGACACACAGACAGACAATACGGATGGGGAGATCTCCCCATCCGCAGGATCTACACACTTTTGCGGGTTGTGACGGTCATCTCCGGATGACGTTTCAGCCCTGGCCGAAACGACATCGGGCAGTCGTCCAAGTCCGGCGGCTCCTCCCGGTCAAGAGGCCGTGAGCGCGACCCGGCTGCCGACGCCCAGCCCCCAGCGCTCGAAGCTCCCGGCCGGCGCCTCCAGCACCTCCTTCGCGCCACGCCGCATCGCCGAGACACCCCAGGGCCGCAGCACCTGTGCGTGCAGCACCTCGCCCTCCCGGCTCAGCAACGCGACGTCGAGCCGCACGCGCATCCACGCGCCGTGCACCGACGAGCACGGGCGCAGGATCAGCGCCTCGGGCAACGTTCGCCGGAACAGCAGTCCGCGTGCGCGGGTCAACGCCGTGTCGGCGACCTCGGCCTCGGCGACCGGGTTCCCGTCGACCATGAGCGTGCACCGCTTCATCGCATTCTCCTTCTGCGCCTGGACAGTTGTTCACGCCGAGTGGTTCGCGCGCAATTCCTCAATCGGAGGTGCGCCTTTTTATCATGTCCGCCGGGCCCGGCATAAGGGTTGGCTCCGGACGGCTTCCGACGGGGTCTCACCACGCATCCCCGGCTCACGGAAAGCCCCTCCATCCGTGACCGATCGGGCGCTGAGCGTGTGCACTTCGTGACTGGTTCACGACCCGGACCAGACCCCCTCCACACCTGGTCAGCACCGCCATGACGCGGACGCCATCGTTTTCCGGCCGCGAAACGCCCGCGACACCTCCTGTTCACTTTCCTGGAAACGGTGACCGTTCCGCCACGGACATGCTTGACGGTCAGCAACGAGCCCGTCAGCATCCAACATGGACCCGCCAGAATTGCCCCGGTCACAGTTCGATGTTCGGCAGTGCAGCCCGACAGAGGACGAGTTTGCACTTTCCCGAAACATGCGCACGGTACCGTCCGGGGGCGCGCTCGGCGTTGAGCTAGTTAATGGCGGTAGCAAGCTAGTTCGGCAACAAGAGGGAGACAACGTGCTCGTCGTCGCGATCGGTGCGCCGGAAGGCGTCCACGCCGCCGTCCACCGGGCGGATCCCACGCTGGACTCCGTGGTGGCCACGATCCGCCGGCTGCCCGTCGACGACGTCGTCCTCGCCACCCGCGACGAGGAGGCGCGCAAGGTCGCCCGTGCCGCACGGCTGGTCCTGGGTTCCGAGCGCCTCGCGCTGCTGCATCTCGACGTGCACGTCACCGCGTGGGCCGTCGTCCTCGCCGGCCTGACCACCCCCGCGCTTCCCGCGGCGTCGGCCCTCGCCGTGGCCGACGACGTCCTCGCCCACGTCTCCACGCGGGCCATCGTCTCGACCGTGACGTCCCTGGAGAAGCCCGCGCCGACGTTCCGCCAGCACGCCGGGAGCCTTCTTCCCAGCTCGGCCTTCGTGGTCGATCCCGGCCGCGGCACCGTCGGGCGGTTCCTCGGGCACCTCGGGATCCCGGACGGCGAGATCATCGTCATCGCCCGGTCGGCCCGGCCGGTCGTGCCCGAGGCGCACGACCTGCTCCCCCACCCCGCCGACGTCGAGCTGGGCGGACCGCAGGGGCTCAGGGCGGCGGAGTGGCCGGCGCCGCGATGGCTCGAGGTGTCGAGCCTCGCCTCCCCGCTCACCTCCACCATCACCAACGTGGCCTCGGGGTTCTTCCACTGGCCGGCCTGCGAGGTCTGCGGCCGCGCCGCCCCGGAGTCGTGCCTTTTCTGCGATGTCGCCGCACGTCCCGCCCGGACCGGGCCGCGCGGCGGCATCGCAGGATCCACTCCCACCACCGAGCCCTTGGAGGCGGTCAATTGAACCCCCGGCAGCGACGCGGAGTTTTCCTTCTCGTCGTCACCTCCGTCCTCGCCGTCGCCGTCTTCGCCGGCGTCCTGTACTACGTACGCACCGTGAGCACCCAGGTCGGTCCGATGACCACCGTGCTGCAGCTGAACCGCGCGGTGGAGGCACAGGAGCCCATCGAGCCGGCGATGCTGGAGGAGGTCGAGGTCCCGGAGCGCTGGGCGCCCGAGTCCGCGCTCCACGACAAGGACGAGGTGGAGGGCCTCGTCGCGGCCACCGCCTACCAGCGAGGCGCCATGGTCCAGAGCGGGATGCTCGTCGAACGCCCGATCGTGGAGCCCGGGTTCCGCGAGGTCGCCGTCATCGTCGACGCCGAGACGGGTGTCGCGGGCAAGGTGCGGCCCGGTGACCGGGTGGACGTCATCGCGACGATGAAGGCGGACGGCGGCTCCAAGAACCTCGCCCGGGTGTGGGTGTCGAACGTCCTGGTCGTCGAGGTCGGGATCCCCACCACCGTCGAGGAGCCCGATGACATCGCCCCGAGCCGGGGCCTGCCGGTGACGTTCGCGCTGAGCACCGAGGACGCGCTGACGCTGGCGTACATCGAGACCTTCTCCGAGAAGATGCGCATCGCCCTGCGCGGTGCGGGCGACGAGGAGGAGATCCCGTTCGAGGAGCGGACCTTCAACGGCACCTTGCCCCAGAAGAAGCAGGAGGGCTGACCATGGCCACCAAAGTCCTGCTCGTGACGGCGTCGCACGAGGTCCGGGACCATCTGGGGCACGTGCTCTCCGAGTCCGACGGGTTCGAGCTGGCCGCGGCCGTGCCCGACAGCCCCGGCGTCATGACCGCGCTGGACCGCCACCCCGACGTCGGCCTCATCGTGATCGACGAGGCCGCCGACGACGGCCGGGGCCACGCCCTGACCCGCACGGTCGGCATGGCGGTCCCGCTCATCGGGATCGTCATGGTCGTCGAGGCGCACAACGCGGCCGAGATGAGCACCGCGATGGCCTCCGCCATGGACGTCGGCGCCCGCTCGGTGATCGCGCGCACCGCAGGACTCGAGGAGGTCCTGACCCGGTTCGAGGCCGTCGCGGCGTGGTCCGCCGTGGCACAGGCCGCCGTCTCCGCGGAACGCAGCGGCGGCCGCAGCGGGCGGATCGTGGCCGTGGCCGGTGCCAAGGGCGGTGTCGGCACATCGGTCCTGGCCCTGCTCCTGGCCCGGGCCGGGCGCACCGGGAACACCACGCTCGTCGACCTCGATGTCGGCGCCGGCGACCTCACCGCCTATTCCGGGGTGCGCACCCGCCGCTCCGTCGTCGACCTGGCGGGTGTGGAGGGCGAGATCACCGGGCGCATGCTCCGGGAGACCACGTACGAGGTGCCGGGAGGCATCCGGCTGCTCCCCGCCCCGGCCGACGGCGAACGGGGTGAGGAGGTCACGGCCGCCGCCGTCCGGTCGATCCTCTCGGGCCTCCGCTTCGAGTCCGACCTCGCGGTGCTCGACGTCGGGACCCACCTCGACGAGGCCCGCGCCACCGCCCTGGAGTTCGCGGACCGCGTCCTGCTCGTCAGCACGCCCGACCTCCCCTCGCTGCGGTCCGCGCGCCGCGCGATCGCGCAGTGGGAGCGCCTGGCCATCCGCCAGTCGACGTCGGTCGAGCTGGTGCTGAACCGCCGCACCTCGAAGGACGAGATCACCCCCCAGCTCGCCGAGCGCATCGTGGAACGGCCGGTCGCGTTCACGGTGCCCGACGGCGGCGCCACGTTCGCCGCCGCGGTCAACACCGCCACGCTGCTGGAGTCGCCCACGCCGGTGCACAAGGCCGTCGCCGAGGTGGGCGCCGCCGCGGTGCGCGAGGAGGCCGCGGCCGCGCCGTCGGACACGCAGGACGGCCCCACGGAGGTCGAGGCGCTCGTGGCTGCCTCCTCCCGCCGGCCGGGCCGCCGCGACCGCAAGGCGGAGGAGAGGGCGGAGAAGGCCGGAAAGAAGGGGAAGGGCCTTCCGGCCGGCCGCTCCGGCGCCCGGGAGGCCGGCCAGGCGACGGTCGAGCTTCCGGTCTTCATCTCCATAGCTCTCCTGACGATCCTGCTGTGCGTCCAGGGCATCGGCTGGGCCTCGGGCCTGCTGACCGCCCGCGCCGCGGCGCAGGAGGGCGCCCGGACGGTCGGCATCGTCGGCTACCACGACACCGAGGACGACGCCGAGCGGATCGCGGAGGTCGAGCGCCGCGTCCGGGACGACGTCCGTGACCACCTGCCCGACGCCATGCGCGACACGGTCCGCGACTCCGACATCCTCATCTCGTCCGACGAGGTGAGCGTGCGCGTCGTGGTCCGAACGGTTCTTCCCGGCGTGGACCTGTCCGCGTCGTCCACCGCCCCCGTGTACTCGGAGCGCTGACATGACTTCCCACACCCCGGAAAGCAGGACCACGGGCGCCATCACCCCGGCGGCAGACGCCCTGGACGACGGCGGGACGCCGGCACCCCGGGGCCGCACCGTGGGCGAGCGCGGCCAGGCGGCCGTCGAGCTGGTGGGCGTCGTCTTCGTCGTCCTGCTGGTCGCACTGCTCTCGATCCAGGGCATCACCGTCGCGCAGACGGCGTCGATCACGCAGGAGGCCGCCCGCAACGGCGCCCGGGCCCTGAGCCAGGGCGACGACTGGCACGCCGTGGTGGAGAACCAGATCCCCGACGGCCTGGAGCTCGAGGAGGCCGAGTCGGTGACCGAGGGCGGCACCGCCCGCGTGCGGGTCACCGTGTCCGCGCCCCTCGGGCTCGGCGAGATGACGGTCACCGACGTCTCCCTCACCCGCTCGGCCGATTTCCCCCTCGACGGTCTCCCGGACGGGGCCGGGGACGAGCCGGCCCCCACCGACGAGCCCACCGGGGAGGACACCTGACATGGCCCTTCGAGACCGGCTGGCCGCCGAAGAACGGCACGACGAGGACAACGACCTGGCCAAGGTCTACCGCGAGCGCCTGCTCGAGGAGATCGACGTCGACGAGCTCTCCCGCCTCGCCCCGCCGCAGCGGAGGGTGCGCCTGGAACGGGTGCTGTCGCGCATGCTGTCGGTGGACGGGCCGGTGCTGTCGGCCCGGGAGCGCAGCGCGCTGGTGCAGCGGATCGTCGACGACGCGCTCGGGCTGGGCGTGCTGGAGCCGCTGCTGGCGGACGAGTCCATCACCGAGATCATGGTCAACGGGCCGCAGGACGTGTTCGTGGAGCGGTACGGGAAGGTGGAGCGGGTGCCGACGCGGTTCCCGTCGTCGGACCAGCTCTACCAGACGATCGACCGCATCGTGTCGCAGGTGAACCGCCGCGTGGACGAGTCCTCGCCGATGGTGGACGCCCGGCTGCCCAGCGGTGAGCGGGTGAACGTCATCATCCCGCCGCTGGCGCTCGACGGGCCGACGCTGACGATCCGGCGGTTCCCGACGCCCTTCCGGATGAGCGAGCTCGTGGACCGCGGCACGCTCGACGAGCGCACGGCGGCTCTGCTGGGCGCGTGCGTGCGGGCGCGGCTGAACATGGTGGTGTCGGGCGGGACGGGTTCGGGCAAGACGACGTTCCTGAACGCGCTGTCGGGCATGATCCCGGAGCACGAGCGCATCGTGACGATCGAGGACGCCGCGGAGCTGTCGCTGCAGCAGGGGCACGTGGTGCGACTCGAGTCCCGCCCGGCGAACGTGGAGGGACGCGGGGCCGTGGTCATCCGTGATCTGGTCCGCAACGCGCTGCGTATGCGGCCGGACCGGATCATCGTCGGTGAGGTCCGGGGCGGCGAGACGCTGGACATGCTGCAGGCGATGAACACGGGTCATGACGGGTCGATCGCGACGGTGCACGCGAACACCGCGCAGGACGCGCTGGGCCGGCTGGAGACGCTCGCGTCGATGAGCGAGGTCGAGCTGCCGGTGACGACGCTGCGCGACCAGATCAACTCGGCGATCGACGTGGTCATCCATCTCGATCGCGCGCAGGACGGCTCGCGCCGGGTGATGGAGGTGCAGGCGGTGCGGTCGCGACGCCGTGAGGAGTACGCGCTGACGCCGCTGGTGGAGTTCGTGGCCGATCCGCTGGGCCCGGACCGGGTGGTGAGCGGCCGGTTCGTGCCGTCGCAGCCACCGGAGGACCTCGTGGAGCGGCTGCGTCGGGCCGGTGAGACCGTACAGGCCTCGGGCGGAGGTGAGGTGCGATGACCCTCCTCCTCGTGGCGGCAGGGCTGGTGGTGACGCTCCTGATGGCGGCGGCGACCGTGGCGACTCTCGCGAACAACGCGGAGATCGAGCGGCGGATCGTGGAGTCCGCCGAGATGGACGGCAAGAAGCGCGTCGGCGTGTTCGTCCGTCTCGACGAGCGGCTGCAGAAGGTCCGCTGGGGGCGGCGCCTGCAGGCGCTGCTCGCCGGTTCCGGCCTGCCGGCGTGGTCGCCGTCGATGTTCCTCGTCGCGACGGCGACGGCGTCCGTCGTCGCCGGCCTGATCGTGCTCCCGCTGTTCGGCCGCGCGACGGCGGTGCTGGCCGTGGTGATCGTCATGGTCGCCGTGCGGAGCTGGCTGGAGCGGCGCCGCAGGCAGCGCGTGGACCGCTTCGTGGCGCAGCTTCCGGAGCTGGCGCGGCTGCTCGCGAACGGCGCGTCGGCGGGACTGGCGGTGCGCCGGTCGCTGGAGATGGCGGCGGACGAGATGCCCGAGCCGGCCAAGTCCGAGGTGGCGCAGGTCAGTGCCGAGATGGCGCTCGGCCGCTCGTTGCGCCAGGCCCTGGACAGCCTGAGCAACCGTCTCCCGTCGCGGGAGCTGTCCGTGCTGGTGCAGACCCTGTCCATCCAGGGACGCGCGGGCGGTGCCCTGATCACGGCGCTGTCGGGGATCGGGACCACGCTGGAGGAGCGGCGGCGGCTGCGCCGGGAGGTGGTCACCTCCACGATCGGCGCCCAGTTCTCCGGGTACACGGTCATCTTCCTCGCGTTCGGCGCGGTGGCGCTGATGAACGCGTTCAGCCCGGGGGTGGTCGACGAGATGATCACGAACCTGATCGGACAGGTGGTGCTGCTCGTCGCGACCGGCCTGTTCGTGTTCGGCTACCTGCTGGTCCGCCGCCTGGCGAAGGTGGAGGTGTGACGTGGGGCGCAGTGGACGGTACGGGCCGAGGAACGAGGCACGTGCCGGGAACGGAGCCCCAGGAACACGGACCCGAAGGAGGAGAGGTGTGACGTGTTCGCCCTGCTGATCTCGCTCGCCGCGGCCGGGGTCGCCGTGCTCGGCATGGCCGGGTTCCGGCTGGTGACCAGCACCGGCCTGGAGGATGTCGAGGCCGAGTACGCGCCCGAGGAGGTGAAGCGGTCACGCGGTTTCGGCGGGGTGCTCGACGCGCTGGGGACGCCGCTGCAGCGCACGGCGGTGCGGCTGCGCGGCCGGGCCCGCCTCCAGCGGCTGGACACGCTGCTTCGCCGTGCCGGGCGGCCCGACGGCGTGACCCTGGCGATGTTCGTGCGTCGCGAGGCGGCGCTCGTCCTGCTGGGCATCCTCTTCGGCCTGCTGTTCGCGCTCCAGGGCTACTGGCAGATCGGCCTGGTGCTGTTCCTGGCGCTCAGCACCTGGATGCGCCTGTGGTTGCAGATGGAGGCGAACAAGCGGCAGCAACAGGTGGACCAGGAACTGCCCGACTTCCTCGACGTGCTCGCCGTGACGGTGACCGCTGGTCTGGGATTCCGCCAGGCGCTGGAGCGGGTGTGCGAGTTCCACGGCGGAGCGCTGGCCGGGGAGATGCGTACCGCGCTGCGGGAGATGAACGTGGGCGCTCCGCGGAGGCAGGTCTTCGAGGCCTTGCGCGAGCGCAACAAGTCCCGCGCGGTGGGCACGTTCGTGACGGCGTTGCTGCAGGCCGAGGAGCTGGGCGTGCCGCTGGCGGAGGCGCTCACCGCGATCGCGGCCGACGTGCGCCGCGAGCACGCCGAGAACGTGCGGCAGAAGGCCGCCCGCGCGGCGCCGATGGTGTCGCTCGCGGTCACCGTGACCATCCTGCCGGGAGCCTTGATCCTCATCGTCTCGGCGGTGCTGATCGCCAACGCGGGGGTGCTCGGTGGGATCTTCTGAGCCTGCCTCCGGGGCCGCCCGGCCGCGGCGCGGCATGGACCTGACGACGCAGCGGGCAATCGGGCCCGCTGTGCGCCTGCTGTGCCAGGTGCGGCTCGTGGTCCTCGCGTTCGCCCTGGTGCTCGCGACGCTCGACGGCGCCGGCTGGCTGGGCGTGTTCCTCGTGGTCCTCGCGGCGCCGTTCTCGTTCGTGCCCGCCCTGAACTGGGACACGCGCGGCCGGGTCTACGCCCGGAACGGCATCCTGCTCGCGGGCGACATCGTCGTCGCCGTCGTCGCCCTGATCCCGCTGGCCGGTTCCCCGCTCATGGCGGTCTACGCCGCCGCGACCGCGGCGCTCTGGGGCCTGTTCGCCGGCCTGCGGCTCGGCCTCGTCATGGCGGTGCCCCTCTGCCTGTTCCAGGTCACCGCGTTCGAGCCGTCGTGGCGTGGCTTCGTCACCGGGTTCTCCGGAGCCACCCTCACCGCCGTCATGACCTGGACCGGCACGATGCTCGGCCGGCGGCTGCGGAAGCAGGCCACGATCACCGCCGAGCTGGCCGCGACCCGCGAGCACCGGGCCGTCCTGGCGGAACGTCTGCGCCTCGCCCGCGACCTGCACGACACCGTCGCCGGGGACCTCGCGGGCCTCTCCCTGGCGACGCGCGGGCTCGCCGACCGCCTGGCGCGGGAGGGCGCTTCCCCCTCCACCATCGACGTGGCCCGCGGGCTGAGCGACGCGGTCCAGACCGCGCACCGGCACACGCGGAGCGCGCTGGGCGAGCTGCGCGACGAGTCCCGCGGCGTCACCGGCCCCGTGACGGACATCGCCCGCCGCTGGACGGAACGCACCGGGATACCGCTCGACGTCACCGTCCGCGCGGGTGCGGACGAGATCATCGGCCCCGGCCGCGCGCGGCACATCCGCGCGGTGGTCACCGAGCTGCTGGAGAACATCCGCAAGCATTCCGGGGCCTCCCGGGTCGACGTGCTCGTCACCACCACCGGGCCCGCCGCCGAACTGCTCGTCACCGACGACGGGCGCGGTCTCCCCGACGAGGTGCCCGCGACGAGCGGGTACGGCCTGCGCGGCATCCGGGAACGGGCCGCGCTGTGCGGCGGCGACGTCATCTGGGCTCCGGCGCCCGGTGGCGGGACGTCCGTGCGCGTGTTCCTGCCCGCCGAGCCCGAAGGGCTGCCGGGCGATCCTGCCGACGACGCGTCCGGCGTCGTCTCCCACCAGCTGCCGCGGGTGCCGTCCGGCGTCCGCGGCCCGACAGCGGAGGTGGCCTGATGCGAATCCTCGCCGTGGACGACAACCCGATCATCCGGATGGGGCTGAGAACGCTCCTGGAGGGCACCGAGGGCGTGACGTCGGTGATCGACACCGGCGACCCGGAGGAGGCCGTGGCGCACGTGCTCGCCGGCTGGGTCGACGTCGTGCTCCTGGACGTGCGGATGCCCGCGATGAGTGGCCTGGAGCTGCTGCCCCGGCTGGCGGGCGGCGCGACCGTGGTGATGCTGACGCACACCGACGACCCTGCGACCGTCTCCGAGGCGATCGCCGCCGGGGCCGCCGGGTACCTGGTGCACGGTGCGCTCGAACCCCGGGCCATGGTGGACGCGATGCGCCTGTGCCAGGGCGGGAGCCAGGTGGTCTCCGGTGTCACGGCCGGGGCCCCCTCCGTCGGCCACGACGCCGCACCCGGCCCCGACCCCACCGTGCGGAGCCTGCTGTCCCCGCGTGAGGCGGAGGTGATGGATCTCGTCGCCGACGGTCTCTCGAACGGCGAGGTGGCGCAGCGCCTGTTCGTCTCCGAGAAGACCGTGAAGAACCACGTCAACAGCCTGTTCGCGAAGCTGGGCGTCACGACGCGGAGCCAGGCCATCGTGATGTGGCTCCGCCGGGGCCACGGCCCCGGTAGGGGTAGGCCCGAAGACCCAGCCAAGACAGGCCCTGACCTGGGACCTCACGCCCTGGGAAGGGCGGGCGTCCATCCATAGATTCAGATCAGTGCTGCGGCGGGTTCCGCAGCCTGACCGAGGAACCGCACACGTGGAGGACGTCATGAACACGCTCACGCAGAAGGTCGTCGCCGCCCAGGTGGCACTCAAGGCTCACGCCGACCGCCTCACCCGCCGCGCGCACGACGGCGAGTCCGGCCAGGGCACCGTCGAGTACGTCGGCGCGGTCCTGCTGGTCGTGGCCATCGTCGGCATCGTGATCGCCGCCAACGAGGAGGTCGGCGACGCCATCGTCGAGCAGCTCACCGAGGCCGTGAAGAACATCAGCGGCGAGGGCGGCGGCGGCGAGGGCTGACCAGCACCCGAGTACTACGGAGGAAGTTGATGCGTCGGACCGCACTCACCCTGCTCACCGCCACCCTGGTGAGCCTGTCGGCAGGCTGCGGGCTCCTCGGCCCTGAGGATCCCGTGCCCGACGGCGGAGCGTCGTCCGGCGCACCGACCCCCGCGACCCCGTCCGAAGGCTCCGAGCCGCCGGACGGGGTCGTTCCCGTGGAGACGGCGTGGGCCGGGACGCGGCTGCGCCTCGACGTCCACCCGATCGAGACCGACGGCGAGTACGCCGTCCTGCGGTACGACATCACGGCCACACCCGACGACCCGTCCGACTCCCCGAGGTGGTCCACGCTCGAGCTGAGCCTCGGCGGGCTCGGCAACTCCGCCACGGACGGCCGGGGCGTCCGCCTCTTCGACACGGGCGCCGGCCTCGTGCACCCGGTCGCCCAGGGCGACGACGGCCCCGCCGCGACGATCGAGCGCGCCGACGGGAACGACGGGGACGACGACGCGCTGCGGGGCACCGGGACGGCCGTCTTCGCCGCCCCCGAGGGAGACACCGCCGACGTGCTGTTCCCCCGGTTCGGCGCCGCCCTGGGGGTCCCCGTGACCGAGGCCGGCGACGGTTTCACCGCGGCCGTCGACCTGACCGGCGGCGTCGAGGACGCCGAGACCCGGAAGATTCGCGCGTTCACCCACTCCTACGACGAGGAGTCGTCGACAGCCGCCGAGGGCGACCAGGTGACGGTCACCCTCGCGTCCGACGTCCTCTTCGCCCCCGACGAGCACACGCTGTCGGGGAAGGCCCGGGCCGTCGTCGACCGCGCGGCCGACTCGATCATGAACCAGGCCGATGCCGGCGAGGTGCACGTCGTCGGGCACACGGACGACGTCGACTCCGACGCCTACAACCAGAACCTCTCGGAACGCCGCGCCGCGGCCGTCGCACAGCGGCTGGAGGCCGCGCTCGGCTCCGGCTACACGCTCACGGAGGAGGGCCGGGGCGAGTCCGAACCGGCCGTCGAGGGCACGAGCCCCGCGGCGCGCGCCGCGAACCGCCGCGTCGAGATCGAGTTCCAGGGCCACCTCGTGGTGGAGGACGACGCCGACGACGGCGACGGCCTGCCCGAGACCGACGCGCCGACCGCCGAGAACGGCCCCGTCACCATGGCGTCCAACGGCGGCGAGTACGAGGTGCGAGTCACCTCGATGGTCCGCCGGCCGGATGCGATCGTCGGGACGCTGACCGCCGAACGGACCGGTGGCGACTCCGTCGACGCGGCGTGGTTCCTCCCCTCCAACCTCAAGATGGTGGGATCCCGGAGGTTCGGCACCCTCGCCGAGGCCGCCGGCGCGCACAACCTCGCGCTGCTCGGCTCGTCCGAGCGCGTCCTGCCCTTCGACTACCAGGCGAGCGGGGCGATCGAGAACTTCCCGCTGCGGCGCCTCCTCGGCAGCGAGGAGGTCCCCACCGTCGACACGGGTGAGAGCGCCCGCATCACCGTCGTCTGGCCCGACACCGGCCAGGACACCGTGACCGTCGACGCGCCCGAGCGGTTCCGGATCACCGGCGTCCCCGTGACCGACGGGACAGGAGACTGAGATGCTGCGCGCCCACCGACGACACACCGGCGAGCCCGGAAACCACGACCCGCACGCCCGTCCGTCGACGCCGACGGAACCGGCACCCGCGACCGCCGGCACCGGCACCTCCGGGACCGACGACGGCGAACGCGGGTCCCTGCACGTCCTGACCATCCCGACCGCCGTCGCCTTCGTGACCGGCGCCGTCCTCGTGATCACGATGGTCGGGTCGGCCACCGACGACCGCCGCAGGACCGGCACCGCCGCCGACGCCGCGGCGCTCGCCGCCGCGCAGGAGTGGGACAACCACCTGGGCATCCTGAGCGGACTGCACCTCGGCGCCACGGAGGTCACGGGGTTCTGGGGCATCCTCGACGCACCGCTGCTGACCGGCGGCGTCCGGGCGGAGATGTACGAGGCGGCGGAGGTGTACGCCGAGCGCAACGGCGCCGAGCTCACCGCCCTCCACATCGACCCCGCCCGGCTCCGGGTGACCGCCGAGGTGCGGCACGAGGACGAGATCCCGGTCGCGGAGGTGCGCTCGGAGGCGTCCGCGACGGCGCGGGTCCGGCTGACCGGCGGACTGTGCCTGGGCGACGACGGCCTGGGCTGGCGGGTCGACGGCGACTGCGTGAGCGATCCCGCGGACGTCTTCGGCCTGGAGGACCGCCTCGACGACCTGCTCGACGAGCTCGAACGGCATCCCGGCAACGCGGACGACGCCGACGAGGACGACGCGGCCGACGACGCCGAGGACGGCGAGGACGGCGAGGACGGCGAGGACGGCGAGGACGAGGAAGAGGAATGGAGCCCGCCCGAGGTGGCCGGGTTCCGCAGCGACGTCGTGCTGGCCGACTGAGGCCGGGCGGCACGTCCCGCGCGCGGCATCCGCGCGCGACCCCACGAACTGGGTGGTCGGAAGTGTTGATGAGGGTCCTCTTCCGACCACCCGTTGCTCCGCGCGCTTGGCTCAGGCGACCGCGCGGCGGTAGGTCAGCCCGCGCAGCAGTGTCTCCGCCGGCCCGCGTGCGCCCCGGCTCTCCTGCCACACCGCGAACACGACGGTCAGCCCCCACACGCCGATCGCGTAGAGGAACACCGTGAACGAGCTCAGGTGCCACCCCAGCCCGAGCCCCCACGCGGCCAGCACCGGCGCGCACAGCACCGACTGCAGCAGATAGCAGGTGAGCGACCGCTTCCCCACCGCCTGGAGCGCCCCGGCCACCGGTCCGTCCAGGGCGAGCACGCCACCGGCACGGACATCTGGCGCGCCCGCCGACGGGATCCGATCCGCGGACGACCGCCGTCGGGCGACGGCATCACCGACCACGCCCCACAGCGCGACATACCCCAGGCCACCGAAGAACCCCGTGAGCAGCGGGACCAGCAGGAAGAACTCGTCGTGTGCCGGGACACGGAGCACGCCGGTGTGGTCCAGGGCGCTCGGGAGGCCACCGATCAGGCCGACCGGGATGCCGACCGCGGCGACACGGCGCAGCAGGGGCAGGTGATCGCCCGGGTTCTCGAGGACGCGCCGACGGCCGGCCGCGATGCCGAGAAGGATCATCATCGGGATGACCAGACCGAAGGTGGCCTGGGCGATCGTCAGTGTCGCCCACTCGCCGAGCCGCACCGGGATCGACTCGACGTAGGAGGTCAGTGCGATCGCCGGCTCGTCGAGCAGGGCTCCCTCGGCGGCCCGGGCCGCCTCCGCGGACGAGAGCGGCGTCAGGGACGAGTCGACCACCACGTACGCCGTGAAGGCCAGGAGCAGCCCCAGCAACACGCTGACCGACATGAGCTGCGCGCGCTCCGTGCGGCGGAGGAAGACCCCCACGAGCAGCAGCCCGGCCAGGCCGTACGCACCCAGTACGTCCCCCTGCCAGAGCAGGGCGGCATGGAGGAACCCGAGAACCAGGAGCCAGAGGTGACGCACCTGCAGCAGGCGCAGGGCGCGCTTCTCGGTGGTGCCGGAGGCGATCTGCCGCGAGTACAGCTGCACCATGCCGTAACCGAACAGGAACGCGAACATCGGGTAGACCCGCTGATCGACACCGGTGATGACGAGGAGGTCCACGGCCCGGTCGAGCGGGGAGCCGTCCACCGGATGGACGTTGCCGCGGGCACGCTCCCGGCCCAGGAGGTAGAACGGGGTGTTGGCGACGGCGATGAGCAGCAGCATGAAGCCACGGGCCAGGTCCGGCGCGGGAGACCGCTCGGAGGTTCGGACGGGTCCGCGCGTCAGCGTTGTCGACACCGGTCCAACCTAGGGAGCCGTACGGCCGGGGAGCGACGGTCCGGCGGCCCAACCGCGGTGGGTGCGTGGACCCACCGGCACTCGGCGGGCCAGGCTCGGAACCTGCCACAACGCGCCGGGATGCGTGCCGCTTCGGGCACCCCACGGGCCACGGGTCGATGAGCCCAGGGGCCCGCCGGCCCCGGCAGGCCCGGTGGGTCCAGGGGCCCGGAACCCCCGTCCGGATTTGAGCCGCTGGGCCGTCGTGAACTGCGAAAACGTTCCCTACCCTGAGCCCGTGACGAAAGACACCACCCTCAGCCACCGCCCGTCCACGGCGCGTCGGCACCTCCGGGACCGCCTCGAAGGGCACTCGGACGAGTCCGGTCAGGCGATGCCGGACTACGTGGGCGTGATCGGACTGTTGATGCTGGTCGTGGGGGTGGTGGTCGCCGCGGCCACCCCGGTGGGTGCGGACGTGACAGAGCAGCTGGTCTGCGCGGTCTCACCCATCGTCAAGGAGGACGTGCAGGACGACTGCGGTGACGGCCAGGGGCCCGGCAGCGGTGACCGTGACGGTGATGGTGACGACGGCGGTGGTCGGGGCGGCGGTGGCGGTGGCGGTGGCGGCAAGGTGGACGTGCCTGATGACGGGTACGATCCGCCCGCGGGTGACTGCGAGCAGGATGTCACGTTCGACACGGTCGACACGGACCTGAGCGACTGGGACACGTCCGTGGTGCAGATCGGGTGCGAGTGGTTCCCGGTGCCCACGATCTGCTTCTCGGCGAACATGCCCGACGGGTTCCTGGACCGTGACAGCGGCGAACGGGTCTACCGCGGGGACGAGATCCAGGACCTCGTGGACTGCGTGACCGGCGGTCGCGACGACCCGAGCGGGGACCCGAACGACGAGAACTGCGCCAACGGGGTGCCCTCCAGCGGAGAGATCGACCCCGACGCCCCGCCGGTCGTGCAGATCGGCTGCCGGGAACTCCCCGTGCCCCGTGGCTGTGAGGACGAATGGGCCGCCTACGAGGACGCCGAACCCGGCAAGGAGCGCGCCGGTGTCTCGGGAAGCCTGGCGAACTGCGTCGCCGAAACCTACGACTCGATCGAGATCCCGTGCGTCGTCGAGGCCACCGGCCACGTGGACGAGACCAACACCTCGTTCCTGTTCTTCCGCTGGGGGAACAGCAACGGCACCCTGATCGAGAAGCTGGGCGACGGGCGCATCCGCATCCACATCCTGCGCGGCCTGGAGTTCGGCGCGGGGATCGCCGCCGAGGACGTCGGCGGGACCCCGGTGAAATTCGACATCGCCGGGATCACCGGGTACTCGAAGGACAAGACCTACGAGTTCGCCGACATGGACAAGGCCCAGGAGTGGATCGACTGGTACAAGCGCTACAACCGGCTCGAGGAACGCGTCTTCAGCCCGACCGTCAGCGCCTGCTCACCCCCGCTGACCCACTGTCCGTCCCTGCCGCACCAGCCGGACGTCGACGACCTCAAGGACCTCGCGCAGGAGGAGCCGGAGCATCACGAGCTGGCCGAGGCCGAGAGCGACATCAGGACGGTCACGCTCTCCGGTGGTCTGGTGATGAAGGACAAGGCCGGGAAGCTCGGGATGGAAGCCGGCGTCCAGGGCGGCTACGAGGGCGAGGTGCAGGTCGAGGAGCGGTTGTGGTCCGACGGGAGCCACTCCGCCACCTACACGTCGTCGGA
Organism: Myceligenerans xiligouense; assembly: GCF_003814695.1. Lineage (GTDB taxonomy): Bacteria > Actinomycetota > Actinomycetes > Actinomycetales > Cellulomonadaceae > Myceligenerans > Myceligenerans xiligouense. Next base: position 4,114,713 of record NZ_RKQZ01000001.1, read on the forward strand.
CATCGGCGGGTTCCTCATCGGTGCCAAGCTGGCCGGCAAGCAGCCGTTCACGAAGGGCAAGGGCGGCAAGCCCACCGGCCGGGGAAGCGCGGGCATCGCCGACAAGGTCGGCAAGGAGTGGAAGGGCACCACGAGCACCACGGTGGCGTGGGACAAGAACGGTGAGCTGTCCAAGCTGATCATCACCATGGACGACCAGGTGATGGACACCCTGTACAAGGTGGGTATCGACGCCGACGCCACACTGCCCTACGGCTTCGCCGCGGGCATCGCCTCGGGCAGGTCAGGGCAGGACGGCACCGTCTCGTCCCGTCAGTTCATCATCGACTTCAACCAGTACCCGGAACTACGCGACCGGCTCGGCCCGGAGATCGACGAGATCTTCCCGCGTGACGACGAGGGCAGGCTGATCAGGGACGACGTCGAGATCGACGGGGGCGACGCGGATGTCGGCGAGGTCTACGAGGCGGCCACGCAACACGCCAACGTCCGCGAGCTGGAGTACGACGCGAGCAAGGTCAAGAAGAGCGGCGACGCGCTCTTGACCTGGCGGGACGTGGATCTGTTCAAGGCCGAGTTCACCTCGGTGGACAAGGAGAAGACGCTGTCGGAGTCCTCGTTCGTGGTGACCGACGTCGACGGCAAGAAGCAGAAGATGTCGCCGGCGCCCAAGTGCGAGGCCAAGGACTTCGAGCAGCCCGAGAACTACTACTCCGACGACTTCTCCGACCCGCCCACCTCGACCGCGGACTCCAACCACGACCTCGGCGCGGAGCACCACTCGAACGGGAAGCCCAAGTACACCGAGGGCACCTACCCGGGCACCGACTACGACGGTGATGTACCCGGCGACGCGGCGGATCGCGTGCACTCCCTGGTGGACGAGTACTCAGAGGCCTTCCCGGACAAGAACATCCTGGTCGTCAAGGACTTCAGGCACTTCTCGTTCCGCGGCTCCACCGGCTGGGAGCACCTGGCGACCGTGGACGGCATGGACGTCATCGCGATCGACGAGGGCACCGTGAAGAACAAGGGCGACGGCGGCTGGATCAACTGGGGCTTCACCGGCAGCTACGACTACGACCCCGACACGAAGACCGTGAGGTTCGAGGAGAAGTAGGCGTTGGGCCCCGGGACCTATCCGCGCGACACCGGCGGAATGGGTCCCGGGGCCCCGCGACACGGGCCCGGATATGAGCCACTGGGCCGTCGTGACCTGCGAGAACAGTTCGTACGGTGGGCCTGTGACCAACCCGGACACTGCCCTCAGCCGTCACTCCGCCCCGGCGCGCCGACACCCGCCGAGCCGCCTGCGCGACGAGGCCGGGCAGGCGTTGCCGGAGTACGTGGGCGTGATCGGGGTCATGCTGCTGATCGTGGGGATCGTGTTCGCCGCGGCCACACCGGTGGGGGCGGACGTGACCGAGCAGCTGATCTGCGCGGTCTCGCCGATCGTCAAGGAGGACGGTCAGGACGAGTGTGCGGACGGGTCGGGTGGCGGGCCGGGAGGCGGCGACGACGTCGACGTCGACGTCCCCGACGACGGGTACAGCCCTCCGGAGGGTGACTGCGAGGAGGACGTCACCTTCGACTCGGTCGACACCGGCCTGAGCGAATGGAACACGTTCGTGGTGCAGATCGGCTGCGTGTGGTATCCGGTTCCGACGATCTGCTTCGCGGCGAACTCGCCCGAGGGGTTCCTGGACCGCGAGGACGGCGAACGGGTCTACCGCGCCGAGGAGATCCAGGACTTCGTGGACTGCGTGACCGACGGGCGCGGCGGGCCGAGCGAGGACCCGAACGACGAGGACTGTGCCACCGCCGTGCCCACCAGCGGTGAGATCGACGAGGACGCCCCGCCCATGGTGCAGGTCGGCTGCCGGGAACTGCCGGTGCCCAAGGGGTGTGAGGAGGAGTGGGCCGCCTACGAGGACGCCGAACCGGGCAGGGAACGCGCCGGGGCGTCGGGGCACCTGGCCAACTGCGTGGCCGACACGTACGACTCGATCGAGATCCCGTGTGTGGTCGAGGCCACCGGCCACGTGGAGTCCAACAAGGTGTCCTTCCTCTTCTTTCGCTGGGGCAACAGCAACGGCACGCTGATCGAGAAGCTCGGTGACGGGCGCATCCGCGTGCACATCCTCAAGGGCTCCGAGCACGGTTTCGGCCTCAGCGGGGACGGCGTGGGCGGTTCGCCGGTCAGCTTCGACATCGCCGGCATCACCGGCTTCGAGTCGGACAAGACCTACGAGTTCACCGACATGGACAAGGCCCAGGAGTGGATCGACTGGTACAAGGAGTACGACGCCCTGTACGGCAACTCCCCGTGTTCGCCGTTCGGGCCGAGCCTGACGGGCTTGTGCGAGAGGTCCTACCGCGAGGACATCCAGGACCTCCGGGACAGCGAACCCGAGCACCACGAGCTCGCCGAGGCGAAGAGCGAGATCAAGAAGGTCAAGCTCAAGGGCGGCCTGACCCTGGAGGGCAAGAGCAAGGGGGGCAACGGCTCGCTCGCCGGCAGCATCGAGGGCGGCTACGAGGGTGAGGTGCAGGTCGAGGAGCGGCTGTGGTCCGACGGCAGCCAGACGGCCACCTACACCTCCTCCGACATCGGCGGTTTCCTCATCGGCGCCAAGCTCGGCGGCAAGCAGCCGTTCACCAAGAAGGACGACGAGACCACCAGCAGCGGCGGCGCCAGCGGTGGTGACAAGGCCGGAGGGGAGTGGAAGGGCACCACGAGCACCACGGTCGCCTGGGACAAGGAGGGCGAGCTGTCCAAGCTGATCATCACCATGGACGATCAGGTGATGGAGACGCTGTACAACGCCGGGGTGGACGTCGAGGTGGCTCTGCCCTACGGCTTCACGGTGGGTGGCGGCTGGAGCAGGTCCGAGGAGGAAGGAACGATCTCGACCCGCCAGCTGATCATCGACTTCAACCAGTACCCGGAACTGCGGGAGAAGCTCGGCCCGGAGATCGACGAGGTCTTCCCGCGTGACGACGACGACCGGCTGATCAAGGGCGACGTCGAGATCGACGGGAACGACGAGGACGGCGGCGAACTGTACGAGGCCGCCGAGGACCACGCCAACGTCCGCGAGCTGGAGTACGACGCCAGCAGGGTCACCGAGGCAGGGAACGCGGGCCTCTCCTGGCAGGGCCTGGACCTGTTCAAGGCCGAGTGGACCACGGTCGACGAGGAACGCACCCTGTCCGAGTCCTCCTTCGAGGTCACCGACGTCGACGGCAACAGGCAGACCACCTCCCCGGCGCCGCAGTGCCGGGCCAAGGACTTCGAGCAGCCCGACGACTACTACGAGACCGACTTCTCCGACCCCCCGACCAGGAATGGGGACTCCAACCACGACCAGGGCACGGAGTACCTGCGCAACGACGACCCGAAGTACACCGACGGCACCTACCCGGGCACCGACTACGACGGGGACATCCCCGACGACCGGGCCGAACGGGTGCACTCGCTGCTGGACGAGTACTCCGAGGCCTTCCCGGACAAGAACATCCTGGTGGTCAAGGATTTCCGGAACTTCTCGTTCAAACAGCTCGAAGGCGCCGAGCACCTGGCGGACGTGCGGGGGATGGACGTCATCGCCCTCGACTCGGGCATCGTGCAGAACAAGGGTGACGGCGGCTGGATCAACTGGGGCTTCACCGGCAGGTTCGACTACGACAGCGACAAGAAGATCGTGGAGTTCAAGGAGAAATAGGAGATGGGCCCTCGGCCCCATTCCCACGGCTCCGGCCGGGTGGGTCCGAGGGCCCGGCGACGCGGCCCGAATTTGAGCCGCTGGGCCGTCGTGACCTGCGAGAACGATCCGTAGGTTGAGCATGTGACGAAGGACACCGCCCTCAGCCGCCGCCCTGCCCCAGCGCGCCGGCACCTGCGGGCTCGCTTCGGGGGGCACTCCGACGAGGCCGGGCAGGCGTTGCCGGAGTACGTGGGCGTGATCGGGGTCATGCTGCTGATCGTGGGGATCGTGTTCGCCGCGGCCACACCGGTGGGGGCGGACATCGGGGAGCAGTTGATCTGTGCGGTGTCTCCGATCGTCAAGGAGGACGGTCAGGACGAGTGTGCGGACGGGGCCCGTGGCGGTCCTGGCGGTGGCGGCGGGGACGTCGAGGTGCCGGATGACGGGTACAGCCCTCCGGAGGGTGACTGCGAGGAGGACGTCACCTTCGACTCGGTCGACACGGGTCTGAGTAACTGGAACACCTCCGTGGTGCAGATCGGGTGCGTGTGGTATCCGGTACCGACGATCTGCTTCTCGGCGAACATGCCCGAAGGGCTCCTGGACCGCGAGGACGACGAACGGGTCTACCGTGCCGACGAGATCCAGGACTTCGTCGACTGCGTGACCGACGGGCGGGGCGGGCCGAGCGAGGACCCGAACGACGAGAACTGCGCCAACGCCGTGCCCACCAGCGGTGAGATCGACGAGGACGCCCCGCCCATGGTGCAGGTCGGCTGCCGGGAACTGCCGGTGCCCAAGGGGTGTGAGGACGAGTGGGCCGCCTACGAGGACGCCGCCCCGGGCAGGGAACGCGCCGGGGCGTCGGGGCACCTCGCCAACTGCGTCGCAGAGAAGTACGACTCCATCGAGATCCCGTGCGTGGTCGAGGCCACCGGCCACGTGGAGTCCAACAAGGTGTCCTTCCTCTTCTTTCGCTGGGGCAACAGCAACGGCACGCTGATCGAGAAGCTCGGTGACGGACGCATCCGCGTGCACATCCTCAAGGGCGTGGAACAGGGCGCAGGAGTCAGCGGGGACGGCGTCGGTGGCTCGCCGGTCAGCTTCGACATCGCCGGCATCACCGGCTACGAGTCGGACAAGACCTACGAGTTCACCGACATGGACAAGGCCCAGGAGTGGATCGACTGGTACAAGGAGTACGACGCGGTGAACGGCAGGCAGCCCAGCTGTCCGGGTTTCGTCGTCGCCCGTGGCGGGAGCTGCAACAACCCGTACCTCGAGGAGGCTGAGAACCTCAGGGGTGAGGAACCGGAGCACCACGAGCTCGCCGAGGCCGAGAGCGAGATCAAGAAGGTCAAGTTCAAGGGCGGCCTGAGCATGAAGGGCGAGGCCGGACAGTTCGGCCTGGAGGGCGGCATCGAGGGCGGCTACGAGGGTGAGGTGCAGGTCGAGGAGCGGTTGTGGTCCGACGGCAGCCAGACGGCCACCTACACCTCCTCCGACATCGGCGGTTTCCTCATCGGCGCCAAGCTCGGCGGCAAGCAGCCGTTCACCAAGAAGGGCGACAGGACCACCAGCAGCGGCGGCGGGGCCGCCGGCGGCAAGGTCGGCAAGGAGTGGAAGGGCACCACGAGCACCACGGTCGCCTGGGACAAGGAGGGCGAGCTGTCCAAGCTGATCATCACCATGGACGAGCAGGTCATGCAGACCCTCTACAACGCCGGGGTGGACGTCGAGGTGGCCCTGCCCTACGGCTTCGCGGTGGGTGGCGGCTGGAGCAGGTCCGAGGAGGACGGCACGATCTCGACCCGCCAGCTCATCATCGACTTCAACCAGTACCCAGAACTACGCGACACCCTCGGCCCGACGATCGACGAGGTCTTCCCCCGTGATGACGAGGGCAGACTGATCAGGGACGACGTCGAGATCGACGGCAACGACGAGGAGGGCGGCGAACTGTACGAGGCCGCCGAGGACCACGCCAACGTCCGCGAGCTGGAGTACGACGCCAGCAAGGTCACGGAGAACGGCAACGCGGGCCTCTCCTGGCAGGGCCTGGACCTGTTCAAGGTCGAGTGGACCACGGTCGACGAGGAACGGACCCTGTCCGAGTCCTCGTTCGAGGTGACCGACGTCGACGGGAACCGGCAGACGACCTCCCCGGCACCCAAGTGCCGGGACAAGGACTTCGAGCAGCCCGACGACTACTACGAGACCGACTTCTCCGACCCCCCGACGAAGCTCCGGGACTCCGCCCACGACCTCGGTGAGGACTACGCCGACAACAACCGCCCGAAGTACACCGAGGGCACCTACCCGGGCACGGACTACGACGGGGACGTGCCCGGCGACCGGGCCGAGCGGGTCCACTCCCTGCTGGACGAGTACTCCAAGGCGTTCCCGGACACGAACATCCTGGTGGTCAAGGACTTCGACAACTTCACCTTCAGCAAGACCGACGGCCTGGTGCACCTGGCCACCGTGGACGGCATGGACGTGATCGCCCTCGACGAGGGAACCGTCAAGAACAACGGCGACGGCGGCTGGATCAACTGGGGCTTCACCGGCAGCTACGACTACGACAGCGACAAGAAGATCGTGAAGTTCAAGCAGCGGTAGGCCAAGCTGGTCCCCGCCACGTGGATCCTCGTCAGGCCCCCACGGCCAGGCCGATCGCGAGCGCGACGACGCCGAGCAGCGGGATCGCGCCCTGCTTGGCGGCGGCGGGCGCCATGGACGGGTTCGAGAGCACCAGGACCAGGGCGGCAGCCACCATCGACCCGGCGCCGACGAAGACGAGCGTCGCCCCGACGGCCGTGGTCCCCACGGCGGTCAGCACGATGCCGAGGGCGACCTCGACCGCGAGGAACAGGTTGTAGAAGCCCTGGTTGAAGGCGAGGGGCTGGGTCACGCGCGCCTCCTCGTCGGAGGCGACGCCGAACGTCGCCCGTGCGCGGCGGCTCCGCCACGCGACCGACTCCAGGTAGAAGATGTAGACGTGCACGAGGGCGGCGAGACCCGCGAGGACGAGCCCGGTGATGATCATGGCCCGACGGTAGCCGACCGGACGGTCGGCGGCAGTCGGCCGCGCTCCGGGACGGGCTTCGCGGGGAGGGCGTCCGGCGGCTACACCGTGCGGTTGGCCACCGCCGCGGCGAACTCCGTCAGTGCGTCCTTGACCGGGCCTGCCGGGAGCGGAGCCAGCTCGTCGGCCGCCTCCTGCGCCCACGTGCGCGCCAGCTCGCGTGTCTCGGCGAGGACCTCGTGCTCCCGCAACCGCCGCACGACGTCGGCCAGCGCCTCGTCGGAGGTCAGGTCGCCCTCCAGGTCGGCGAGCAGCGCCGCGTCGGCCGTCGTGCCGGCGCCCGGCGCAACGGGTGCGGCCTCCGCGACCCGCTTGCGGAGCAGGAGCGCCGGCATCGTCGGCACGTGCTCGCGCAGGTCCGTGCCGGGGGTCTTGCCGGAGACGGAGCCGTCGGAGGCGATGTCGAGCACGTCGTCGGCGAGCTGGAAGGCGACGCCGACCTTCTCGCCGTACGCCGCCACGGCCTCGACCTGGTCGGTGGGGGCGCCGCCGAACATCGCACCCAGCCGGGCCGACGTCGCCAGCAGGCTCGCCGTCTTGTCGCTCAGCACCTGCAGGTAGTGGGAGACCGCGTCCTCACCCTTGTCAGGCCCCGTGGTCTCGTGCAACTGGCCCAGGCACATCCGCTCGAACGTCTTCGACTGGATCAGCACGGCCTCGGGCCCCAGCTCCGCGACCCGCTGCGACGCGCGCGCGAAGAGCATGTCCCCCACGAGGATCGCCACCGAGTTGCCCCACACCGAGTGCACGGACGGCGCCCCCCGCCGCACGGGCGCGGAGTCCATGACGTCGTCGTGGTACAGGGAGGCGACCTGCGTCAGCTCGACGACGATCGCCGCGTCGATGAGCTCCGGCCGTGCGCCGTCGCCGAGCTCGCCGCACAGGAGGGTGAGCAGCGGCCGGAACCGCTTGCCGCCCGCGTCGACGAGGTGCCGCGCGACGTCGTCGGCCAGGGCGTCCGCCTGGGCGACCGCGGCCTCCAGTGCCTGGTCGACCTCCGTGAGCCGGTCGGCGAGCCGGTTCGCCAGTTCGGTGTCCTGCACGGGGAAGCCCAGCGCCACGGCGGCCACGGCGGGGTCGGTCAGGGCCGCCGCCGTGGCGTCGGTCTCGTGGGGTGCAGAAGTCACGGGACGAACTTACTTCGTACCGGCCCGGTTCGGTGAACCGGGCCGGTGCGCGGGCGGAGTGGGGTCGCCCACACGACGACGGCACGCGGCACGTGCCGGGACGACGCTTCCCACCCCCGCTCCCGGCGAGCGGGTCACGGGGCGAACCGCGTGGCCTGCTCGGCCAGTTCCAGGACCGGCGAGGGGAACAGCCCGAGCAGGAGCGTCGCCAGCGCGCACAGGGTGATCGCCACGGCGGCCGGCCCCCGCGAACCGACGACGACGGCGTCGGCGACGGTCGTCTCGGCCGCCTCCTCGTGCTCCTCGCCGAAGACGGTCACGGTGGCCACCGAGCTCTCCTGGACCGCGGCTCCCTCGACGTCCGTGCGCCGGCCCCCGAGGTCGCCGGCCGCCGGGGTTACGGCGCCCGTGGCCCGGTCACCGTGGGCCTCGGCGGCCGCGCCGGTGGTGTCCCCGGCACCGCCCCGGTCCGCGGCGGCGGCACGGGCGGCGGCCGACATGTCGTCGTTGCTGGGCGTCATCACCATGATGACGATGACCCGGACGTAGAAGGCTACCGCGACCACGGAGGCCAGCACGCCGACCACCGCGAGCCACCAGTACCCCGCGGAGACGGCCGCCGAGAACACGCCGAACTTGGCCACGAACCCGGCCGTCAGCGGGATGCCCGCCATCGACAGCAGGAACAGCGAGAACGCGGCGGTCAGCCACGGCGCCCGGCGTCCCAGGCCGCGCCAGGCGGCCAGGTCGGTGGCCTCGCCGAGGAGCACGCCGTCGGCGGACCGGTCGCGCACCAGCGTGACGACGGCGAACGCACCGACCGTCGCGACACCGTAGGCCACCAGGTAGAAGAGGATGCCCGGGATGACGTCGCCCGCATAGGTGACGACGCCGCCTGCCTGGCTGACGGAGACGACGGCGCCGCCGTCCACCAGCGTCGCGAACCCGACGACGCCCGTCACCAGGAAGCCGGCGTGCGCGATCGACGAGTAGGCGAGCAGCCGCTTCACGTCGGTCTGCACGGCGCCCACCACGGTGCCGACCGCCATGGTCAGCACGGCGATGACGACCACCGCGAGCTGGAGCTGCTCGATCACGTGGGGCGGCATCCCGAAGCCCGCCCGCCACAGCACCTGCACCAGGGCCACCACGGCGGCGGCCTTGGTGGCCGCGGCCATGAAGCCGGTGATCGGGGTGGGTGCCCCCGTGTACACGTCGGGCGTCCAGGCGTGGAACGGCACCGCCCCGACCTTGAACAGCAGTCCCACGACGACGAGCACGACGCCGGCCAGGTACAGCGTGGTCATGCCCTCGGGCAGGCCGCCGGTCTGGGCGACCTGCTGCGCCGCGGTGGAGACGTCGGCGAGCCGCACGCCCACGAACCGTTCGCCGACCGGAGGGGCTGTGCCGCCTTGCGTCAGCAGCCCGATCACCGTCCCGCCGAACCCGTAGATCAGCGCCACGCCGAAGATGAACAGTGCGGAGGCGAACGCGCCCAGCAGGAAGTACTTGGCCGCGGCCTCCTGGGACAGGAGCCGGCGCCGGCGCGCCGTCGCGCACATCACGTACAGCGGGAGCGACAGCACCTCGAGCGCGATGAACATGACGATGAGGTCGTCCGTCGAGGCGAACAGCATCATGCCGCCGGCCGCGAAGAGGAGCAGCGGGTAGATCTCGGTCTGCCGCAGGCCCGCCTCGCGGGCCAGGTCCTCGTAGTGCGTGCCGGGCACCGCGGCGGCGGTGGGGGCGAAGGCGTCCTCGCCCGACGAGGTCCGGTCGGCCACCACGAGCACGCCGAGGAACGCGAGGATCACGATGATCCCCTGCGCCCCGAGCGCGAACGGGGTGAGGAACAGCGTGCCGCCCAGCACCTCCGGGTTGAGCGCCGCCTCGTCGTCGGCGGCCCCGGTCAGGGTCTGCTGGAGCCTGCCCCACAGCAGGCCCACGGCGACGAGCGCGCCGGCCAGGGCCACGAGGGTGAGCACGATCTGCGTCGTACGGCGGGCACGATCCGGCACGAACGCCTCGACCAGCACGCCGACCACGCCGGTGCCCAGCACGATCAGGAGCGGCGCCAGTGCGGCCCACTCGATCTCGGGAGCCGCGAACGCGGTGATATCAACCATCACTCATTCCCTTCCGGGGAGGCGCCGGCGTCGTCCGCGCCGTCGTCCACGGCCTCGACGACGGCGACCGTCCGGGTCGCCGACGCGTCCACGTAGTCCAGCGCGAGCTGCGGCACGAGGCCGAGCACGAGCAGCGCGACCACGAGCGGCGCGGCGACGAGCCGCTCGCGCGAGCCGATGTCGGGCATCCGGTCCAGCCCCTCGGCGACGGCGCCGGTGAACATCTTCTGGTAGGTGAGCAGGATGTACAGCGCGGCCAGCACGACGCCGGGCACGGCCGCCAGCGTCCATCCCGGCGCGGCGCCGTAGGCCCCGACGATCACCATGATCTCCGAGGCGAACGTCGCCAGGCCCGGCAGCGACAGCGTCGCGAGCCCCGCCACGAGGAACGTCCCGGCGAGCACCGGCGTGACGGTGCGCAGGCCGCTGTAGTCCGTGATGACCTGCGACCTGGTCGGGTGCCGCGTGATGAGGAACCCGGCGGTGAGGAACAGCGCGCCGATCGCCAGGCCGTGGTTCAGCATCATGAACGCCGACCCGGCCGTGCCGAGCTCGGTGAACGTGAAGATGCCCAGGATGATGAAGCCGAAGTGGCTCACCGAGGTCCAGCCCACCATCCGCAACAGGTCGGTCTGCCCGATCGCCGCGATCGCGCCGTACAGCACGGACACCACCGCGAGCCCGATCACCAGCGGGGCGGCCCAGCGGGACGCCTCCGGGAACAGCGGCAGGCAGAGGGTCAGCATCCCGAAGGTGCCGATCTTGTCCAGGACACCGATCAGCAGGGTCGACGTGCCCGGCGTGGCGTTGCCGACCACGTCCGGCAGCCAGGTGTGCACCGGGACCAGCGGAGCCTTGATGGCGAACGCGATGAAGAACCCGGCGAACAGCAGCCGCCCGGCGACCGGGTCGAGCTCGAGCCCGGTGAGGTTCGCCGTGAGGAAGGCGTCCTCGGGCCGCAGGCCCGTCTCCGGGTCCACCGGCACCTGGAAGTAGAGGGCGATCACCGCGGCCAGCATGATGAGCCCGCCCGCGAGCGAGAACATCAGGAACTTCACGGCGGCCCGGCGGCGCCGCGGGCCCTGCCCGAACCCGCCGATCAGGAAGTACGCCGGGATGAGCACCGCCTCGAACAGCACGTAGAACAGGAACACGTCGCGTGCCGCGAAGACCGCGACCATGAGGGCCTCGAGGATGAGCACGAGCGCCGTGTACCGGCGCAGGTGCAAGCCGTTGTCGCCCTGCTCGCGCCAGGCGGCGGCCAGCACGAGCGGCACCAGCACGACGGCGAGCGCGACCAGCAGGAGGCTCACGCCGTCGACCCCGAGAGCGTAGGACGCGCCGATCTGCGGGATCCACGCGTAGGTCTCGGAGAGCTGGTACTCGGCGGCGGTCGCCGTGTCGAACTCGACGAACGCCCCGATCAGCAGGAGCACCTCGACGAGTGCGGCGCCGAGCGCCGTCGTCTTGGCCAGGCCCGCACCGCCGGCGCTGCCGCGCCGCGTCCGCACGAGACCGGGCAGCCACACGGCCGCGGCGGCGACCAGCGGGAACACCACGAGCGTGGTCAGCCAGGGAAAGGTCATCTCGATGTCTCCTTACGCTCCGGCCGTCGGCCCGAGGATCGCGACGAGCACGATCACCGCGCCGATGATCAGCACGCCCGCCGCCATGGAGGCGGCGTACGCGCGCACGTACCCGGTCTGTGCCCGGCGCATCCAGGCGCCGAGGGTCGCGAGGCCTGCGGCAAGGGCACCCCAGCCGCGCTCGACGACGCCCGTGTCCGCGATGACGAGCGCCGTCGTGACACCCTGGCCGGGCTTCATGACGAGGCCCTCGTTGACCGTGTCCTGGAAGAGGTCGCGCCGTGCGGCACGGGTCAGCACCGACCCGCGCGGTGCCTCGGCGGGCACGTCGCGCCGGTACATGGCGTACCCGGTCAGCGCCCCGAGGACGACGACGGCGATGGTGGCGCCCATCAGCACGGGGACCGCCAGCACCGGCTCGTGGTGCTCGACGTGCCCCACGCTGGGCTCCAGCCAGGTGGTGAAGATGTTGCCGAAAGCGAGCACGCCGCCCAGCGCGATCGACCCGACCGCGAGGATCACCTGCGGCCAGACCATCAGCGCCGGCGACTCGTGCGGGTGGTACTCGGGCTCGGTCCAGCGCGGCCGCCCCCAGAACGTCATGGTCATGAGGCGGGTCATGTAGAACGCGGTGACACCGGCGCCGATCAGCGCGGCCCCGCCGAACACCCAGGGCTGCCAGCCCTCGCCGGTGAAGGCCGCCTCGATGATCTTGTCCTTGCTCCAGAACCCGGAGAACGGCGGGATGCCGAGGATCGCGAGCCAGCCGAAGAACATCGACCACGCGGTCAGCGGCATGACGCGGCGCAGCGCGCCGAACCCACGCATGTTCACCTCGTCGTTCATGCCGTGCATCACCGAGCCGGCGCCGAGGAACAGGCCCGCCTTGAAGAAGCCGTGCGTGAGCAGGTGGAAGATCGCGAAGGCGTAGCCCACCGGGCCGAGCCCGGCCGCCAGCATCATGTACCCGATCTGCGACATCGTCGAGGCGGCCAGCGCCTTCTTGATGTCGTCCTTGGCGCAGCCGACGATCGCCCCGAAGATCAGGGTCACCGTCCCGACGATCACGATGACGAGCTGCGCCGTGGGCGCGGCATCGAGGATCGGGCCGGAGCGCACCAGCAGGTAGACGCCCGCGGTGACCATCGTGGCGGCGTGGATGAGGGCGGAGACCGGCGTCGGGCCGGCCATCGCGTCGCCGAGCCACGCCTGCAGCGGGAACTGCGCCGACTTGCCGCACGCGGCCAGCAGCAGGGCCAGGCCGACGGCGGTGGCGGTGCCCTGGTCGAGCGTGCTCACCGCGCCGGTGGCCTCGGCCAGGCCTTCGCCCGCGCCCGCGTCACCGGCGTCGAACAGGGTCGAGAAGTCGAGCGCGCCCGTGTGCGCGAACAGCAGCGCCATGGCGACGATCAGCCCCATGTCGCCCACCCGGTTCATCACGAACGCCTTCTTCGCGGCCACCGCGTTGGGCCGCTTGTGGTCCCAGAACCCGATGAGCAGGTAGGACGCCAGGCCCACACCCTCCCAGCCGACGAACAGCACCAGGTAGGAGTCGGCCAGCACGAGCACCAGCATCGCCGCGATGAACAGGTTCAGGTACGCGAAGAAGCGGCGCCGGTGCGCGTCGTGCGCCATGTACTCCACGGAGTAGAAGTGGATGAGCGTGCCCACGAAGGTCACCAGCATCACGAAGGTCATCGACAGAGGGTCGAGACGCAGCCCGAGGTCCACGTCCAGGCCGCCCGCGGACATCCACGTCCACAGGCGCTGGTCGGCGACCCGCTCGGCGGGGTCCGCGCCGATCATGCGGAACAGCAGCCAGATCCCCAGCACCGCCGAGGCACTGGAGGCGAGCACGCCGATCCAGTGCCCCCACTTGTCCAGCGCGCGCCCGCCCAGCAGCAGGATCGCCGCGCCGATCAGGGGGAAGCCCACCAGCCAGGGGGCATACCCGATCACGTCGTTCACTTTCCCAGTCCCCCCTCAGCCTTTGAGCAGGTTGACGTCGTCGACCGAGGCCGAACGGCGGGTGCGGAAGATCGTCACGATGATCGCCAGGCCCACCACGACCTCGGCGGCGGCCACGACCATGACGAAGAAGGCGAGCACCTGCCCCGTGAGGTCGCCGTGAATCCGGGCGAACGTCACGAAGGCGAGGTTGGTCGCGTTGAGCATGAGCTCCACACCCATGAAGACCACGATCGCGTTGCGGCGCAGCAGCACCGTCGTCGCGCCGATCGCGAAGAGGATGCACGCCAGGACGACGTAGTTGGTGATGTCCATCAGGCGTCCTCCCCGCCGTCGGTGCCGGTCCCGGCCGTCGAGACCTGACCCGGGGGCCGCGTCTCGACCAGCGACGCCGGAGCCGCCTTCTCCTGACCGCGGATGCGCAGCACCCGCGACACGGACTGCTCCAGCGGACGCCCGTCCGGGCCGAGCGCCGGCACGTCCATCGCGTTGGTCTGCGCGTACACACCCGGTGCGGGCAGCGGGGTGAGCGTGCCGCCCTCGGCGAGCGCCTTGACCCGCTCCTCGGCGACGTACCGCTGCGTCCGCTTGGGCTGGAGCCGGCGCCGGTGGGTCAGCACGAGCGCGCCCATCGCGGCGGTGACCAGCAGCACGCCGACGGCCTCCATCGCGAGCACGTAGTCGCCGAACAGGACGCGCGCCAGCCCCACCGGGTTGGCGACCTGATCCTCGGTCAGCGGCGTGCCCGCCCGGAACGTGGCCTGCGAGACCACGCCGATCAGCACGATCGCCAGCCCGAGCCCGAGGAGCAGCCCGATCCAGCGCTGCCCGCGGATCGTCTCGGTGAGCGAGTCGGACGCGTCGACGCCGACCAGCATCAGCACGAACAGGAACAGCATCATCACGGCGCCCGTGTACACGACCACCTGGACGACGCCGAGGAACGGCGCCGAGGAGGCGATGTACATGATGGCGAGGCTCACCATGACGAACACGATGCACAGGGCGGCGTGCACGGCGCGCCGGACGAACAGCAGCCCGAGCGCGGCGAGCACCATGAGGGGCGCGAGCACCCAGAAGAGGAACGCCTCGCCGCCGGTCGTCGTCAACCCGGCCATGTCGGGCGTCATCGCGTTCCCCTTCCCGTGCCGCCGGGCTCCGGCGTCCCCGGCTCGGACCCGCGGACCGCGGGCACGTTCGCGTCGGCGCCGGCCGGCGCGCGGACCGCTCCGACGGCGGCCGCGCCCGCGGCCTTCTCCGCCTCGCCCGGACCGGCGTCGGGCCGCAGCTCGTGCTGCCGGGACGCGGGGCCCGGCCGCGTCCCGGTGGCCACGGCCTCCGCTCCGGCCAGGGTCTCGTCGTCGGGCCGGTGCTCACGGACCCAGTCGACCTGGGCCTGCGTGGCGCCGAGGACGTCGCCCCGGTAGTAGTCGGTGTCGGTGGTGCCCTCGGCCATGGGGTGCGGAGCGGCGAGCATGCCCTCGCTGAGCGGTGCCAGCAGGTCCTGCTTCTCGTAGATCATGCCCTCGCGCGAGTTCCCGGCGAGCTCGTAGTCGTTGGACATCGTCAGGGCCCGCGTGGGGCACGCCTCGATGCACAGCCCGCAGAAGATGCAGCGCAGGTAGTTGATCTGGTAGACGCGCCCGTACCGCTCACCGGGGCTGATGCGCGCCCCGGCCGATGAGTCCGCGTCGAGCGTTCCCGGCGCGGCGTCGGCGTTCTCCGGCAGGTCCGCGTTGGACGCGCCCTCCACGTAGATCGCGTCGGCCGGGCAGGCCCAGGCGCACAGCTCACAGCCGATGCACTTCTCCAGCCCGTCGGCGTACCGGTTGAGCTGGTGGCGGCCGTGGTAGCGGCCCTGGGGCGCCACCTTCTTGCGCGGGTACTCCTCGGTCACCGTCGGCTTGAACATCGAGGCGAACGTGACCCCGAAGCCCGCGACGGGGGCGAGGAACTCCCCCAGGCCCTTGGCCTGGGGACGTAGCGGCTGGTAGCCGGTCTCGTCGTGCCTGTCATCGGTCATTGCCGGCGACCTCCTTTCCGAACCGCTCGGAGGCGGGAAGCTTCTGCCCGGGCAGCGGCGGCACCGGGTAGCCGCCGGCGAAGGCGTCGATGGTCTCGGGCTCGGCCGGTTCCGGCCGGCGGCGCTTCTCGGGCCAGAACAGCATCGGGAGGAGCACGAGCACGACCACGCCGGCCGCGACGTAGAGGAACGTCGAGCGCGGCAGGGCGGCGACGGTCAGCGCCCACTGCACGCCACCCAGCACCACGACCCAGCCGAGAGCGACCGGGATGAGCACCTTCCAGCCGAAGATCATGAACTGGTCGTAGCGCAGGCGCAGCAGCGTGCCGCGCACCCACACGAAGAAGAACATCACGGCCCACACCTTGACGAGGAACCAGACGATGGGCAGCCAGCCCGTGTTCAGCGCGTCCCCCAGGAACCCGTCCGGGACGGGCGCCCGCCAGCCGCCCAGGAACAGCGTCACGGCCACGGCCGAGACGTTGAGCATGTTGATGTACTCGGCCAGGAAGAACCAGGCGAACTTCATCGACGAGTACTCGGTCATGTACCCGGACACGAGCTCGCCCTCGGCCTCCGGCAGGTCGAACGGCAGCCGGTTGGTCTCGCCCACCATCGAGATGATGTAGACGACGAACGCCGGGGCCAGCGGGATGAACCACCAGATCTGGGTCTGGCTGTTCACGATCTGCGACGTCGACATCGACCCCGCCATGATGAACACGCTGACCAGGCTCAGCCCCATGGCGAGCTCGTAGCTGATCACCTGCGCCGTGGAACGCACCGCGCCGAGCAGCGGGTACGTCGACCCGGAGGACCAGCCACCGAGCACGATGCCGTACACGCCCACGCTCGCGGCCGCGAGGATGTAGAGCACCGCCACCGGGAAGTCCGTGAGCTGCGCCGGCGTCGAGAAGTCCGTGAACGGGATGGTGACGGTCGGCCCGAACGGGATCACCGCGAACACCAGGAGCGAGGCCGACACGGACAGCATCGGCGCCAGCAGATAGACCACCCGGTCCGCCCGCGTGACGTTGACGTCCTCCTTGAGCAGCAGCTTCATCGCGTCGGCCAGCGACTGGAGCAGACCCTTCGGCCCGTGCCAGTTCGGCCCGGGACGCAGCTGCATCTTCGCCACGACCTTGCGCTCGAACCAGATCGCGAACAGCACCGACGTCAGCAGGAAGACGACGATCAGCACCGCCTTGACCACGGACGCGAGGACCGGCTCGGCCGAGAAGTCGGCGGCCACGCCGCCTTCGGCGGCGAGGATCACCCCGTTCATCACTGCTCCCTCCCGAGACGTCCGGCGTCGCCGTCCTCGGCTCGTTCCTCGCCCGCGGGCGCCGTCGCCCCGCTTCCGGCGGCCGGGGACCGGTGGTCACCGGTCTCGACCCGCCGCACGCGCACGACGTCGCCCGGCGTCGCACCGAGCGCGTCGTGCACCCGGCTGCCGACGCTCGCGAGCGGCAGCCACACGACACCGTCGACCATGTCCGCCGTCACCGTCACCGTCAGCGTGATCGCCCCGCGACCGGTGCTGACCTCGGCGCCGGAGCCGTCCGCCAGCCCGAGGCCGGCGGCCGTCGCCGGCGAGACGCGGACCACCGGCTGCTTGGCCGTACCCGCGAGGAACCGCTCACCGTCCTGCCCGCGGCCGTCGTCGAGCAGCAGGCGCCATGACGCCAGCACCGCCGTCCCGTCCGAGCCGGCCGCCACGGCGCCGCTCCC
This sequence comes from Myceligenerans xiligouense, assembly GCF_003814695.1. GTDB lineage: Bacteria > Actinomycetota > Actinomycetes > Actinomycetales > Cellulomonadaceae > Myceligenerans > Myceligenerans xiligouense. The sequence continues at coordinate 4,132,069 of NZ_RKQZ01000001.1, forward strand.
CTCGGCGTCGGCCGACGCCGGAGCCCCTCCGGAGACGTCCGCCCGCGCACCCGACCAGGCGCCGAGCGCGGCGACGGCGAGGTGCGCCTCGGCGGGCGTTCCGGCCTGGAGGTCACTGCCCATCCGGGCCGCGAGGACGTGCAGGGCGCGATGGTCGGGCAGCGCCGCCGAGTCGAGCGCGGCACCGAAGGAACGCACGCGTCCCTCCCAGTTCCAGTAGGAACCGGCACGTTCCACGGGCGGTGCCACCGGCAGGACGACGTCGGCCAGGTCGGTCACCTCCGAACGGCGCACCTCCAGCGACACCACGAACCCCGCGGCGGCCAGCGCCGTGCGGGCGTGGGCGGGATCCGGAAGGTCGGCCAGCTCCACGCCACCGACCACCACACCGGACAGGTGCCCGATGCTGAGGGCGTCGATGATCCCCGCCGTGTCCAGGCCCGGAGCCGCCGGGAGCCGCGCGGCGTCGGCGAGGCCCCACGCCTCGGCGACCTGCGAACGACCCGCCGGGTCCGTCACCGGACGGCCGCCCGGGAGCAGGTTCGGGAGCAGGCCCGCCTCGACCCCGCCGCGCTCACCGGCGCGGCGCGGGATCCACGCCAGCCGCGCACCCGTGGCCTCCGCCAGGGCGAGCGCCGCGGCGTAGGCGCCGGGCGAGGCGGCGAGGCGCTCGCCGACCAGGACCACGGAGCCCGGCTCGCGCAGCGCGGTGGAGGCCGCCGCGAGGCCGCCGTCCGGAGCCGTGCCGTCCGCGCCGGCCGCCGTCGTCGTACCGGCGGCGCGGACCGACGCGAGCAGCTCGGCCTCCGTGCCCGGGACCGCCGGGAGCAGCGTGCCGGACAGCTTGGTCAGGCCGCGTGAGGCGTAGGGCGCGACGCCGAACACCCGGGTGCCGTTCTTCGCGACCCCCTTGCGCAGCCGCAGGAAGGTGATCCCCGCCTCCTCCTCGGCCTCCAGGCCGACGAGCAGCACCGCGGGAGCCTTCTCGAGGTCGGCGAACGTGACGCCGACGCCCGTCCCGGCCACCGCGCGGGCCAGGAACTCGGCCTCCTCGGTCGAGTGCGCGCGGGCACGCTGGTCGATGTCGTTCGTGCCGAGCACCTGCCGCGCGAACCGCGACCAGGCGTAGGCGTCCTCGACGGTCAGGCGTCCGCCGGGGAGCATCCCGACGCCGCTCGCACCGCGCGCCTCGGCGAGGCCGCGGGCGGCGATCTCCAGCGCCTCCACCCACGAGGCCGGCCTCAGGTCACCGCGGTTGCCGTGCTCGTCACGGTCCCGCACCAGCGGCGTCGTGAGGCGGTCCGGGGCGGACTGCCAGGTGAACGCGAACCGGTCCTTGTCGGTGATCCACTCCTCGTTCACGACCGCGTCCTCGCCCGACAGTCGGCGCATCACCTGGCCCCGGCGGTGGTCGATGCGGATCGCGGACCCGCAGGAGTCGTGCTCGGCGATGCTCGGCACGCTCACCAGGTCGAAGGGGCGCGAGCGGAACCGGTACGAGGAACCCGTCAGGGCCCCGACGGGGCAGATCTGCACCGTGTTGCCGGAGAAGTAGGAGGAGAAGCCCTGCCCGCTGACGTCCGTCTCCGCGCCCGCCTTCACCGGGGCGGCACCCTCGCCCGCCTCCGCGTCGCCGCAGCCCCCGTCACCGCAGCCGCAGCCAGGGTTCTCGAAGCCGAGCACCTTCTCGTCGAAGCGGCCGATCTGCTGCCCGGCGCCGCGCATCTGGAGGGCGATGAAGGCGTCACCCGCGATCTCGTCGCTGAACCGGGTGCACCGCTGGCAGAGCACGCAGCGTTCCCGGTCCAGCAGGATCTGCGAGCTCAGCGGCACCGGCTTGGGGAAGGTGCGCTTCACGTCGTCGAACCGGCTGTCGGCCCGGCCGTTGCTCATCGCCTGGTTCTGCAGGGGGCACTCGCCGCCCTTGTCGCACACCGGGCAGTCCAGCGGGTGGTTCATGAGGAGAAGCTCCATGACCCCCTGCTGCGCCTTGTCCGCGACCGGCGAGGTGACCTGCGTCTTGACCACCATGCCGGGCGTGACCGTCATGGTGCACGACGCCTGCGGCTTCGGCATGGGACGCACGTTGCCCTCACGGTCCGGCATGGCGACCTCCACGAGGCACTGCCGGCAGGCTCCCGCGGGCGCGAGCAGCGGGTGGTCGCAGAACCGCGGGATCGCGATCCCGAGCTGCTCCGCCGCGCGGATGATCAGCGTGCCCTCGGGCACCTGCGACTCGATCCCGTCGATGGTGAAGGTCACCATCTTCGGCTCGGCCACCTCGCCCTCGGGCCTGGATGTGGTGACGGTCATCAGTGACCTCCCGCGCCCGCGCCCGCGAGGGCACCGGGCGTTCGCGTCTTCGGGGTGTACGGGAAGAGGGCCGACGCCGACGGGTCGAACGGGCAGCCGTGCCCGTCGATGTGCGCCTGGTACTCCTCCCGGAAGTACTGGATGCTCGACGTGATCGGCGAGGTGGCACCGTCGCCCAGCGCGCAGAACGCCCGGCCGAGGATGTTGTCGCAGAGGTCGAGCAGCAGGTCGATGTCCTGGTCCTGCCCCTCGCCCGCCTCGATGCGGTGCAGGATCTGCTTGAGCCAGTAGGTGCCCTCGCGGCACGGCGTGCACTTGCCGCACGACTCGTGCGCGTAGAAGTCGGTCCACCGGCTCACCGCCCGGACCACGCACACGGTGTCGTCGAAGAGCTGCAGCGCGCGGGTGCCCAGCATCGACCCGGCCGCGCCCACCGACTCGTAGTCGAGCGGGATGTCCAGGTGCTCGGCGGTGAACAGCGGAGTCGACGACCCGCCCGGCGTCCAGAACTTCAGCGGCTTCCCGCCGCGCATGCCGCCGGCCTGGTCGAGGAGCTCCCGCAGCGTGATACCGAGCGGCGCCTCGTACTGCCCCGGCCGCGTGACGTGCCCGGACAGGGAGAACAGACCGTGACCGGTCGACTTCTCCGTCCCCATCCCGGTGAACCAGTCGACGCCGCGCGCCACGATCCCGGGCACGCTCGCCACGGTCTCCACGTTGTTCACCACGGTCGGGCGGGCATAGAGCCCGGCCACCGCGGGGAACGGCGGCTTGAGACGCGGCTGGCCGCGCAGCCCTTCGAGCGAGTCGAGCAGCGCCGTCTCCTCGCCGCAGATGTAGGCGCCGGCGCCGGCGTGCACGGTGATCTCCAGGTCGAACCCGGAGCCCAGGATGTCCGTGCCGACATACCCGACACGCCGGGCCTCGGCCACGGCCTCCAGGAGCCGCCGGTACACGTGCAGGACCTCGCCGCGCACGTAGATGAAGGCGTGGTTGCAGCCGATCGCGTACGCCGTGATGATCACGCCCTCGATCAGGTGCTGCGGGCTGGCCATCATCAGCGGGATGTCCTTGCAGGTACCCGGCTCGGACTCGTCGGCGTTCACGACCAGGTACCGCGGGCCGCCGTCGTCCGGGGGCAGGAAGCCCCACTTCATGCCGGCGGGGAACCCCGCGCCGCCACGGCCGCGCAGGCCCGACTCCTTGACCGCCTGCACCAGGTCGCCCGGCGCCATCGTCAGGGCCTTCTTGAGCCCGCGGTACCCGCCGTGCTTCTCGTAGGTGGACAGCCGCCACGACCGCGGGGCGTCCCAGGTCTCCGTCAGTACGGGAAGAAGTTCGGTCATCGCGCGTCCTCCCCCGGCTTCTTGTCCTTGCCGACCTCGGTGTCCGCGGGCGTCTCGGGCCGGCGCTCGGCGCTCGAGCCGGGCTCGCCGGTGAGGGCCTCGCCCGCCGGCTCGCCGCCCGGGGCCGACGTGTCACCAGGTGCCGTCCAGCCGTGCTCGCGCGCGATCCGCACTCCGGCGAGCGTCGGCTCGCCCGCGCCCACGCCCTCGTGGGCGCGGCCGTCGGGGAATCCGGCCAGGACACGGCTCATCTGCTTGAACGAGCAGACGCTGTCGGCGCCGCGGGTCGGCGCCACGTCCTCGCCCGCCCGCAGCCGCTCGGTGACGTCGACGGCGGACTCCGGGGTCTGGTTGTCGAAGAACTCCCAGTTGACCATCATCACCGGCGCGTAGTCGCAGGCGGCGTTGCACTCGACCCGCTCCAGCGTGATCGCACCGTCCTCGGTGGTCTCGTCGTGCCCGACGCCGAGGCGGTCGCTGAGCTCGTCGAAGATCGCGTCGCCGCCCATCACCGCGCACAGCGTGTTGGTGCACACGCCCACGGTGTACTTCCCGTTCGGCTTGCGCTTGTACTGCGTGTAGAACGTCGCCACGGCGCTCACCTCGGCGGCGGTGATCCCGAGCTGCTCGGCGCAGAACAGGATCCCGTCCCGGGTCACGTACCCGTCCACCGACTGCACGAGGTGCAGCATCGGGAGCAGGCCCGAACGCGGGTCGGGGTAGCGCGCCATGATCTCGGCGGCGTCGGTCGTCAGGGACGCCAGCGTCTCGGCGTCGTAGGAAGCCCTGGTCTGGGCCGGCTCGGCCGTCATCGGTCCACACCTCCCAGCACGGGGTCCAGGGACGCGACGGCGACCACGACGTCGGCCACCTGGCCGCCCTCGCACATCACCGACGTGGCCTGGAGGTTGTTGAACGAGGGGTCACGGAAGTGCGCGCGGTAGGGGCGCGTCCCGCCGTCGGACACGGCGTGCACGCCGAGCTCACCGCGCGGGTGCTCGACCGTCTGCCACGCCTGGCCGGCCGGCACCGGGAAGCCCTCCGTGACCAGCTTGAAGTGGTGGATCAGGGCCTCCATCGAGGTGCCCATGATCTTGCGGATGTGCTCCAGCGAGTTGCCCTGGCCGTCGCTGCCGATGGCGAGCTGTGCGGGCCAGGCGATCTTCTTGTCGGCCACGATGACCGGATCGCCCTCGCTCGCGTCGAGCCTGGACAGCGCCTGCTCGGCGAGCCGCAGCGACTGGTAGCACTCCTCGATCCGGAGCACCACCCGGTCGTAGCAGTCCGCGTTCGTCGAGACCGGCACGTCGAAGTCGTAGGTCTCGTAGCCGCAGTACGGCGCGGACTTGCGCACGTCGTACGGCAGGCCGGTGGACCGCAGCACCGGGCCGGTCACGCCGAGCGCCATGCACCCGGCGAGGTTGAGGACGCCGACGTCCGTCAGCCGGGACTTGAAGATCGGGTTCGCCAGCATGAGGTCGCCCAGGTCCTTGAGATAGCCGCGGACCTTCTTCAGCGCCTCGCGGGCCTGGGTGGTGAAGCCTTCCGGCACGTCCTGCGCGACGCCGCCCGGGCGGATGTACGCGTGGTTCATGCGCAGCCCGGTGACCGCCTCGAAGAGCCGCAGGATCTCCTCACGCGCGGTGAACGCGACGGTCATCACCGTGGTGGCGCCCATCTCGTTGCCACCCGTGCCGAGGCAGATCAGGTGGGAGGCGATCCGGTTGAGCTCCATCATCAGCACGCGGATCTCCGACGCGCGCTCCGGCACGTCGTCGGTCACGCCGAGAAGCCGCTCCGTGGCCAGGCAGAACGCCACCTCCTGGAAGAACGGCGCCACGTAGTCCATCCGGGTGCAGAACGTGGGGCCCTGCGTCCAGGTGCGGAACTCCATGTTCTTCTCGATGCCGGTGTGCAGGTAGCCGATACCGGCACGGGCCTCGGTCACCGTCTCGCCGTCGATCTCCAGCATGAGCCGGAGCACACCGTGCGTGGACGGGTGCTGCGGGCCCATGTTGACGACGATGCGCTCCTCGCCGATGGCCTCCCGGGCGATCTCGTCCCAGTCGCCGTCGCCGTAGGCCTCGAACCCGCGGATCGTGCGGGCGGCGTCGTCGTCGATCGGCCGGGTCGCGTGGGCGGGGCCGTCGGCCCCGGCACGAGGTTCTGCTGTGGCGGTCACGAGTATGCCCTCCTCGTGTCTGGCGGGGGCACGGTGGCCCCCTTGTACTCGACCGGGATGCCGCCGAGCGGATAGTCCTTCCGCTGCGGGTGGCCCTCCCAGTCGTCCGGCATCTCGATGCGCGCCAGGCCGGGATGGCCGTCGAACACGATGCCGAAGAAGTCGTACGTCTCGCGCTCGTGCCAGTCGTTGGCCGGGTACACGGACGTGGTGGACGGGATGTGCGGGTCCTCGTCCGGGGCCGTCACCTCGAGGCGCAGGCGGTGGTTGTGCGTCACCGACACCAGGTGGTAGACGGCGTGCAGCTCGCGGCCGGTCTCGTGCGGGTAGTGCACGCCCGACACGCCGAGCGAGAGCTCGAAGCGCAGATCCTGGTCGTCGCGCAGCGCCTGGCACACGGGCTTCAGGTGCTCGCGGGCCACGTGCAGCGTCAGCTCCGCCCGCGGCGCCTCGGCCGAGTCGGCCCCGTGCAGATCCACGACCACCTTCTCGATCGCGGCGTCCGGGTCGGTGCCCTCCTCGCGCAGCACCTCGGTCAGCACGTCGACGACGCGGTCGAACCAGCTCCCGTACGGGCGCGACGACGGACCGGGCATCGCCACCGGCCGCACCAGGCCGCCGTACCCCGACGTGTCACCCGAGTCGTGCGCGCCGAACATGCCGTGCCGCACCTCGACGACCTCGAGGGGCAGGGCGACGCGCTCCAAATCGCTCGGGTCGCCTCCCGCACCGGAACCGGGCAGGCCCGTGTCCTGAGCCGCCTTGTCCTGCAAGGCCCTGCCCTGCGCCGCCTTGTCCGGCGTCGCCTTGTCCGGGGTGACCTTGTCCGGGGTGGCCTCGTCCTTCTCGTCGCTCACCGCAGCAGCCCCTTCTGCTCGAAGGTGGGCGTCGCCTCCATGGCGGCCGCCTCGGCCGCCCGCGCCGCCTCTTCGCGGTTCACGCCCAGCGGGGCGTTCTGCACCTGGTGGTGCAGCGCGAGGATCGCGTTGATCAGCATCTCCGGCCGCGGCGGACAGCCGGGCAGGTAGATGTCGACCGGGATCACGTGATCCACGCCCTGCACGATCGCGTAGTTGTTGAACATGCCGCCCGACGACGCGCACACGCCCATGGAGAGCACCCACTTGGGCTCACTCATCTGGTCGTAGACCTGCCGCACCACCGGCGCCATCTTCTGGCTGACGCGCCCGGCCACGATCATCAGGTCCGCCTGGCGCGGCGACGCGCGGAAGACCTCCATGCCGAACCGCGACAGGTCGTAGCGCGGCGCTCCCGCGGCCATCATCTCGATGGCGCAGCAGGCCAGGCCGAACGTCACCGGCCACATCGACGCCTTGCGCATGTAGCCGGCGAAGTCCTCGATCGTCGTCAGGAGGAATCCTGACGGCGCTTCCTCGACACCCATGTCTCCTCCTTCTCAGACCCAGTCGAACCCGCCGCGGCGCCACTCGTAGACGAACGGGACGGTGATGAGCGCCAGGAAGGCGAACATCGCGACCAGTCCGAACGTGGCGAGGGTGGTGAAGTCGACCGCCCACGGGTAGAGGAAGACCACCTCGATGTCGAAGACGATGAACGTCATCGCCACCAGGTAGTACTTGATCGGCAGGCGGCCGCCGCCCAGCGCGTTCGGCGTGGGCTCGATGCCGCACTCGTACGCGTCGAGCTTGGCACGGTTGTAGCGTTTCGGGCCGATGACCGCGCTCGCCGCGACGCCGCCCAGCGCGAGTACCGCCCCGATCCCCATGAGGATCAGGATGGGGAGATAGGGATTCATGCCGTTCCCCTCTGGAGTTCGTTCACGAGCTTGGTACCACCTTCGTCATGCCGGCGATGGTGCGGTCGATCCAGTCGCCGCCGCTCGGCTCGTAGCAGTCGGACAGGAGCTTGAGGACGAACTGCATCACGACCTTGCGCGGCAGCCCGTACTTCACGCAGGCCCGCATGACCTGCGGGTGCTCGATGAGCCGCACGAACCAGCGGCCCAGGGTGTAGTAGCCGCCGAGGTCCGCGCGCATCCGGTCGGCGTAGGTGGCCAGGGCCGCCTCGCGCGCCGCGTCGGTGGACTTGTGGCGGGCGGCGGCGATGGCCTCGGCGGCGACCCGCCCGGCCTGGAGGCCGTAGGCGATGCCCTCGCCGTTGAACGGGGACACCATCCCCGCGGCGTCGCCGGCCAGCAGCAGGCCGTCGGCGTACAGCGGGCCGCGGTTGAAGCCCATGGGCAGCGCGGCGCCGCGGACCTTGCCGGTGGCGGCCTCGGGGCTCAGCTCCCAGCCCTCCGGGGCGGAGTGGGTGAGCCACGTGTCCTGGAGGCGGCGGTAGTCGATCCCCGCGCGGGACTGCCGGGCCGGTGTGCTGTGCACGCTGCCCAGGCCGACGTTCGCGGTACCGTCGCCGAGCGGGAACACCCAGCCGTAACCGGGCAGCAGGTCCGAACGGCCGGGCTCGCCGGACCACAGTTCGAGGTGGGACTCCATGAACGGGTCGGCGTGCCGGGGCGTCGTGTAGTAGGCGCGCACCGCGGTTCCCATGGGCCGGTCGTCGCGGCGCATCCGCCCGACACCGGTCGCCAGGCGCGAGCTCACGCCGTCGGACGCGACGACGACGGGCGCGCTGAACGTCCGCTCCGGCCCGTCCGCGCGGCCCCGGCCGTCCAGCGGCTGCGTGGTGACGCCGGTGATCCGGCCGGTGCGCTCGTCGGTGACGGCGCCGGTGACCTTGGTGCTGGTGAGGAGCTTGGCGCCGCTCGCCTGCGCGTGCTGGGCGAGCGTCTGGTCCAGCGTCATCCGGGAGCGGGCCATGCCGTAGCCGGGGTACGCCGTGAGGTCGGGCCAGTCGAGTTCCCAGGAGCGGCCCGTGGCGTGCACGCGGAGGCCGCGGTTGCGGATCCAGCCGTCGCGCTCGTCGGTGTCGACGCCCATGCGCACCAGTTCCGAGACCGCGCGGGGCGTGAGGCCGTCGCCACAGATCTTGTCGCGGGGGAACTCGGCCTTCTCGAGCAGGAGCACGTCGAGGCCCGCGGACGCGCACCAGTGCGCGGTGGACGAGCCGGCCGGGCCGGCGCCCACCACGATGACATCAGCGTCGTCGTTCCGGCGCTTCACGTGCTCACCCCCGATTGTGAACTCGCTGCTGGGTGTCTTGACGGGTCCTTGTGAACCCTGTCACAACACCGCCACCCTAGCCACACGAGCCGGACATTGGGTAGCAAGGCGAACCTAACTTCGAGGGAAGCTCCGCGCCACGCGCCGTCGCCTCCCCACCCCCGACGGACGCGATCAGCCCGCCGACCACGCCATTGCGCTCGATGGGAACGTTCCCACCAGGCGCAATGGCGTGGTCGAGCGCAATGGCGTGGTCGCGGGCTCGGCAGGGCCGGGTCAGCCCGGCCCGGATCCGCCCGGCCGTGTTGGGGGCGTGGTTGGTGAGGTGTCAGGCCGGGCGGGTGCCTCGGTGGAGGGCGACCACGCCGCCGCTCGCGTTGCGGTACTGGACCGGTTTCCAGCCGGCGTCGAGCATCAGGCGGGCCAGGGCCACCTGGTCGGGCCAGGAGCGGATCGACTCCGCGAGGTAGTCGTAGGAGCCGCGGTCGCGCGTGACCGCGCCGGCGACCACGGGGAGCGCCCGCATCAGGTACTCCTGGTACACCATGCGGAAGGGCATCCACGTCGGCGTGGAGAACTCGCAGATCACCACGCGCCCGCCGGGCCGTGTCACGCGCAGCATCTCGCGCAGTGCCGCCGACGTGTCGACCACGTTGCGCAGGCCGAAACTGATCGTCACCACGTCGAAGGACTCGTCCGCGAACGGCAGCCGTGTCGCGTCACCAGCCACGAAGGGCAGGTCCGGGCGCCGTTCCTTGCCCACCCGCAGCATGCCGAGGCTGAAGTCCGACGGGACCACGAGCGCGCCGTCGTCGTCGAACGGCTCGCTGGAGGCACCCGTACCGGCGGCGAGGTCGAGCACCTTCTCACCGGGTGCCGCGCTCACCGCCTCCCGCACCAGCTTGCGCCAGCGCCGGTCCTGCCCCAGGGAGATCAGGTCGTTGGTGAGGTCGTAGCGCTTGGCGATGCCGTCGAACATCGACGCGACCTCGGCGGGCTGCTTCTCCAGGCTGGCGCGGGACATGGGGTCATCGTCCCACGTCCGGGACCGACGCCGGGAGTCAGTCCTCGCCGAGGGCGAATCGCATCGGCTCCAGCTTGGCCTCCGACTCGGCCAGTTCCGCGACCGGGTCCGACGCCGCCACGATCCCGCAGCCGGCGAAGAGCCGCACATGACGCGGGTCGCGCTCGGAGATCTCGGCCGAGCGCAGCGCGATACCCCACTCGCCGTCGCCGTCGGCCCCGACCCAGCCCACCGGCCCCGCGTACCGTGCCCGGTCCATCCCCTCGATCTCGCGGATCAGGGACCGCGCGGCCACGGTGGGCGTGCCGCACACCGCCGCGCTCGGGTGCAGGGCGGCGGCCAGCGAGAGGGACGACGGCGGTCGCGGCCCCGCCGACGGGTCGAGCACCGCCGTGACATCGGTGGCCAGGTGCATGACGTTCGGCAGGTGCAGCACGAACGGTCCGTCGGGGATGTTCATCGACGAGCAGAACGGCTCGAGGGCGGCTGCCACGGAGCGCGCCGCGTACTCGTGCTCTTCCAGATCCTTCGACGAACCGGCCAGTCGCGCGGTGAGGACGTCGGACGCCTCGGGATCCGGGCCCTCCGTGCGCGGGATGGTGCCCGCCAGCACGCGGGACGTGACGAGCCCCTTCTCGCTGCGCACCAGCAGCTCCGGGGTCGCACCGACCAGTCCGTCCACGCTGAACGTCCAGCACGCGTCGTACGCCCGGGACAGGCGCCGGAGCAGATGGCGCGGGTCCACGGGACGCTCGGCGGTGGCGACGACGTCGCGCGCCAGCACCACCTTGGCGAGCTCGCGCTCCTTGATCCGGGAGACACCCTCCGCGACGACGGCCTTCCAGTCCTCCGCGCCGACGGACCCGTCGGCGTAGGCCACCCGGCCCGGCGCGGTGACCGGGGTGTGCGGGTAGGCGTCGGGCAGCAGCTCCGGAGCCGGCGCGGCGCGGTCGCCCACCAGCTCGATCGTCGTCGTCCAGCACACCGCGCCCCGACGGCCGACCACGACCCGCGGCACGATGAGCGCCCCGCTCGCGCGGGTGGGGTCCTCGGCCTCGTCGCCCGGGACGACGTCGTCGAACGCGAACGACCCGAAGGCGATCGGGCCGGTGCCGGGCAGGCCGACGCCGTCGTGCACGGACGCGCCGACGAGGACCTGGTGCCAGGCGTGCTCCGCGTCGGCGAACCGGCCGGGGCCGAACGTCTCGAACCGCAGCGCCTCGCCCCAGCCGACGACGCCGTCACCGTGCCTCACCCAGGCCAGCGGGCGGACGTCGGGCAGCAGGTCGACGAGCGCCGTGAGGTCCTGGGGCAGCTCGTCGATGCGAGAGGTGCGGACCACGAGGCGCGGCGGCGCGAGCGGGGGTGCGGTGACGGTCATCGCTCCCAGAATATGTCGGTTCGACGCCGCTCCCCCCTCCCTGCAGCGCACGTCACACTCCCGCCCACACCCCCACCCGCACGATTCTCAGGGGTCGCCGGCCTGCGGGCCCTCGCCGATCGGGTGCAGCGGGTCGCCCCAGACCTGCTCGCGGAAGCCGGACCAGACCTGGACGTCCGAGGTGGCGCCCAGGAAGTCGAGCTGCGCACCCGACAGGGCCAGCAGCCAGGCGATGATCGACTCCGGCGGCTCGTCGGAGATGTCCTCGAAGTCGGGGCAGCCGAGGTTGATCCCCGAGATGTACATCGTCGCGTTGCCGTCCATGGAGACGTAGCCCGCGCTCGTGTCCGTCCCGGCCTCGACCGCCGCACCCTGGGCGTCGGTGTCGTACGCGTAGGTCTTGAGCCAGAAGCCCGGGACCTTCACGTGGTCGGCGACGATCCGCAGCGCGTCGCGCCGTTCGGCCTCGTGCGTCACGGGAACCGAGACGAGCGCGACGGACCGGATCCCGCTGATCTCGAGGTCCTTCGTGCGCAGGTCCCCCGGCAGCGAGAACGTGTTCCTGTTGTCCTCGCCCGCCGAGATCATCGGGAGGGTGACGTTCTGCTTCTCGCCGTCGCAGACGTAGCCGATCGACAGCCCTCGCTCGGACCCGTCGGTGGAGAAGATCTCGGCAGCCGCCTCGTCCGCTCCATCGGCGGACCCGCCGTCCTCGCCCGAGCCCTTGCCCTCCGGGTCGCCCCCCGCACCCCCGGTGACGTCGTCGATCACGTCACCGACGCCGTCGGTCACGTCGTCCACCACGCCGCCGGCGTCGGAGGAACTCGGGGAGGGCGACGCCGAGGGGGACGCGGACGGGCCCGCGTCGCCGTCCTCGTCGTCGCAGGTGATGATCGGGATCCAGTCGATCGGGTCCCAGCAGTCGTCGTCGGCCGTGCGGAGCGCCGCGGGCTGGATCCCGCCCAGCACCAGAGCGCCGGCCAGGACGACCGCCGCGGATCTGGTGGGCAGCGTGGGACCGCCCGAGGGGTCTGCGTCGGACACCTCGAACGCGCCGGTGCCGGTGCCGGCCGGCCCGGGCTCGGCCGGACGGCCTTCCGCGGCCGCCCGGTCCGACGGCGACCACGAGACGACGACGACGCCACCGATCGCGCCGAGCAGGAAGCCGACGATCCAGCCTCCCAGGTTCACGCCGGACAGCGTGTAGACCGAGATGGCGAGGATGAGTACCCCGTAGAAGATCCGGTGGACGGGCTGCACCATGGACAGCACGCCCAGGAGAATCAGGGCCAGGGGGAGGATGGTCGCCTGGAAGCCTTCGATGCCGACCGCGAGCTGCATGTTCGGCACGCCCTCGGCACCCACCAGGTCGGCGAGCGCGCCCACGTCGATCGGGCCGGAGAGCAGGAGCTCCAGTCCGGCCAGGATCACGAGCACGCACCCGACGAACGGACGCTCCTTGCGCCACGGGCCGAATGCCCGCCGCGCGGCGTCCAGCCGCCCCCGGAGTGCGGGGCGGCCGCCGCCGGCTCGACCATCCTTCCGGTTCAGAAGCACTCCTCGCCGTTCGTGAGCTGGAGCTTCAGGTCCGTCAGCTTGAAGACCGCGGCCTGGGTGCTCCACGAGACCTGCTGGAGTCCGTCGATGTCGATCGCGTCGGAGTCCATGGCGAAGTCACCCTTGTGGCCCTTGTCGGCGGTGTTGACCGTGGACGCGTCCACGCCGATGCGGATGTTGGTGAACGTCGCGGTGCCGGCCAGGTCGGTCATGCCGATCTGGAGGTCCGTCGCCTCGGCGGGCTTCTTGCCGGTGCCGGCCGTGATCTTGAGGCCGACCTTGCCGAGCTTCGTGTCCTGGACCATGGTCTGGCACAGGTTGTGGAGCTTCGCGTCCTTGATGTTCGCGATGGCGGCGGGGTGCGGCCGGCCGTCGGCGTCGACGGCCTGACCCGCGTACTGCGAGAATCCGGTGCCGTCGAGCCGGTCGGCGGCGATCTTGAACGGTGTGCCTGAGATCGCGAACGAGACCGGGACCGCACCCTGGGCCACGCCGCCGAGAAGCAGGCTGGCGGCCGCGGCCACCGGGATCGCGGCGAGCGCCACGCGCCCCTTGCGCGACTTCGTCAGGTTGCTGAGCTTCATGTGATTCCCCTTTGAACACAGAGAGAGGCGACTCCTTCGTCGTCGAGCGTGACCGTAGCCGACTACTGAGTTCGAGTCAATTGTCCTGACGGGGCGATCGGAGCGCCCGACGCCGGGCGGCGCGACGGTCTTGTGGTGGACACGTGGCCGGCTGTGCGGTGGACCTGCGCCGACCGCATTCCGAGCCGCTTGGCGGAGGTACGCCGGGCCGCGTGGCGGCCGCACGGCGGAGGCACGGACACCGGACGATTCACCCAGGCGACGCACAGGTTGGTAGATATGCTCGCAACATGGCAACCAGCCGCAGAACCCGACTCCGCCCGGAGGAACGCCGGGACCAGCTCGTGGCCCTCGGCGTGGCCACCCTGGCCGATCGACCGCTCTCCGAGGTCACGGTCGAGGAGATCGCCGCCGAGGCCGAGGTCTCGACGGGCCTCGTCTACTACTACTTCGGCTCGAAGAACGGGCTGCACCACGAGATCGTGCTGCGGGCCCGGGACTCGATGCTGCACGCGAGCGATCCCCGGCCGGAGCTTCCGCCGCTGGATCGCCTGCACGACACCCTCGAACGGCTCGTGACCTACGTCCGCGAGCACGGACCCACGTTCTACTCGCTCGTGCGTGGCGCGGCGAGCGGCGACGAGGAGGTGCGCGAGCTCATCGAGAGCGCGCGGCGCGAGCAGACCGAGCGCGTGGTCACCGCCGTCACGGAGATGGGCGTCGAGGACACCCCGATGCTGCGCATGGCTCTGCGCTCCTGGGTGGCGCTGGCCGAGCAGGCGCTGGTCGACGGCGGCCTCAACACCGACATCCCGGCCGCGGATCTCATCGCCTACCTGGAGAGCAGCATGTTCGGTGCGGTGAGCGCGACGGGTGCGCAGCTCGACGCGGGCCCGCTGACGGCCTCGACGTGACGGCTCCGGCCTCGACGTGACGGTTCGGCCCGGTCAGAGCACCTTCGCCATCAGCAGGCAGGGGTTCTCGGCCCACATGTCGGGGAACTCCTCGACGGGAAGGAAGCCGACCGCCTCGTAGAAGGCCCGGGTCCGGTCGTAGCCCGGGTCCGGGCGGGAGGGCCCGAAGGTCTTGACCGTGAGCAGGCGGACGCCCCGCGCGCGCATGTCGTCCTCGGCACGCCGCAGGAGGGCCCGCCCGATCCCCGTCCGGTGATGCTCGCGCCGCACCGCGAGCAGGTGGACCTCGGCCGTGCTGTCGTAGCGCGGGTCCAGAAGCAGGATGCCCGTCACGTCGGCGACGGGTACCCGGGATCCGTCGAGGGAGCCCTCCCCGAGGGCGCTGCCACCGAGCGGCCCGCTCCCGAGGGCGCCCTCATCGAGCACCCCGCTCCGGAGGGCGCCCCCACCGAGGGGACCACCCCCGAGCGAGCTCAGCCCCACGTCGTCGTCGAGGGCGCCCGGGCCCACGCCGTCGCCGCCGAGGGGGGCGCTCACGGCCAGATAGTTCGGAAACTTCCGAGCCGCTTCCTCGTATTCGTCGGTGAACTTCTCGAGACCGAACCACTCAGGGAGTTCGCCGAGAATGTCATGGGCCGCATCTGACCGGCCGCGCGTTCGCACAACGTCACAGGTCCCAATCACGCGCCTCAAGATAGTACTCAATCGCGCCATTCACTATGCACACTAGTGGTAATTCCCTAAAGACACCTTTGCCCCATTGCCACCCATTGAGCACCTTCCGCGGCATCCTGAAGACGCGACATCCCTCCGCCACTGGACCCCGAACCGCAATCCGACCCCGCCTGCCGGTGTCAACCCCGCCCGCCGACCCCGAACCGCAGTCCGATCACGTTCCCCGGTGTCGAACCGCAAGTTGAACCGTGCACATCGCGAGTTAGCACGATTCAACCTGCGGTTCGACACCGACAAGGGCGGGGTCGACAGCGGTTCGGGACCGGGTCAGTTCCCGAACAGGTCCCGCAGCCAGTCCGGGATGTTGCCCGGGTCCGTCTGGTCCGAGCTGCCGGAGCCGGAGCCGTCGGAGTCGCCCTGGCCGGGCATGCCGCCCTGGCCCGGCACGTTCTGGTCCTGCTCCGCGAGCCCCTGGTCGTCCCGCACCGCGAGGCCCGTGGTGACCTGCCGGGTGTCGCCGTCGCGCACCACCGTGAGGGTGACCTCCTCGCCCGCGGCGTGCTCCCGCACGAAAGCGGTCAGCGACTCGCGGCCGTCCACCGGGTCCTCGCCGATCGCGACCACCACGTCACCGGCCTCGAGCCCGGCCTCCTCGGCCGGCGAACCCGCCACGACCTCCTCGACCCGCGCGCCGAGCCGCGTCACGCCGTCGGCCGTCGCCGTGCCGTCCGAGAGCGACACGCCCAGGAACGCGTGCTCGGCCGAACCGTCGTCGATCAGCTGGTCACTGACGCTCGACGCCAGGTTCGACGGGATCGCGAACCCGAGCCCGATCGACCCGGACTGCTGCGTGGAGCTCGACAGGGTCAGGATGGACGAGTTGATCCCGATGACCTCGCCCGACGCGTTGAACAGCGGGCCTCCCGAGTTGCCGGGGTTCACGGCCGCGTCCGTCTGCACGGCGTTCGTGACCACGACGTCACCCCCGCCCTGCGACGACGCCGACACCGGGCGGTCGAGCGCCGAGACGATGCCCGTGGTCGCGGTGTTCGCGAGACCCAGCGGGTTGCCCACCGCCATCACCGCGTCGCCCACGGCGACCGCGTCGGAGTCGCCGAGTGTCGCGGCGGTCAGGTCCTCCGGCGCATCGGTGAGTCGCACGACGGCGAGGTCCGTCGCCGGGTCCGTCCCGACGACCTCCGCCTCGAAGAGTCGTCCGTCTGCCAGCGTGACCTGCACCTGCTGAGCGCCGGAGACCACGTGGTTGTTCGTGAGGATGTGCCCGTCCGCGTCGATGACGACGCCGGAACCCTCACCCTCACCCTGCTGCGTGGCCACCTGGATCGAGACCACGGAGTCCGAGACGGCGGACGTGACGGCCTGCCAGTCCGGCGCGTCGCCGTTCGACGAGACCGGTACCGCCTGCTGGTCCGACCGGCCGACGTCCGCCAGCGACACCGCCTGCGTGTCGTCGTCCAGCAGCGCGATCGCCCCCGCCGTACCCGCGCTGGCGAGAAGCGCCGCCACCGCCGCCGCGCTCACCACGGGGACCCAGCGTCGGTCCGGCCGACGCGTCGTCGCGGTCGCCGGTGCGGCGTAGGGGTTCCCGAACGCCGTCGTGGTGTCCGACAACGGTCCGTGGCCGGCCGGGCGGGACTCCTGCCGTCCGGCGTCGGCCGGGGCGTGGCCCTGCGCCGCCCACGACCCGGTCTCGAAGGCCCGGCCAGTCGCCGGACCGCCGGCGGGCGGGGGCACGGCCGCCGCCTCGCGTCCGGCGGCCGGCCCCTGCGCGGGAAGCTGCTGCGTGCGCTCCGCCTCCGGCCACTGCGCCTCCGGCGCCTGCGCTTCCGGCCACTGCGCTTCCGGCGCCTGCGCCGGCTCCGCTCCGGCGGCGGGGACCTGTGCCGCCCGGGCCGCCGCGGCGGGCGTCGAGGCAGCGGGGGTCCGCGGCTGCTGCGGTGCGACGGCGTCGGCCGCCTCCGGCTCCTGGCCCTGCGGGGTACTGGGGTTCTGCTCGGTGTTCACGGTGCCCTCCTTCATCCGTGAACCACTACACACCGGCACTCTGACGCGACCCTTGAGCCTGCCTGTGAGTTCCCTGCGCACGCCCGGGCGGGGCCGGCGCCGGTCAGAAGTAGTACGGGAACCGGCTCCAGTCGGGGTCACGGCGCTCCAGGAAGGCGTCGCGCCCCTCGACCGCCTCGTCCGTCATGTACGCGAGCCGGGTCGCCTCGCCGGCGAAGACCTGCTGGCCGTTGATGCCGTCGTCGGGCAGGTTGAACGCGAACTTCAGCATGCGGACCGCCTGCGGCGACTTCGACGCGATGACGCGCGCGTAGTCGACGGCGAGCTCCTCCAGGTCGGCGTGCTCCGCGACCTCGTTGACCGCGCCCCAGCGTTCGGCGTCGTCGGCGGAGTACTCCCGGGCCAGGAAGAAGATCTCCCGCGCCCGCTTCTGCCCCACCTGGCGGGCCAGGTACGCCGAACCGTAGCCGCCGTCGAACGAACCCACGTCCGCGTCCGTCTGCTTGAACTTCCCGTGCTCGCGGCACGCGATCGTCAGGTCGCACACCACGTGCAGCGAGTGCCCCCCGCCGGCCGCCCAGCCGTCCACGACGGCGACCACCACCTTCGGCATCGTCCGGATCAGGCGCTGCACCTCCAGGATGTGCAGGCGGCCCGCGCGGGCCGGATCGACGGCGTCCGCCGTGGCGACCTCACCACCACCGTCGGGGGCCGTCGTGTACCGGTACCCCGACCGGCCCCGGATGCGCTGGTCGCCGCCGCTGCAGAAGGCCCACCCGGCGTCCTTGGGCGACGGGCCGTTACCCGTCAGGAGGACGGTGCCGACGTCCGACGTCATGCGCGCGTGGTCCAGCACCCGGTACAGCTCGTCCACGGTGTGCGGGCGGAAAGCGTTCCGGACCTCGGGACGGTCGAACGCGACACGCACGACGGGCAGGTCACGCCCCGTCACGTGGTCGTGCCCGCGGTGGTAGGTCATGTCGGTGAGATCCTCGAACCCGGTGACCTCCCGCCACCGCCGCGGGTCGAAGGTCTCGGACACCTGGCGGGGAAGCTGCGGCTGCGCGGACGGGGTCTCGGCTCGGTCGGTGCTACTCACGAGGGAAGCGTAGTTCGTGAGCGCGACCCGGGGTCCGCCCGAACACCACGCCCCCGGCGCCGGCCGCTGGTGTCCCGGCGCCCGAGACTCGTGTCGGCGGTCGGCGGTCGGCGGTCGGCGGGTCGGTTGCGGTTCGGGTTCGTCTCGGACCGCGACCTCGTGCCGGCTGCTCCCTGGCAAACCGCAGCATCGTCTCGACGGCGTGGCCCGAACCGCAGCCGAGTGATGGTTCCCGTCGTCGAACCGCAAGGACACGCTGGCATTTCTCCGGATCATCGGCGTGTCCCTGCGGTTCGACAGCGGTCGGGAGGCAGAACCTGCGGTTCGACGGCACGGGCCGAGGCGCGGTTGCGGTTCGGCACGAACCACCGCCCACGCCCGACACGAATCCCAGGCACCCGCCACTAGCCTGGACGGGTGCACGACACCATCGTCTGGTCCACGCCCCTGCGCACCCGCTTCCGCGGCCTCGACACCCGCGACGGGATGCTGATCCGCGGCGACGCCGGCTGGGGCGAACTCTCCCCCTTCTGGGACTACGACGACGCCGAGTCCGCCACCTGGCTGCGCGCCGCCCGCGAGGCCGCCGACACCGGCTGGCCCGCACCCGTCCGCGACACCGTCCCCGTCAACGTCACCGTCCCCGCCGTCGAGCCCGAACAGGCCCGGGCGATCGTGCTCGCCTCCGGCGGCTGCCGCACCGCCAAGATCAAGGTCGCCCAACGCCTCCCCGGCGGGGACGTCGAACCCCTCTCCACCGAACAGGCCCGCGTCGAGGCGGTCCGATCCGCCTTCGACGAGCTGCTCGCCGACGACGACGGACCCGGCTCCCCGAGCGAACCACCCGCGGACCGCACCGGGGAACCCGCGAGCGCCACCGCGCGCCGGCCCGGCGCGCGGATCCGGATCGACGCCAACGGCGGCTGGAGCCTGGACGAGGCGCTGCGCCGCCTCCCCGTCCTCGACCGGGCCGCCGGCGGGGACGGACGATCCGGGAGCACCCACGGCCTGGAGTACGTCGAGCAGCCGTGCGCGTCCGTCGAGGACCTCGCCGCGGTGCGCCGCGCCCAGCACGTCCCCGTCGCCGCCGACGAGTCGATCCGCCGCGCCGAGGATCCCCTGCGGGTCGTGCGGCTGGAGGCCGCGGACGTCGTGGTGCTCAAGGTCGCGCCGCTCGGCGGCGTGCGCGCGTGCCTCGACCTGGCCGAACAGGTCGGGCTGCCCGTGGTGGTCTCCTCCGCGCTGGAGTCCTCGGTCGGGCTGGCGGCGGGCGTGGCGCTCGCGGCGGCGCTCCCGGACCTCCCCCACGCGTGCGGCCTCGCCACCGCACAGCTCCTGGTGCACGACGTCGTCGCGGCCCCCTTGCTGCCGGTCGACGGGGCGATCCCGGTCCGCCGCCCGTCCCCCGACCCGGCCGCGCTCGCCCGGGCCACCGCACCCCGCGACGTCGCCGACCGCTGGCGCGCCCGGTACCACCGCCTCGCCCAGGTCCTCGACACGGCCGACGCCGTGGGCTCCGCCGCCGGCTGATCCCGGGCCTCCCGGCACGGCCCGGGCCGGCACGGCGCGGCACGCCCGGCACAGCGCGGCACGCCCGGCACGGCACGCCCGGCGCGGCACGGCGCCCGCCCAGGGACACGGCGCCCGCCCGGGGACACGGCGCCCGCCCGGGGGCACGGCCCGGCGGGGCACGGCCCGGACGGTATGCGGCGGGGGGACGGCAACGCGGTTAGCCTGGCCGTATGCCTGACGATCCCGCCTCTGTCCGCGCCGCACGCAGCCTGATCTCGGAGCTCGTCGCGCACGGGGTACGTGATGTCGTGCTGGCGCCCGGCTCGCGGTCCGCGCCGCTCGCCTACGCGGCCGTCGAGGCGGCGGAGGCGGGTCGCCTGACCCTGCACGTCCGGATCGACGAGCGCTCGGCGGGGTTCCTGGCGCTCGGCCTGTCCCGCGGCAGCGCACTGACCTGGGGTGCGGGGGCCGGGACCGGCCGGCGCGGCGGCGAGCCGGACCTCGCCGCGCCGGACCGCGCCGCGCCGGACCGCGCCGAGGCGGACCTCGCGGCCGTACCCGCGGGAACGCCGGACCTCACGGCAGCGGCACCCCTGGAACCGCTCGCGCCGCTCGCCGGCGACCCCGTGGCCGTGATCACCACCTCCGGGACCGCCGTGGCCAACCTGCACCCCGCCGTCCTCGAGGCACACCACACCGGCGTGCCGCTGATCCTGCTGACCGCCGACCGCCCGCACGAGCTGCGCGGCACGGGCGCCTCCCAGACCACCCACCAGCCCGGCGTCTTCGCCGGAGCGGTGCGGTACGAGGCGGACGTCCCGGCGCCGTCGGGCACGGACCTCGCGACCCGTACGGCCGAGGCCCGCGACGTCGCCGCGCTCGCGGCACGCGCCGCCTCCGCGGCCCTCGGCCTGCGCGACGGCACTCCCGGCCCGGTCCACCTGAACCTGTCCTACCGCGACCCCCTGCACCCCACGACACCGCCGGAACTCCCGGGACACCCGGAGGGCCGGGGGGCGATCGTCCCCGGCGCGGCGGCGGGCGTGAACCGGCCGGTGACCGTCGTCGTCCCCGACACGGTGCGGCACCACGCCTCCCCGGCCCTGCCCGGGCACCCCGGGCGCACCGTGGTCGTCGCCGGCGACGGTGCCGGGCCCCGGGCCCGCCGGCTCGCCGAGGCCCAGAGCTGGCCCCTGCTGGCCGAACCGTCGTCCGGCGCGTGCGGGGGCCCGAGCACGATCCCCGCCTACCGCCTCGTGCTCGGCGAGGACGGGCCGGCGGGAGAGATCCAGCAGGCCGTCGTCTTCGGGCGCCCCACCCTCTCCCGGCCGGTGCAGCGGATGCTGGCCCGGCCCGACGTCACCGTCACCGTCGTCGCGCCCGGCGGGCTGCCCTGGCCCGACGCCGTCCGCAACGCCGCCCAGGTGGTGCCCGGCCTCGCGCCGGAATGGTACGAGCCCTGGGACGACGCCGACCACGACTGGCTCGCGCGCTGGCAGGCCGCCGGACGCGCGGCGGCCGCCGTGATCGACGAGGTGACCCGCGACGAGGCCGTCGCCGACAGCCCGACGGCGCTGTCCGTCGCCCGCGCCGTCGCCACGGTCCTCGGGGACGACGACGTGCTCGTCGTCGGCTCGTCGAACCCCGTGCGCGACCTCGACCTCGTGCTCGGCATGGACGACCTCGGCGGCCTGCCCGCCGTGGTCGCCAACCGCGGACTCGCCGGCATCGACGGCACGGTCTCCACCGCCACCGGCGTCGCGCTCGCCGCGGCGCGGACGGGCCGGCGCACGCGCGCGCTGCTGGGCGACCTGGCGCTCCTGCACGACGTCGGCGGCCTGTTGCGGGGACCGGGCGAGCCTCCCGTCGACCTGGAGATCGTCGTGGTGAACGACGACGGCGGCTCCATCTTCGCCACCCTGGAACACGGCGAGCTGGCGGCGACGTCGGACGCCGCCGCCGCCCGGTTCGAGCGGGTCTTCGGTACGCCGCACGGCGCCAACCTCGCGCAGCTGTGCGCGGGCTACGGGGTGGACCACCAGCTCGTGAAGGACGTACCGAGCCTGCGCCACGCCCTCCAGGCCCCGAGCCGGGGGGTGCAGGTCATCGAGGTCCAGGTGCCGCGCGCCGCGCGGCATGCCGAGACACGCGATCTGGCCCGCCGCGTGGCCGAGGCGGTCCGCGGGGTGGCGTGATGCCGGGCACCGCGGACGACGGCGCGAGGCCGGGCTGCCGCGGACTCCGGGCTCAGGGCGTCGCCCGCGGCAGCTCGGCCGAGACGGCCGCTTCGACGGCGGCGCGGTCCGGCTTGCCCGGTCCCCGCAGCGGCAGCGCGGGGGTGAGGTAGAGGCGGCGCGGTGCCGCGGCACGGCCCAGGGCGGACGTGACCAGGTCGCGGGCCCGGTCCGTCAGGTCCCGCGTGGCCGGGGCCAGGGCCGGGCGACCCGTGTCCGACGGCGGTCGCGGGTGAGCCCGCGAGGTCGCCGTGCCGTCTCCGGCCGCCAGGACCGCGACGACCGCCTGTCCCCACTCCGGATCGGGGACGCCGACCACGCACACCTCCCCGAGCTCCGCGAGCACCGCCTCCACCGCCGCGGGGGCGACGTTGACGCCGCCGGTGACGATGACGTCGTCGGCGCGGCCGAGGATCGTGAGGTGGCCGCCGGCGTCGAGGGAGCCGAGGTCGGAGGTGCGGAACCAGCGGGTGCCGTCGGGGCCGGTCCGGAAGGCGGCCCTGGTGGCGGCCGCGGCGTCGGCGGATCCGAGATAGCCGGTGGCGAGCATCGGACCGGAGATCTCGACGACGCCGGGGCGCTCCTCGGCGAGGCGGACGCGCACGCCCGGCAGGGGGACGCCGTCGTAGACGCATCCTCCGCAGGTCTCGGACATGCCGTAGGTGGCGACGGCGCGGACACCGGCGTCGCGCAGGCGTCCGCGGAGCGGGAGCGGGGTGGCGGCGCCGCCGAGGAGGACGGCGTCGAACCGGGCGAGCGTGTCGAGGCCTTCGGGGGCACCGGCGTCGGCGGCCTCGACGAGGCGGTGCGCCTGGGTGGGGACGAGGGAGACATAGGTGCGGTGGCCGTCGCCGTCGGACAGGAACTTCCCGGCCTCCGCTGCGAAGCCGTCGGGCGTGAACGGGCCGCGCGCTCCCCCGCCGGCTCGCGTTCCGGCGACGACGGATCGCGAGATCACCTGGAGGCCCGCCACGTGGCCGACGGGAAGGGCGAGGAACCAGCGGCCCGGCCCGCCGAGGCGTTCGTGCGTCGCGGCGGCGGAGGCCCGGAGCGCCGAGACGGACAGCGCGACCTCGCGGGGGGCTCCCGTCGAGCCGGAGGTCCGTACCACGAGCGCGGTGCCGTCGGGCACGTGGTCGGCGAGGAGCGGCTGCGGCGCGAAGGCGGCACCTCCGCCCAGGGCCTCGCGGATCGCCGCGGTGGCGGCCTCCAGCTCGTCTCGCACCCGGCCAGCCTAGTCCTGCGTTCTGGGCGAACGTGCTTAACCTGGGACGGGCGGAAAGCGGCTAGGGTGTGGCGCCAGTCCCGGAGGCGGCCGGGGCGACGGCACCGAGTGCGGACCCGGAGGAGAGATGAGACGGACGCTGCGACGGCAGCGAGCGGCCGGGGTGGTCGCCGTGGTCATGACGGTGGCGATCGCGATGAGCGCCTGCACCACGGGCTGGGGGCAGGAGCTCGCATGGCCGTGGGAGGATCCGGAACCCCTGCCCACGCCCACCGAGACGACGGCGGCGGAGACCGAGGTCCGCAAGGCCGCGCCGCCGAAACCGGCGCCGAAGCCGGTGTACTGGCCGCTGACCGGGATCCCGGGCAACGAGGCGGCGATGCGGCACCCGGCGGTCTCGGTGAAGATCGAGAACGCGCCGGAGGCACGCCCGACGCGCGGCCTGGAGCACGCGGACATCGTGTGGGAGGAGGTGGTCGAGGGCGGGATCACGCGCTTCGTCGCGACCTATCACTCGACCCTCCCGGACGCCGTGGAGCCGGTGCGGTCCGTGCGGCCGATGGATGCGGCGATCGTCGCGCCGATGAAGGGCATCCTCGCCTACTCGGGCGGACAGCTGCCGTTCATCGACCAGGTGAACCGGGTGTCCACGCAGTCCGTGATCATGGACGACGGGCATGCCGGGTTCTCCCGCGACCCGAGCCGCGCGGCGCCGCACAACGTGATCGGCCGGCCGAAGGTGTTCCTGGCCCAGGAGCGCGAGGACATGCGGCTGTACTCGCCACCGCCGGCGCAGTTCAGCTACGCGCACGAGAAGGGTGAGAGGTCCTCGGCCGCCACGCAGGGACGCAAGGCGGGGACGCTCAAGGTCCGCCTGTCGAACCGGCAGACCACCAACTGGTACTGGAACGGCGAGAGCGGCACCTACAAGCGCAGCGAGGGCGCCGCGCCGTCGATGGCGATGTCGGGGGTGCGGCACGGTGCCCGGAACGTCGTCGCGCTGAAGATGGACGTGGTCATGACCTCGTACACGGACCCGAGCGGCGCCTCCGTGCCGGAGACGCAGCTGGTCGGTTCCGGCGAGGGGTTCGTCGCCTCCCAGGGCAGGGTGGTGAAGGTGCGCTGGGAGAAGCCGCGGGTCGGCGCTTCGATCCAGCTCGAGCTCGAGAACGGGAAGCCGGTGAAGCTGGCGCCCGGGAACACCTGGGTCGAGCTGGTCCCCAGGTCCTCGGGGTCCTGGTCGGTCCCCTGAGCCGCGTGGGCAGCCGGGCAGGGGCCAGAGGGCAGGGACCAGAAGGCCAGGGATCAGAGGGCGAGGGATCAGAGGGCCAGGGGTCAGAGGGCGAGGCCGAGGCCGAGCAGCAGGCCGTAGCCGAGCTCGAAGAGACCCGTGCCCGCGAGGACCGGGACGAGCAGCTTGCCGCGTGCGCCGGCGACGATCGGCAGCGTCAGCAGCGCCGCCGGCCCGATGAGGAGCACCACCAGCAGTGACCACGGCGCCCAGAACGCGCACACCAGGCCGAGCAGCACCGGGAACCAGAGCATCCCGAGATAGGTCCGCCGCGCCCGATAGTCCCCGATCCGCACCGCCAGGGTCTTCTTCCCCGCCAGCACGTCGCCGGGGATGTCGCGCAGGTTGTTCACCATGAGCAGGGCGCACGCGATCAGGCCGATGGCGACGGCGCCCAGAAAGGCGGGCCAGGTCACGACGTCGGCCTGCGTGTACGTGGTGCCGAGCACCGCGACCAGCCCGAAGAACACGAAGACCGCCACCTCGCCGAGCCCCGCGTACCCGTACGGCCTGCGGCCGCCGGTGTAGAACCAGCCCGCCAGCAGGCACAGCACGCCGACGGCGAGCAACCACCAGTGCCCGCTCACCGCGCAGAGCGCCACCCCGAACAGCCCGGCCACGCCGAACGCCCCGAATGCGGCGTTCTTCACGGCCCGAGGCGCGGCGGCGCCCGACGCCGTGAGCCGCATCGGGCCCACCCGGTCGACGTCGGTGCCCCGGACACCGTCCGAGTAGTCGTTGGCGAAGTTCACGCCCACCTGCAACGCGAGGGCGACGCCGAGCGCGAGCAGGGCGGGGAGCCAGGCGGCCGAGTCCACCTGCGCCGCCGCGCCCGTGCCCACCATGACGGGGGCGGCCGCGGCGGGCAGGGTGCGGGGCCGTGCCCCGGAGATCCACTCGGCGGATGTCGCCATGCGCGCGCTCCTCAATGTCGATCTGGCCTGGTCAACGCGCTCGAACGGGCTGCGGTTCCCGCAGGCTGCTCACCGGCCGTGAGCTTGCTCTCATTCGGTGGCGCGGTCCACGATCGCGTCCTCGTGGGCGGCGTCCGCGTCAGCGCCCGAGCCGCCGGTCCCGGCGCCACGGCGCGCCCGGCGGTCCGCCAGCCATCGCGCGGCGGCGTCGCGCGGGACGCTCAGCAGCACGTAGGACAGGGCGAACGCGGCGACGGCGGCGACTCCGACGAGCAACCAGCTGCGCAGTCCGGCGAGGTACAGCAGCCCGAGCGCGCCGCCGAACAGGGCGAGGCGCAGCACGGTGTAGATCACGAGGGGCACCCCACCATGGTAGGTCGCCCGGAGGACCTCCGCGGACCCGCGCGGGGCGGGATGCCCGGGTTCACTCCGGGCGGACACGCGGAACGAGACTCACGGGCCCCGAACCGATTAGCCTCTCCGACGTGCGTCCCCTTCTGCTCGGTGTCCTGTACGTCGCTCTCGTCGTGTACACGCTGGTCGATGCCGCCCAGTCCGACGACGAGGATCGCCACGGCATCCCCAAGGCCGTGTGGTTCGGCGTGATCGTCCTGCTGCCGCTCGTCGGTTCGATCGCCTGGATCGTCCTGGCCTTCACCGCGCGCCGCCGCAAGGGGCGGAGGGCTGCGGCCCCGTGGGAACGCGCGAGCGGCGACGCCCCGGCGCCGCCCGCCGGCACACCGCCCACGGGCCCGGAGGACGACCCGGAATACATGTGGCTCCTGGAACAGGCCCGGCGCCGGAAGGAACGTGAGGAACGGCTCCGCGACGAGCACCCGCGCGAGGAGTCCGACGACGAGCCCCACCCGGACGACCGCCCCCAGAACGGCACGCGCCCGACGGACCCGGACTGACGCCCGCACCCGCGGCCGCCGGACGGCGGAAGGCGAGGTCTCGCGCTTCTCTCAGGAACCGGGGCATACGCTGGACGCATGTTCATCCGCGTAGTCCTTCCGATCCTTGCCGTGGGACTCCTCGTCTATGCGCTCGTCGATGTGCTCGGCGCGCCACCGCACGAGCGGGCCGGCCTCCCGCGCTGGGCGTGGGTCCTCATCGTGCTGGTCCCGGTGCTCGGACCCGGGGCATGGATCTACGTCCGCACCGTCGTGCGCCACACGGGCCGCCTGGACCGCTGACCCGGCCGGCGCGGGCCGGCCGGGTCCGGCCTCAGCTCAGGCCCGAGTACGAGTGCTTCCCGTTGAAGATCAGGTTCACCCCGGTGAAGTTGAACAGCACGCAGGCGTACCCCGCCACGACGAACCAGGCCGCTCGCCGCCCGGACCATCCGCGCGTCGTCCGGGCGTGCAGGTAAGCCGCGTACACGACCCAGACCACGAACGACCAGACCTCCTTGGGGTCCCAGCCCCAGTAGCGGCCCCACGCGTCCTCGGCCCAGATCGCCCCGCCGATGATGGTGAAGGTCCACAGCACGAAGGCGACGGCGTTCAGCCGGAACGACAGTGCCTCCAGCATGTTCGCCGACGGCGTGTCGTCGAGCCACCCCCAGCCGGCGAGCCACGGCGTGCCCTCGTCACGGGCATCCCGCAGGAGCTGCAGCACGGACGTGACGAACGCCACGGTGAAGATCCCGGTCGCGATGATCGCCACGCCGACGTGGATCACGAGCCAGTAGTTCTGCAGCGCGGGCTGCACGCCCGTGGCCGCCACGAAGAACGCGTTCTGCGCGAGCACGAGGAACGTGGCGCCCAGCCCGGTGACGAACGCCCCGAGGAACCGCGCCTCACGGACCAGGCACACGCCCACGAACACGGCGACGGCCACGAAGGTACCCACCAGCGTGAACTCGTACATGTTGGCCCACGGGGTGCGCCCCGAGGCGATCCCGCGCAGCACGATCGCGACCAGCAGCAACCCGGCGGCCAGCCACGACAGGGACATCCCGATCCCCGCGCCCTTGCGGGACACGCCGGCCGGAGCGTCGTCGCTCCCGGGCCCGTAGGCCTGCCCGGGGCCCGCCGTCGTACCCGGGGCGGTGTCGGACGACGCCGGACCGGCGCCCACGCCGACGGCAGCCTTCTCGCGCGCCGTGTCCCGCGCCGCCACTCGCGCCCCCGACAGACGCGCCAGGTCCACCGAGAACGCGACCATCGCGAGCGCGAGCGCCGTGGCGGCCGCCCAGACGAGCAGCACGCTCAGGTTCGCCATTTCCATTGTTCAGTCCTTCGTCGTCTCGTTCCGGGCACTGGACCCGGTGTTCCGCCCTGCCTCTGATTCCGTTCCCCCGGCCCCTGATCCCGCCGGCTCCGGGCCCGCTGATGCCCGCTCCGGGCCTGCTGATGCCCGCTCCGGGCCTGCTGATGCCCGCTCCGGGCCCGGCTCGGCGGCGTCCCGCACCGGCAGCACCGCCATCGCCCGGTCCACCTCACCCTGGAGGCCGGCGTCGTCCCCGCGCGCCAGCCCCGCGGCCTCCACCACAGTAGCCCCGCTGTCCGACACGAACGCGCGCACCCAGACCCGGCGCCGCGGCGTGAACAGGCTCAGCGCGAGGCCGCCGAGCGCGAGCAGGGCGAACGTCAGCACGAACCCCAGCGACGGGTCGTGTCGCAGGTCGAGCGCCACGTAGCGCGGCACCTCCTCGCCGAGCGCCACGGTGCCGAGGCCGTCGGGCAGTTCCACGGCCTCACCGGGCCGCACCAGGAGCTTGACCCGTTCTCCGGTCTCGTCCACCGAGGGTGTCAGGGACGCCGTGTCGAGCTGGTAGACGTTCCGCGGCACGCCCTCGTCGAGTCCGAGGTCCCCGCGGTAGACCTCCAGGACGAGCAGTGGTTCGAGCGGCTGGGGGAACGTGGAGCGGGCGTTGCCGTCGTCGTCCACGACCGCCGTCGGCAGGAAGTATCCGACCAGCCCGATCTGGTCACCCCCTGACACGTCCGGCACCTTCACCACGCCGCGCGACGTGTACATCTGGTCCTCGGGCAGGAAGGGGACGCGCTGGGAGAAGGCGATCTCGCCGTCGGCGTCGGTCACCGTGATCTCGGGGGCGAAGCCGTTGCCCTGCAGGTAGATCTTCGCGCCGTCCGTGACGAGCGGGTGGTTGACCTTGATCTGCTCGGCACGCCGGGAGCCGTCGGGCTCGGTCACCGTCACGTGTGCCGTGAAGTCTCTCGCCTGCGCGAAGGCCACGGTGTCGCTCGCGAACTCCGAGTCGAACGCGTCCAGGGTCATGGAGAACGGCACCAGCGAGGACGCCTGGAACCACGCCCCCTTCTCGAAGGTGTCGTAGTCCACGACGGCGTTCGCGAACCCGCGGTCCTCGGTGACGATCGCCTGACCTCGGTAGTGCAGCATCTGGCCCATCGCCACCGACACCAGCAGCCCCAGCAGCGCCAGGTGGAAGAGCAGGTTGCCGCTCTCGCGCAGGTAGCCGCGCTCGGCGCTGATCGTCCGCGCCGCGGCCCGGCCGGCACGCTCGGGCTCCGCGCGCCGGTCCACGCGGAAGGTGGGCAGGTGGCGCGGCCCGCGCAGCCGCGCCGCGACCAGGCCGACGGCGTCCTCCGGTGCGAGGTCGGTGGTCACGCCGGCCTGGGCCGGGAACCGCCCGAATCGCGAGGGGACGCGCGGCGGCCGGGCCCTCAGCGCCCTCCAGTGCGCCCCGGTCCGGGGCACGATGCAGCCCACCAGCGACACGAAGAGCAGCAGGTAGATCGCCGAGAACCACACCGACGTGTACACGTCGAAGAAGCCGAGCCGGTCCAGCCATTCACCGAGGTCGGGGTGATCGCCGAGGTACTCGGTCACGGCCCCGGGGTCCTGCCCGCGCTGCGGCAGCACCGACCCGGGCACCGCGGCGACCGCGAGCAGCATGAGCAGCATGAGGGCCACCCGCATCGAGGTGAGCTGCCGCCACATCCATCGCAGCATCCCGACGGCGCCGATCCCCGGCGCGTTCGGCCCGCGTCCGCCCGCGTCCCTGCCCGACGGCGCCCCCGCGGCCTCGGCGAACTCGTCGTCGATCCCGTGGGGCACGTAGCCGCCCCTCCGGGAGGGCGGGTCCGCCACCTCGGCGTCGGGCCTCCGTTCGTCCGCCATCTACAAGACCGTCCAGTATCCGTTGATCCACGACTGGAGGGAGGAGGTCAGCACTCCCCAGAGGCCCGTGACCAGGGCCAGGCCGATCGCCACGAGGAGGGCGCCGCCCGCGCGCATCACCGCGAGCCGGTGGCGCCGCAGGAGGCCCATCATCCGGTCCGAGGCCGTCGCACCGAGCGCGACCAGCAGGAACGGCACTCCGAGGCCCACGCAGTAGGCGACGCCGAGCAGCGCCCCGCGCCATACCGACGCCTCGTCGAGGGCGAGCGTCTGCACGGCCGCCAGGGTCGGACCCATGCAGGGGGTCCAGCCCAGCCCGAACACGAAGCCCAGCACGGGCGCGCCCCAGAGGCCGGTGCGCGGCGCGACATGCAGGCGCGCCTCGCGCTGCAGCCACGGGACGAGACCCACGAACGACAGCCCCATCAGGATCACCACGACGCCCAGCACCCGGAACAGCACGTCCTCCCAGCGCACCAGGTAGACGCCGACGGCGCCGGCCGCGGCCATCAGCGTGACGAAAACCACCGTGAACCCGGCCACGAACAGGGCCACCCCGGCGAGCACCCGGCCCCGCCCGGCCGCCACCGTTCGCACGCCGACCGCGCTCCCGGCGACCGCCGTCGTCGTCGCACCGCTCGCGGAGCCCCCGGCGGCCGCGGTCGCCGCCGATCCCGCCGGGCCGGCCGCCGCGGCCGACATGCCGCCCACGTAGCCGATGTACCCCGGCACGAGCGGCAGCACGCACGGCGACGCGAACGAGACCAGGCCGGCGAGGACGGCCACGGGAACCGCGAGCAGCAGCGACCCGCTGAACGCGAGCGAGCCGGCATCCATCAGGCGTCCTCCGCGAGCGCGTCGTCGATCAGGGACTCCAGGGTGGGGCGTTCGACCTCCCCGATCACCCGCGCGGCCACCATGCCCTCGGCGTCGAGCACCACCGTGGTGGGCACGGCCTGCAGCGGCACGACGCCGGACAGGTCGGCCACCACGCGGCCGTCGCGGTCCTCGAGGCTCGGGTACGGGGTGTCGAAGGTGCGTTCGAACGCCAGCGCGGTGGCGGCGTCGTCCTCGGTGTTGATGCCGAGGAAGCGGACGCCGTCGTCCTGGTACGCGGTCGCGAGGTCCGTGAGGGCGGGCGCCTCTGCGCGGCACGGCGGGCAGCCGGCGTACCAGGTGTTGAGGACGACGACGTCGCCGGCCCAGTCGGCGGTGTCCCGCTCCGCACCGGTGAAGTCGGTCCCGGCGATGCTGACGGGCCCGCGGCGGTCGCCGACGTCCCAGCTCTGCACCGAACCGTCGCCGGAGACGTACCCCTGGCCGGCGACGTCACCCGCACCCGAGTCCGCGGCGGTGCACGCGGCGAGAGTCGCCGCGCAGCCGGCGGCGAGCAGCGCGGCCGCGAGTCGTCGTGCCGTGCCGGTCATGGTGCTCATGCGCCGGGGAGCTGCTGGACGCCGTCGTACAGGTCGGCGACCGGCTCGCTGTAGTGCAGGCCGGTGAACCGGCCGTCCTCGAACCGCAGGGAGGTGAGGGAGGCGAGGTTGCACTGCCGGTTGCGGGGGTTGTGCCAGAGGCGGCGGCCCTCGAACGAGCAGCGGGTGAGCCAGACGGGGAGCTGGTGGCTGACCAGCACGGCCTCGTGCCCCTCGGCGGCCTGCCGCGCGGTCTCGATGGCGCCGCGCATCCGCAGCACCTGTTCCGTGTACGGCTCGCCCCACGACGGCCGGAACGGGTTCCACAGGTACGGCCAGTGCGCGGGCCGGCTCAGCGCGCCGTCACCCACGCCGAACCGCTTGCCCTCGAAGTGGTTGTCGGCCTCGATGAGACGGTCGTCCGTGCCGAGTTCCAGCGCGAATTCGCGCGCGATCGGCGTGGCCGTCTCCTGGGCGCGCTGCAGCGGGGAGGCGATGACCACGGTGACGTCCCTGCCCCGCGTGGACAGGTGCTTGGCGACGCGGGCCGCCATCTCCTGGCCGCGGTCCGACAGGCGGTAGCCCGGCAGGCGGCCGTACAGGACGCCCTCGGGGTTGTGGACCTCGCCGTGACGGAGCAGGTGGACGGTGGTGGAGACCATGGCTCTCAGTGTCCCATCGGATCCTGGGTGGTTCGGTACCCGCGCGGCGTGGTGTGAGCCACTCGGCGATCTTCCGGGGCGCGCCGGGAGCCGTGGAGCCTCCAGCGCCTCAGCAACCGCGGGGGGCCGCCGCCAGCTCCCCACGTGCGGCCACCCCGATCTTGCCCATGATCCGGCCCAGCGCCGCCATCTCGTCCGGGTCGAGGACGTCGACCAGCAGACGCCGCACCGCGCGCACGTGCCCGGGAGCGGCGTTCACGAGGGCGGCGTACCCGAGGTCGGTCATCCGGCAGTTCACGCCGCGCCGGTCCCCGTCGGCCGGGCACCGGCTCACGAGCCCGCGCGCCTCCATGCGCGTCACCGTGTGCGTGAGCCGGCTCCGGGACAGTACGAGACCGTCGGCGAGCGCCGACATCCGCTGAGTGCGGTCGGGCTGCTCGGAGAGCTGCACCAGCAGGGTGTACTCCCCCAGGCTCAGGTCGAGCTCGGCGTCGTGCGCGGCGCTGAGCGCCTCGAAGAACCTGGCGTTCCCCGCCAGGAAGGAGCGCCACGCGGTCTGCTGATCGCGATCGAGCCAGTGCACGCCGTTCGTCTCGCCCATACCCTCCGACCTCCTCGGATGCTGTCCCCCGCTGCGCGGCCGTGCGAGTCGCGCACGGTCCTGGGAATACTTTACGGAGCGGAGTATGTTGGCCCCGGTGCGATAGTTCAGTTATCAACTATCTCATCCCGGGGCTTCCGCCCTGGGAGCCGACATCACGACAACGCAGGAGAACTCCATGGCCACCCCGCTTCCCGCCGGTATCACCGCAGGCACCTACGACATCGACCCCTCGCACTCCACCGCCGCGTTCTCCGTGCGGCACGCGGGCATCGCGAAGGTCCGCGGCACGATCGACATCACGTCGGGCACGATCACCGTCGGTGAGGACATCGAGTCGTCCGGCGTCACCGCCGATCTCGACGCCACGTCGGTCAACACCGGTGACTCCGGCCGTGACCAGCACCTCGTCAGCAACGACTTCTGGGGCGCGGACGAGAACCCGTCGTGGACGTTCCGGTCCGGCGGAGTGTCGCTCGACGGCGACAACATCGTCGTCACCGGTGACCTGACGATCAACGGCATCACCAAGGGCGTCGAGCTGACCGGCGAGTTCACCGGCACGGCGAAGGACCCGTTCGGCAACGACCGCGCGGGTTTCGAGGCGAGCACGGAGATCAACCGCAAGGACTTCGGCATCACCTGGAACGCCTCGCTGGAGACCGGTGGCTTCCTGGTCGGCGACAAGGTGAAGATCACCCTCGACGTCTCCGCCATCGCCAAGGGCTGAGCGGGACCGGCCGGCCGTCGCGACACCGGGGCACGATCACCACCGCGCGACGGCCGGCCCGCACCGGGCGAGGGCCAGGCCGCGAAGGCCTTCAGTCCTCCGCGACGGCCGCCCGCGCCGCCGCGTGGAACGCCAGGATCTGGAGCTCACCACCGACGTCGACCGAGCGGACCACCACGTCGTCGGGAACCTGCAGCGCCGTCGGCGCGAAGTTCAGGATCTCCCGGACGCCCGCCGCGACGACCTCCTCGGCCACTCCCTGCGCCACGCCGCCGGGCGTCGCGAGCACCACCATCGAGACACGACGCTCGGCGATCACGGCCGACAGATCGCCGATGTCGTCCACCCTGAGCCCCGCGACCTCGGTCCCCACCACCTCCGGAGAGGCGTCCAGCAGCGCCGCGACCTGGAACCCCCGCTGGGTGTAGCCGGAGTAGTTCGCGAGTGCGTGTCCGAGGTTACCGATCCCGACGATCGCCAGCCGGTGCTCGGACTCGAGCCCCAGGGCGGCCTTGATGTAGTCGGCCAGCGACTGGACGTCGTACCCCACGCCGCGGGTACCGAACGA
Source organism: Myceligenerans xiligouense (assembly GCF_003814695.1). Taxonomy (GTDB): domain Bacteria; phylum Actinomycetota; class Actinomycetes; order Actinomycetales; family Cellulomonadaceae; genus Myceligenerans; species Myceligenerans xiligouense. The sequence goes on from NZ_RKQZ01000001.1 coordinate 4,165,535, forward strand.
TCCCAGGAACGACAGGTCCTTGCGCAGTTGCGCGGACCCCACGCCGGACCGCTCGGCCAGTTCCGACGAGGACGTCAGCGCAACTCCCTCGTCCGCCAGGTCCCGCAGGGCACGCAGGTAGTACGGCAGGCGACCGACGGTCGCCGCCGGGACAGCGTTCTCGCTGAGTTCGGCCACGCGGCTCGCTCCTTCCCCGGGACGACGACGTCCGCCGGGCTCGCTCCTTTGCTGGTCAGATCATGCCAGGAGTCGGGCAAGTCGTGCCGGGTCGATGCGCCAGAATCCCTGCTGCACACCGTCCACCTCCACAACGGGCACGTACTCCCCGTACTTCGCGGTGAGAGCCTCGGCCTCGGGGCCGTCGGAGATGTCGACCTCGCGCCACCCGGCGCCCGCGTCCGCCGTGACGGCCTCGACGACGCCGCGCGCCACCTCACACAGGTGACAGGACGGCCGGGTGTACAGGACGACGCGCGCGGGGGAGGTGGTCACGAGCAGAGCCTACGACGCGCCTCCCCGCAGCGGCGCCGACGACGTGGCCGAGCACCCGGCGGAGCCCTGAGCGGGGTCCTCACGTGCGACTCCGCACGCCCGGGCGCCGATAGAGTGAGGCGCATGTCGTCGACGCATCCCGTACCCGCCACCGCGGCCTTCTTCGACGTCGACAACACCATCATTCGCGGCGCGAGCGCGTTCCACCTGGCGCGGGCGGCCTATCAGCGGGGGTTCTTCCGGACCCGTGACCTGCTGCGCTTCGGGTTCATCCAGGCGCGCTACCTGCTGTTCGGTGAGGACCGTGAGCAGATCGACGAGGTCCGCAACCGGGCGCTCGAACTGATCGCGGGCCGCACGGTCGCCGAGGTCACCACGCTCGGCGAGGAGGTCTACGACACCGTCCTCTCCCTGCGGATCTTCCCGGGCACCCGGCGGCTCCTGGAGGAGCATCTCGCCGCGGGGCACGAGGTGTGGCTCATCACGGCCACGCCCGTCGAGATCGCCGAGCTCATCGCGCGCCGCCTCGGCGCGACCGGAGCCCTCGGCACCGTCACGTCGCACGAGGACGGGTTCTACACCGGCCGGCTGGTCGGCGACCTCATGCACGGTGCGGCCAAGGCCGAAGCCGTCCGCGAGCTCGCCGAGGCCGAGGGCATCGACCTGACCGCGAGCTACGCCTACGGCGACTCGCTCAACGACCTGCCGATGATGAACGCCGTGGGGCACCCCTGCCCGATCAACCCCGACAAGCGCCTGCGCCGCCACGCACAGGACGTGGGCTGGCCCATCCGCGAGTTCCGCGGCCGCCCGCGGCGCCTCGCCGGCCGCGGCGTCCGCACGGCGTCGTGGGCGGGCGCGGCGTGGGTGTTCGGACTGGTGATCCGGGCACTCCGCCGCCGCATCCGCGAACGCACGTTCAACCGCTGACTCGGCCTTCCGGAGCCGTCGGACGCCGCGCGACACCTCAGGGCCGGGCCGCGAACCGTTCCAGGAGCTCCGCGTGGCCCGAGCAGACCAGGAGGTCGTTCGCCGAGACGCGCGTCTCCGGCGTCGCGTAGACGAATTCCTGGCCCGGGGACTTCACGCCCATCACGGTGATCCCGTACTTCCGGCGGACGTTCGACTGCGCCAGCGTGAACCCCTGCATCTCCTTCGGCGGCCGCATCTTGACGATCGTGAAGCCGTCCTCGACCTCGATGTAGTCGATCAGCTTGCCGCTGACCAGGTGCGCCACCCGCGAACCGGCGTCGGACTCCGGGAAGACCACGTGGTGCGCGCCGATGCGCGTCAGGATGCGGCCGTGCTCCGCGGAGATCGCCTTGGCCCAGATCTGCGGTGTGCCCAGGTCGACGAGGTTCCCGGTGATCAGCACGGACGCCTCGAGCGACGACCCGACACCGACCACCGCCGCACCGAACTCCTTCGCGCCGAGCTGTTCGAGCGCCTCGGGGTTCGAGGCGTCGGCCTCCACGAGCGGGATGCGGCCGGACCACTGCGCGATCAGCGCGGGGTCCTTCTCCACCGCGAGCACGTCCTGGCCCAGCCGGTCCATCGTCGCCGCGAGCGACGAGCCGAACCTGCCCAGCCCGACGACGAGCACCCCGGCCTCGCGATCCGGCCCCTTCTTCTCCGCCACGGTGTCCCTTTCTACGTCCTCACCCGATGATCGGCCGTTCCTCGGGGAAGCGTACGATGCGACGCCGGTCCCGGAGTGCCAACGCCGCCGCGAACGTGATCCCACCGGTGCGCCCGACGAACATCAGAGCGCTCAGAAGGTACTTGGCCGCGTCGGGCAGGCCGGCGGTGATCCCGGTGGAAAGGCCCACCGTCGCGTACGCGGACAACGACTCGAACAGGACACGGCTCAGGGTGTGGTCGGTGATGTGCAGCAGCGTGACACTGCTGAGCAGTACCACCGTGGCACCGAAGAACGTCACGCCGAGCGCCAGGCGCAGGATGTCGGACGGGATCCGGCGCCCGTAGGCGTCGATGTCGCGGTCGCCGCGCGCCTCGGCCACGATCGCGAGCAGGATCACCGCCAGCGTGGTCACCTTGATCCCGCCGGCCGTCGACGCGGACCCGCCGCCCACGAACATCAGCGCGTCGGTGACCAGCCACGTCGACTGCTCCATCGCCCCGACGTCGACCGTGTTGAAACCGCCGGACCGCGGCATCACCCCGGCGAACAGCGCCGCGAGGATCTTGCCCGGCCAGTCGAGCGGGCCGAGCGTGTGCGGGTTGCGCCACTCCAGCATGCCGATCACCACCGAACCGATCACCAGCAGCCCGAGGCTCGTCGTCAGCGTGAGCTTCGAGTGCAGCGTCAGCCGCAGGCTCCAGCGCCTGCCGAGACCCCGGCCCCGCGCCTCCCGCAGCGCCCGGTACAGGTTGAGGATCACCGGGAACCCCAGGGAGCCCAGGAACACCCCGAGCGCGACCGGCAGCACCAGCCCCCAGTCGCCGACGTGCGGCAACAGCCCCTCCTCCGTCGGGATGAAGCCGGCGTTGTTGAACGCGGAGATCCCGTAGAAGAGCGCGTGCCACGCGGCGCTGCCGACGTTCTGCTCGATCACGACGAACCGGGGGAAGAGCAGCAGCGCGATCGCCAGCTCGAGCGTCGTCGCCGTCACGATGATGGTGCGGACCAGCGATCCGACCTCGCCGAGCTTGCTGGTCTTCGTCTCCGACGCCGTGAGCAACCGCTGGGTCAGCCCGATCCTCCGGGAGACCACCATCCCGATGATCGAGGCGATCGTCATGATCCCGAGGCCGCCCACCTTGATGCCCGTGAGAATCACGATCTGCCCGTACAGCGACCAGTAGGTGGCGGTGTCCTGCACCACGAGCCCGGTGATGCACACGGCCGAGACGGCGGTGAACAGCGCGTCCACGAACGGCGCCGACGTGCCCGACGCCGTCGCCCACGGGGCGAGCAGCAACGCCGTGAACACCGCGATGACGGCGGCGAACACCACGATCGCGAGCCGGGCCGGGCTGTGCCGCGCGACCTCGTCGACCAGCTCCCGGAGCGCGAACGCCCGGGCACGAAGCCTCAACCTCATCGCCTGCCGGTCCTCCTCGGGTCGTGGCGCCCTCGGCGCTCATCGGACCCTATCTCCGCGAAGGCCGATACGCGGCGCATCCCGCCCGGCGTCGCGCGATCCCGGACCGCCCGACGCGCGGACCGGTGGATGCCGGAGCAACGATCTCGGATACCGTGGACGTGTGCACCGCGCCCGCCTCGCCTGGAGCCCGGAACTCCTCGAGTACGACTTCGGGCCCGGCCACCCCATGTCTCCCGTCCGCCTCGACCTGACGATGCGGCTGATCCGTGCGCTCGGCCTGCCGGATCTCCCGACCCTCGAGGTGGTCGCCGCCGAACCCGCCTCCGACGCCACGCTGCGCACCGTGCACGACGACGTCTACCTCGCCGCGGTCGCGCGCGCGTCGACCGCCCTCGAACCGGACCCGCTCCGGGGCCTCGGCACCGAGGACGACCCCCTGTTCCCCGGGATGCACGACTCCGCCGCGCGCCAGGTCGGCGGGTCGGTGTCCCTGGCGGAGGCCGTCTGGCGCGGCGAGATCGACCACGGCGTGAACGTGGCGGGTGGCATGCACCACGCGCAGCGAGGCGCCGCGTCGGGCTTCTGCGTGTACAACGACGCGGCGGCGGCGATCCAGCGGCTCCTCGACCTCGGCGCCGACCGGGTCGCGTACATCGACCTCGACGCCCACCACGGCGACGGGGTCGAGGCGGCCTTCTGGGAGGATCCCCGCGTGCTGACCGTGTCCGTGCACCAGGACGGCCGGACGCTGTTTCCCGGCACCGGGTACCCCGGGGACGTCGGTGCCGGGCGCGCCGAGGGCACCGCGGTGAACGTCTCGCTGCCGCCGGGCACGCACGGCGCGGAATGGCTGCGCGCCGTCGACGCCGTCGTGCCCGCCGTCGTCCGCGAGCACCGGCCCGACGTCATCGTGTCCCAGCACGGCTGCGACGCGCACGGCAACGACCCGCTCTCGCACCTCGACGTCGGCGTCGACGCGCAGCGCACCGCACAGGTGTGGGTGCACGCCCTGGCGCACGAGTTGTCCGGCGGCCGCTGGCTCGCACTCGGCGGCGGCGGGTACGCGGTGGTCGACGTCGTCCCCCTCGTCTGGGCGTCACTCGTCGCCGAGGCCGCGCACGCGCCGCTCGCGGCCGGGATGCCCCTCCCGGCGGACTGGCGCGCGGTGGCTCTCGAGGTCTCGGAGATCGAGCCGGCCCGGACCCTGGGCTCGGCCGAGCCCGTCGCGTGGCGGCCGTGGAAGGACGGCTGGGACCCGGCCGACCCGGTCGACCGCGCCGTCCAGGCGACCCGCAAGGCGGTCTTCCCGCTTCTGGGCCTGGACCCGCATCACGACTGACTCTGTCCTCCGGGGCCGTCGGGCAGGAAACTCACAGTCCCCCGATTACTGGTGTGGTCGGATCTGCCGTTATCCTGATCGACAGACTCTTTCTCGTGTTGGTCGGCGTATGTCCGCGGGACCAACCGTGGATCACGTCAGCCGCGGCCCGGCGTCGGGCCGCCCGACCATCACAGACAAGCGAGGACCTCATGGGCTCCGTCATCAAGAAGCGCCGCAAGCGTATGGCCAAGAAGAAGCACCGCAAGCTGCTTCGCAAGACGCGCCACCAGCGCCGCAACAAGAAGTGACGTGAGAGGGCCCGGCCGTACGGCCGGGCCCTTCGTCGTTCACGCCGTCCGACGACGGAGCGTGAGCACGCCCAGGGCCACCGCACCGACGATGAACAGGGCGATGACGCCCACCGCACCCCGGACGCCCTCCCACTCGGCGCCGGCCGCCAGCTCCTGCATGGCGTCCACCGCGTAGGTGAGCGGCAGCACGCGCGACAGCCACTCCAGCACCTCGGGCATCTGATCCCGTGGCATGAGCAGCCCGCAGGTGATGAGCTGCGGGAACACGATCGCGGGCATCATCTGCACCGCCTGGAACTCGGTCCGCGCCAGAGCCGACGCCGCCAGCCCCAGGGTGCAGCCCAGGATCGCCACCAGCAGCGCCACGACGAACACGAGCCACAGCGGACCGGCCACGTCCATCCCGAGCCAGACCGACCACCCCACCACGACCACCGCCTGGAGCAGCGCCAGGACCCCGAACGCGAGCGCGTAGCCCGCCACGAGGTCGCCCTTGCGGATCGGCGTGGTCATGAGGCGTTCCAGCGTGCCCGACTGCCGCTCACGCAACGTCGCCACGCTGGTGACCAGGAACATCACGATGAGCGGGAAGATCCCCACGAGCACCGGCCCGAACCTGTCGAGCACCGCCGGGTCGTCCTCGAACATCCAGGCGATCAGCCCGATGAGCAGGCACGGCAGCACGATGATCAGCGCGATCGTCCGCTTGTCCGCGCGGAGCTGGGCGAGGACACGCCCGGCGGTCGCGAGGGTCAGGTTCATCGCAGCCCCTCCTCGGTGTTCTCGGCATCGATGAGGGCGAGGAACGCGCGCTCGGCGTCGGGCGCTCCTGTCTTCTCCAGCAGGGCTTCCGGGGTGATGTCCGCGACGAGCGTGCCCTCACGCATGAGCAGGAGCCGGTCGCACTGCGTGGCCTCGTCCATGACGTGGGAGGACACCAGCAGCGACTTCCCGCGTTCCGCGAGCCCGCGGAACATCGTCCACAGGTCGCGGCGGAGCACGGGGTCGAGCCCCACGGTCGGCTCGTCGAGGACGAGCAGTTCGGGATCGCTCACCAGGGCGGCCGCCAGCGAGACCCGCGAGAGCTCTCCCCCGGACAACGTCCCGACCCGCTGCTTCTCGTGTCCTCCCAGGTCGACGACGTCCACCGCGTTCGCGACCGCGGCCTTGCGGTCTCGCGCGGAGATACCGGCCAGCGCGGCGAAGTAGTCGAGGTTCTGCAGGACCGTGAGGTCCGTGTACACACTCGCGTCCTGCGTGACGTAGCCGACGCGGCGCCGGAGCGACGGGGAACCCGCCGGTTCGCCGAGCACCTCGACCGTCCCGGAGACCTTGTCCTGCACGCCGACGATCGCGCGCATCAGCGTCGTCTTGCCGGACCCGGACGGCCCGAGCAGCCCGACGACGGACCCGGCGGGCACCTCGACGTGCAGACCGGAGATGATCGCGCGCCCGCCGCGCACGACGCCCAGCTCCGCGACCCGGACAGAAAGCTCACCCATCCGCCCATTCTCACCGACGCGCCGGGGCGATGGCCCTTCTCGACGACCCGGGCACCCGGCCGCGCGCCACCGCCTTCAGGGGCAACGAGCCGTGAGGTGACACCAGAGCACAAGAAGCGGCGGCCGACGCCGCGCGACGCCCGAGGACGTCGTCGCGGGTCAGCCGCCGCTTCCCGAGGGTGTCAGGACGTGCGCGCCCCGGCCCGCTTCTTGTTCCAGATGTCGAAGCCGACGGCGAGCAGGAGCACCAGGCCCTTGACCACCTGCTGGACCGACTGGTCGACGCCCAGCAGCGACATGCCGTTCGACATGACCGCCATGATCAGGCCACCGATCATGGCGCCCGGGATGGTGCCGATACCGCCGGTCACCGCCGCGCCGCCGATGAAGCAGGCGGCGATCGCGTCGAGCTCGAACATCTCGCCCGCGCCGGGCTGTGCCGCGTTGGACCGCGACGAGAACACGATGCCGGCGATCGAGGCGAGGAAGCCCATGTTGAGGAAGATCAGGAAGTTGACCCGCTTCACCCGCACACCGGAGAGCTGTGCCGCGGCGAGGTTGCCGCCGATGGCGTACACGTGGCGCCCGAAGATGCTGTGCTTCGTGATCATCGTGTAGGCGATGATGAGCGCCGCGAGGACGATCAGCACGATCGGCAGGCCACGGCTGGTGGCGAGCTGCCACGCGAACCACATCACGACGGCGGCGACCAGCACGATCTTGGCCGCGAACAGCCAGATCGCCTCGACGTCCTGGTTGTACGACAGCTTCGCGCGCCGGTTGCGATAGGCCGCCACCGCGTAACCCACGACGGCGATCCCGAAGATCACGAGGGTGAACGTGTCGTACCCGTAGCCGCCCAGCAGCCCGTTGAGGAAGCCGCGCCCGATCTGGCCGTACTCCCCGGGGAACGGGGAGAGCGACATGTTGGAGAGGACGAGCAGCGTCAGGCCGCGGAACAGCAGCATGCCCGCCAGGGTCACGATGAACGCGGGGATCCCGACGTACGCGACCCAGAAGCCCTGCCACACCCCGATGAGCAAGCCGGCCGCGATGGCCGCCAGGGCGCCCACCCACCACGGGAAGCCCTCCCGGACGACGACGACGGCCGCGATGGCACCCGTCAGCGCGACGACCGACCCCACGGAGAGGTCGATGTGCCCACCGACGATCACGATCAGCATGCCGATCGCGAGGATCAGGATGTACGAGTACTGCAGCACGAGGTTGCTGAGGTTGCCCGGGCTGAGGAGCCGCCCGTCCGTCATGAACGCGAACATCCCCACGATCACGATGAACGCGAAGGCGATACCGCTGGACCGCACGTTCTGTGTGACCAGATCTTTCAGGTTCGCAATGGTGGTCATGCGTCAGCCTCCTGTGTCATGAGCGACATCAGTCCTTCCTGGGTGGCCGACGCGACGTCGACCTCGCCGGTGATGCGTCCGGCGGCGAGGGTGTAGATGCGGTCGCAGGTGCCCAGGAGCTCGGGGAGCTCCGAGGAGATCACCAGGACGGCCTTGCCGTCCGCGACCATCTTGTTGATGAGGGTGTAGATCTCGTACTTGGCGCCGACGTCGATCCCGCGCGTCGGCTCGTCGAGGATGAGCACCTCGGGGTCCGTGTAGATCCACTTGGACAGGGCGACCTTCTGCTGGTTGCCCCCGGAGAGCTTGCCGACGGGGACCAGCACGTTGGGCGTGCGGGTACCCATGGACTCCCGGTACTCCTCGGCGACGCGCAGTTCCTCGTGCTGGTTCACCCAGCCCGCGCGGGACAGCTTCGGCAGCCCGGCCGCCGAGGTGTTGCGCCGCACGTCCTCGATGAGGTTGAGCCCGAGCTGCTTGCGGTCCTCCGACACGTAGGCGATGCCCGCGTCGATGGCCTTGGACACGTTCTTCACCGAGACCTCGCGGCCGTGCACCAGCACCCGTCCGGAGATGTCCCGGCCGTACGAGTGGCCGAACACGGACATGGCGAGCTCGGTCCGTCCGGCGCCCATGAGGCCGGCGATGCCGACCACCTCACCCGCGCGCACGTTCAGGTTCGCCTTGTCCACCATGACGCGTCCCGGCTGGGTCGGGTGATGCACCGTCCAGTCCTCGACGCGCAGCACCTCTTCGCCGATCACCGACGTGCGCTCGGGGAACCGGCTGTCCAGCGACCGGCCGACCATGCCCCGGATGATCCGGTCCTGCGTGCTATCGGGCTCGGACATGTCGAGCGTCTCGATGGTCCGCCCGTCCCGGATGATGGTGGTGCGGTCGGCGATCGAGGCGATCTCACCCAGCTTGTGGGAGATGATGATGCAGGTCACGCCCTCCTCGCGGAGGCGGCGAAGGATGTCGAGCAGATGCTCGGAGTCCTGGTCGTTGAGGGCCGCCGTCGGCTCGTCGAGGATGAGCAGGCGCACCTCCTTGGACAGCGCCTTGGCGATCTCCACGAGCTGCTGCTTGCCGACGCCGAGCGTCGACACCGGCGCGGTCGGGGACTCGGTGAGCCCCACGCGGGCCAGCAGCTCCGCGGCCGCCCCGTTGGTCTTGTGCCAGTCGATGAACTCGCCGGCCCGCCGCCGCTCGTTGCCGAGAAAGATGTTCTCCGCGATCGAGAGGTAGGGGACGAGGGCGAGCTCCTGGTGGATGATCACCACGCCGCGCGCCTCGGAGTCGTTGATCGTCCTGAACGACGCCGGAGCGCCGTCGAGCACGATCTCCCCCTCGTACGTGCCGTGCGGGTGGACGCCCGACAGCACCTTCATGAGGGTGGACTTGCCGGCGCCGTTCTCGCCGCAGATCGCGTGGATCTCGCCGTGGTCGACCGACAGGTTGACGTCCGAGAGTGCCTTGACACCTGGGAACGTCTTCGTGATACCCCGCATCTCGAGGATGGGGCCGTCACCGTCAGCGGGTGACTCAGTGGATTCAGACATGCGCTGTCCTTGTTCTCTTGCGGCCTCGGCGACCCTGGGGCGCCGGGGCAGGACGTTCCGCGTGGAACGCCCTGCCCCGGCGCGTCTCCGCTGCCGAGGCAGCGGCTCACGACCGCGGAACGCTGCCTCGGCACGGGTGCGACCCAGAGCGGTCAGAAGTGACGGGTCACTCGCCCTCGACCTGGCCCGACTCGACCTCTTCGGCCGTCCAGTAACCGGAGTCGACCAGCTCGGACTCGATGTTGTCCGCGTAGATGGTCGTCACGGGCAGGAGGTACGACGGCACGACCTTCACACCGTTGTCGTAGTCCTCGGTGTTGTTGGCCTCCGGCTCCTCACCGGCGAGGAGAGCCTCGGCGGTCACGACGGCCTGGTCGGCGAGCAGACGGGTGTCCTTGAAGATGGTCGAGCTCTGCACACCGTCAGCGATGTACTTGACGGACGCGATCTCGGCGTCCTGGCCGGTGATGACCGGCATGGCGTCGTCCTCGTAGCCGGCGCTGCGCAGCGCCTCGATGATGCCGCGCGACAGGCCGTCGTACGGCGAGAGCACGCCGTCGACCTTCTCCTTGCCGTCGTAGTGCGCCGTGAGGAGGTCCTCCATGCGGCTCTGCGCGTTCTCCTGGAGCCAGCGCGGCGTCGCGGCCTGGTCGATGTCGGTCTGCTCCGAGGGCACGACGAGCGTCTCGTCCTCGATGAGCGGCTCGAGCACGGACATCGCGCCGTCCCAGAAGAAGTGCGCGTTGTTGTCGTCCAGCGAGCCGGCGAACAGCTCGACGTTGAACGGACCCTCGGGCGCGTCCTCGACGGGCTCGCCCTCCTCGTCCACCAGGCCGAGCCCGTTGAGCAGGGCGTTCGCCTGCGCGACGCCCACCTCGAAGTTGTCGAACGACACGTAGAAGTCGACGTCCTCCGAGTCACGGATGAGGCGGTCGTAAGAGATCACCGGGATGTCCTGGGCGGCGGCAGCCTCGAGCTGGCCGGTCAGGGTGGTGCCGTCGATCGCGGCGACGATGAGCGCCTCGGCACCGGCGCTGATCATCGCGTCGAGCTGCTGCTGCTGCGTCGGGATGTCATCGCCCGCGAACTGCAGGTCGACGTCGTAACCGGCCTCCTTCAGCCCCTCTTCCACGGCCGCGCCGTCCGCGATCCACCGCTCGGAGGTCTCGGTCGGCATGGCCACGCCGACGAGGCCGCCTTCTTCGTTCGAGTCATCGCCCGCGCCGCTGCCGCTGCCGGCACCTTCCCCGCCGCATGCGGCGAGCGTGACGGTCAGCGCACCGGTCGCGACCGCGGCGATCGCTCGGCTGTACCAGAGCTTGTTTGCCATGAGGTCTCCTCTTCGAGAGTTACCGGATCACTTACCCGGCACTACTCCGAGATGTTAACGCTCACACTTACCCGCTCCAAACCTCGCCTGTCACGATCCCGTCACGACTGCGCGCCGCAAAATTACCAACCCACCCATCCCCGAACAAGCCCGCCCGCTCCGCTCCCGATCCCGCCGCCGTTCCTGAGCCACCAACTCCCCCAACGACTCCCCCACCCAGCCGACCCCCGAACCTCAATTCCACCCACCCGCCGAACCGCAGCCCCTCCCCGCCCGCCGGCGTCGAACCCCACCCGCCGGCGTCGAACCGCAGCGTGAATCGTTCGAATCACGGAATGGCACGATTCACCCTGCGGTTCGGGGAACCTGGACGGACCAGACCTGCGGTTCGGCGAACCCGGACGGACCAGACCTGCGGTTCGGCGAACCTGAGCGGGTCAGACCTGCGGTTCGGCGAATGGCGGCGAGCTTATCCGAGGCCGGCCGCCGGGATGCTCGGCCAGCCCGCACCGTCCCAGCTCAGTTCCCGCACCGCCAGAGTCGGCGCGCCGCCGGCGTCGCCGTCGTAGAAGTGGAACGCCAGGTAGTAGGCCGACGCCGACCCCGGCTCCCCCACCACCGACACCGTCTGCCCGCCCGGCCCGATCATCCGGCCCGCCGTGCTCGCCACCTCGGTGCCGCCGCCGAGCGCCAGGTCCTTGCCCTCGGCGTCGAGGTACGGGCCCGCGACGTCCCGCGAGCGCCCCACCATGATCCGGTAGGTGGAGTCGACGCCGCTGCAGCACTTGTCCCAGGAGACGAACAGGTAGTACCAGCCGTCCCGCTCCACCACGAAAGGCGCCTCGATGGCGTTCTCCGCCACCCCGACCCGCGATGCCACGGCCACGGGCTCGGCGCCGTCGGGCACCTTCCCCGACGGCCACTCCAGCGGCACCCGCTGGATGCCGCCCCAGAACGACCCGAAGAACAGCCACGGGTTGCCGTCGGCGTCCTCGACGACGCCCGGGTCGATGGCGTTGTAGTGCGTCTCGCCCGGCGTGGACCGCACCACCAGGCCCTGGTCCTCCCACCCGTAGTCCGGATCCGCCGGGTCGAGCGTCGTCCCCGTGGCCAGCCCGATCGCGGAGTCGTTCGAGCCGAAGGTCGACGCCGAGTAGTAGAGGTACCAGGTCCCGTCGTGCCGGTAGAGCTCGGGCGCCCAGTAGTTCTCGACGCCGGCGACGCCGGTCCCGGGCTCGCGCACCCATGACGGGTCCCCGGCCCGTTCCCAGGCGGTACCCGCGTCGTCCCAGGTGACACCGCCGTCGTCGGACCTCAGGATGCGCGGGGCGCCGAACCCCTCGCGGACGTCGCCGGTGCCGTAGACGAACCACGGTTCGCCGTCGTCCCCGGCCACGAGGGCCGGGTCGTGCACGAAGAGCTGGCCGGCCGAGGCCAGCGCCCTGTCCGTGGAGGTGCCCGACGACGCCGAACCGCCGCGGGACACCATGTACGCACCGCCGGCCCCGGCCGCGAGAAGCGCTGCCACCAGCCCGATCACCACGCCGCGCCTCACGCCCGGACCAGGCGGACCATCGACCACGACACGGGCGGCAGCTCGGCCCGGGCGCGGTCGTCGGCGACCTTGGCGGACGTGTTGGGCTGCGGCGCCACGGAGGTCGAGTCCGCGGCGGTGGCCTGCCAGGTGTGGTCGGGGTTGGCCAGGGTGACGGCCTCGGCGACGCGGAGCCCGGGGAAGCCGCGCAGGTCGACGTCGAGGGCGATCGCCTCGGTGACGGAGCGGTTCACGGCGAAGAGGACGAGGTCGCCGGTCTCGGGGTCGTGCGTGGCGACGGAGTCGAGCACCGGGACCTCGCCGAACTTCGCGGTCTCCTGCACGGGCGACTCGACGGCGAGGCGCAGCACCTCGCCCTTGGCCTGGGCGGAGGTGAGGGCGAACGGGTGGAAGACCGTCTGCTTCCAGGCCGGGCCGCCGGGCTCGGTCATGATGGGCGCGATGACGTTCACGAGCTGGGCGAGCGACGCGGCGTGCACGCGGTCGGTGTTGCGCAGCAGCGAGATGAGCAGGCTGCCGACGACGACGGCGTCGGCCACGTTGTACTTGTCCTCCAGCAGCACGGGCGCCACGGGCCAGTCGTCACCCTTGGGGGGCTGGGACTCGGCGCGCTGCTGGTACCAGACGTTCCACTCGTCGAACGAGATGTGGATGCGCTTGTCGAGCTTGCGGGCGGCGCGGACCTGGTCGGCGGTGGCGGCGACGGCAGCCACGAAGTTGTCCATGTCCACGCTGCTGGCGAGGAAGGAGGCGAGGTCGCCGTCCTCCTCGAAGTAGTAGGCGTGGGCGGAGACGTAGTCGACGTGCTCGTACGTCTCGGTGAGCACGGCGCGCTCCCACTCGCCGAACGTGGGCATCGACGAGCTGGACGAGCCGCAGGCCACGAGCTCGATCTCCGGGTCGACCATGCGCATGGCACGGGCGGTCTCGGCGGCGACGCGCGCGTACTCCTGCGCGGTCTTGTGGCCGATCTGCCACGGGCCGTCCATCTCGTTGCCGAGGCACCACATCCGGATCCGGTACGGGTCCTCGACGCCGTTCGCGCGGCGCTGGTCCGCCCAGAACGAGCCGCCCGGCACGTTGCAGTACTCCAGCAGGTCGAGGGCCTCCTGGATACCGCGCGTGCCGAGGTTGACGGCCATCATGGGCTCGACGCCGGATCGCTGCGCCCACTTCATGAACTCGTCCACGCCGAACGTGTTCGGCTCGGTGGAGTGCCAGGCGAGGTCGAGGCGGCGCGGGCGCTGGTCCACCGGCCCGACGGCGTCCTCCCAGCGGTACCCGGAGACGAAGTTGCCGCCCGGGTAGCGCACGGTGGAGACGCCCAGCTCGCGGGTCAGCTCCAGGACGTCGCCGCGGAACCCGTCGGCGTCGGCGGTCTCGTGCCCCGGCTCGTAGATGCCGGTGTACACGCAGCGGCCGAGGTGTTCGACGAAGGTGCCGAACGTGCGGCGGCGTACGGGACCGACGACGAATGCCGGGTCGACGGTGACGGTGGCGGCGTGCATTGATGCTCCTCATGGACGTTGCTCGCGCGCCCTGCAGCAGCCGCGCGTGGTTGTACATCGTTGTAGACATGGAAATGGTGCACACTGGACCGGCCATTGGTCAAGCGGCGTACGACACGCGGTCGCCCGGCGCGGAAAATGCGTCCGGCAGATCGCAGAGTGGTCGGCCCGCCGTAGCCGATGCGGTCGGCAGGCCGTCGAGCGGCCGGTCCACCGTCGCCCATGCAGCCGGTTCACCGTCGAGCGGTCGGTCCACTGTCCAGAGGGTCGGCACTCCAGGGGGCCGACCGCACGGACAGCGGACCGACCAGCCCCGCACCGTTGTGAACCCGTGATCACCCGCACTTGACCATCCGGGGCCCTTCGTGCCACCGTTTCACCGTCGATGGCTTTTCATCGATGTAAAGCGCGTCGAGGCGGACGCCGGGACACGGTCCCCACCCCACGCCCCGGCGTCGTACCAGGCAGACCCGAGAGGAAACCGTGATGAGGAAGTCACGACTGGCCAGCGGCATGGTGGCCGCGTTGGTCCTGGCTGGAACCGCCGCATGCAGCGCCGGATCCAGCACCGACGACGACGGCAAGCTCACCTTCATGTTCCGCGGCGGCGAGGACGAGAAGGCCGCCTACCAGGAGGCGATCGACCGGTTCAGCGCGGACACGGGCGTCGAGGTCGAGGTCATCGTGACCGACGCCGACCAGTACGCCACCAAGCTGCAGGCCGCGATCTCCGGCAACAACGTGCCGGACGTCTTCTACATCGAGCAGGCGAGCCTGCAGTCGTACGTGACGTCCGGGGTACTCCTCGACATCACGGACCTCGTCGCCGAGTCCGGCGTCGACCTGGAGAACATCTGGGAGTACGGCGTCGACTCCTACCGGTACGACGGCCGGCTCCAGGGCACGCCCGACGGCGCGCTCTACGGCCTGCCGAAGGACGTCGGCCCGTTCGCCCTGGGCTACAACAAGACCATGCTCGAGGAGGAGGGCATCGACCTCCCCGACCAGGACGAGCCCCTGACCTGGGACGAGTGGCTCGACATCATGGAGCAGGTCACCAAGGACACCAATGGTGACGGCAAGATCGACCAGTGGGGCACCGGCCTCAACGTGCAGTGGAACCTCCAGGCCCTGGCCTGGTCCAACGGCGCCGACTGGACCAACGCGGACAAGACCGAGGTCACCGTCGACACCCCGGAGATGGCCGAGGCCCTCCAGTACATCGCCGACATGACCACCGTCGAGGAGGTGACTCCGTCCTCCGAGCAGCAGGCCACGCTCGACACCTACCAGCGCTGGATGGAGGGCGAACTCGCCTTCTTCCCGGTGGGCCCGTGGGACGTCAGCACCTACAACGAGCTCGACTTCGAGTACGACCTCATCCCGTACCCCGCCGGCGCCACCGGCGAGCCCGCCACCTGGATCGGCTCGCTCGGGATCGGCGTCTCCGCCACCACCGCGATGCCCGAGGAGGCCACCGAGCTGGTCACCTACCTGTCCGCCGACGCGACGGCGCAGCAGACGCTGGTCGACGCCGGCATCCAGGTCCCGAACCTCAAGGACATGGCCGCCGAGTGGGCTGCCGAGGAGGACGTCCAGCCGGCCAACCGGCAGGAGTTCCTCGACATCGTCGAAGACTACGGCCGCCCGATGCCGGCCGCGGTGACCTACGGCGCCGCGTGGTACGACGAGATGTGGACCAACATCCAGCCCGTCCTCGACGGCAAGCAGACGGCGGCCGAGTACCTCGCCGAGGTGCAGCCGCGGATGCAGCAGCTGCTCGACGAGTCCAACATGCAGGCCGAGCAGGCCGCGGCGGCGAACGAGACCGAGTGATGGCGCGTTCGTCGCGGCTGCACCAGGCCGAGCACCGGTGGGCGCTGGCGTTCGTCGCCGCGCCGGTGCTCGGCTACGTGCTCTTCACCGCCTACCCCGTCGGCTTCGCCCTCTACACCTCCATGACGCAGTGGAACGGCCTGGGGGCGATGCGGTTCATCGGCCTGGACAACTACGTCCGCCTGTTCGGGGACCAGTACTTCTGGCAGTCGATGGGCAACACCGTGTTCTACATGGTCGGCATCCCGATCGGCCTGGCGCTCTCCCTCGCGCTGGCGATCGGCATGAACCGGGCCATCCCCCTGCGCTCCATGCTGCGCACCGTCTACTACGTGCCGGTGATCTCCTCGCTCGCGGCGATCGCGATCCTCTGGCAGTGGGCCTACAACGGCGACTTCGGCCTCGTGAACCAGTTCCTCGCCTGGTTCGGCATCGACGGCCCCAACTGGCTCGCCAGCACGGTCTGGGCCAAGCCCGCGATCGTCATCATGCTGATCTGGAAGGGCCTGGGGTACTCGATGATCCTGTACCTGGCCGCGATCCAGTCCGTGCCGCGGGCCCTCTACGAGGCGGCCGAGCTCGACGGCGCGAACGGCTGGCAGAAGTTCCGGACCATCACCCTGCCGATGGTGCGCCCGGTGACGTTCTTCCTGGTGGTCACCCAGGTGATCGCCGGGTCGCAGATCTTCACCGAGATCAACATCATGACGCCCACCGGCGGCCCCGAGTACAGCACGGCGTCGTCCGTCTTCCACATCTGGCGCCAGGCGTTCCGCTACCAGGACATGGGGTACGGCACCGCCATGGCGATCATGCTGGGCATCCTCATCCTGATCATCACGCTGGTGCAGTTCCGCCTGAACCAGCGCAACAGCTTCGTGCTCGACTGAGAACCTGGAGAAACCATGACTGAGAGATCGGCCACCTCCACGGCGTCGTCGGGCACGACCGGCGGTGCCACCCACGCTTCCGGCACGGCGCCGGGCGGCACCGGCCCCACGCCCTCCTCCGGTGCGGCGGGCGGGACCGCGCCTCCGGCACCCCCGCTCGGCGGCCCGTCGTCGGGACCGGGCCCGGTGACCCGCCGGCTCGGCCGCAGGGCCCAGGGCCGCATCGCGGACTGGATCACCTTCGTCATCCTGGGGATCGGCGGGATCGCGATGGTCGCGCCGCTGGTGTGGATGTTCTCGACCTCGCTGAAGACCAAGGCCGAGGTGTTCGCGCTGCCGCCCGTCTGGATCCCCGAGATCCCGCAGTGGGAGACCTACGTGCGGATGTGGGAGAACTCCTATGTCCTCACGGGCTTCCAGAACAGCCTCGTCGTCGCCACGTCGGTCACCGTGCTCGGCACGATCACGTGCTCGCTGGCGGCGTTCGCGCTGGCCAAGATGCGCCTGCCGGGACGCAACGCCATCTTCGTCGGCCTGCTGACCGGCATCATGATCCCGTTCCCGACGCTGATGATCCCGCAGTTCGTGATGTTCTCGCGGATCGGCTGGGTGGACACGCTGCTGCCGCTGATCGTGCCCGCGATCTTCGGGAACGTCATCGTGATCTTCTTCCTGAAGCAGTACCTGGAGAACGTCCCGAACTCGATCATCGAGGCCGCCAAGATCGACGGCGCCAGCTACTGGCAGATCTTCTGGCGGCTGATCTTCCCGATCATCCGCCCGGCGGTGTCGGCCCAGTTCATCCTCTGGTTCATGATGGTCTGGAACGACTACCTCGCCCCGATCCTGTACCTGAACACGCCCGAGCGGCAGACGCTGCAGGTGGTGATCGCGAACATGAACGTCCAGTACGCGACGCAGCGCGACTACCCGCTGATCATGGCGGCGTCGTTCGTGGCGCTCCTGCCGATCCTGGCGGTGTTCCTGGTCTTCCAGCGGCAGATCATCGAGTCCGTCGCCCTGACGGGCACCAAGGGCTGACATGTCCGCGGACGACGGCGCCCGCACCCGGGTCCCCGACGGCCCGATCGGCGACCAGGGCCCAGCAGGCGCCCAGGACCCGGTCCGCGCCGTGGACCCGGTCCGCGCCGTGGACCCGGTCGGCGACCACGCCATTTCGCACGGTGGCAACGCAAACACCCCGCGAAATGGCGTGGTCGCGCGCGGTGACCAGGATGGCATCGTCGCGCGCGGGGGTGACCACGATGGCATCGTCGCGCGCGGGGGTGACCAGGATGGCGTGGTCGCGGCGGGGCGAGGTCCGGAGTCGCCGGGGTGGCGAGGTGATGAGGTGCCCGGGTGGGCCGGGGGTGTCATGGCCGTGCTGCGAGCTCTCACCCGGCTCGTCGAGGTGAACCTGCTGGTGCTGGCCGGGGCCCTGGCGGGCGGGTTGCTCCTCGGGCTGGGCCCGGCCCTCAAGGCAGGATCCGCCGTGCTGCACGACCCGGACCTCGCGATGGAGCCGTGGCGCGGGTTCTGGCGCGAGTGGCGTGCCGACTGGCGCCGGTCGAACCTGCTGTTCGCGCCCTTCTGGCTGGTGGGCGCGCTGCTGTGGGCGGACGCGGCCGCCGTCGGACAGGCTTCCGGTCCGGCCCACGCGGCCATGCTGTCCGGCCTGACGGTCGCTTCCGCCTGGACCGCCGTCGTCCTCGCGTGGTGGCCGCGCATCGTGCTCCGGTACGACGACGCGGCTCCCGCCGTCTGGCGCTACCTGCTGCTGACCCCGCTGCTGGCGCCGGGTACGGCCCTGGCGATCCTGGTCACGCTCGCCGCGACGGCGGCGGTGATCCTGGGCGTCCCCCTGGCAGCACTCGCCGCGGGCGCCTCGTTCCCCCTCTGGGCCACGGGCAGGCTGGTCGGCGCCAAACTCAGAGCGAACCCGACCCCCTGACGCCCCGAGCCGAGGCCGAGGCCGGGACCGAGTTCGGGGCCGAGGCAGAGGCCGGGCTGGAGTCAGGCGGGGGCCGGGGCCGCCGCCACGGCGACCTGCTCGATGCCGCCCTGCTGGACCGCCACCGGCCTGCCTTCCCCGCCCTCGGGGACGTCGCCCGTGGACTCGCGGCCGATGATGCGCGAGTCGGGGATGACGCGGCGGTACGGGCCGGTTTCCGCCCCCGTGATCCGCGCGACCAGGAGTTCCACCGCGGTCTGCGCGATCTGCACGCGGCCCGGGTCCACGGAGGAGAGCGTGGGAACGGAGTAGCGGGCGTCGTCGATGTCGTCGAACCCGATCACGGAGACGTCGCCCGGGACCTCCATCCGGCGGGTGTGGAGCGCGTGCAGCGCGCCGAGCGCCAGGGCGTCGTTGAGGGCGAAGACGCCGTCCACCTCGACACCGTCGTCGAGCAGCCGGCCCATGGCCTCCGCACCCGTGGAACGGTGCCAGAGCCCCGCCTCCGCGACGAGCGCCGGATCGTAGGGCAGCCCTGCCGCCTCCAGGCCCTGCCGATACCCCGTGGTGCGCAGGGCGGCGGAACCCACCTGCTCGCCCTCGTGCCCGCCGACCACCGCGATCCGCTTCCGGCCGAGTGCCGCCAGGTGCATGGTGGCCGCCTTGGCGGCGGCCACGTTGTTCATCGTGACGTGGTCCGCCGGCGCCCCGAAGACACGTTCACCGAGCACCACGAGCGGGAAGTCGACGTCGAACAGTGCCAGGTCCTCCGGTCCGAGCTCAAGCGGCGAGAAGATCAGGCCGTCGGTCATGTTCCGGCGCTTGCCGGTGAGGACATCCACCTCGCGCACCCGGCCGTGACCGGTCTGCTCGATCAGGACGGTGAGCCCACGGGCGTCGGCGGCCTGGATCACGGAGTCGGCGAGTTCGGCGAAGTACGGCAGCGACAGCTCGGGAACCGCGAGGGTGATCATGTCGGTGCGTCGCGTGCGCAGACTGCGCGCGGTCTCGTTGATCCGGTAGCCGAGGTGGTCGATGGCCTCCTCGACACGCTCGCGTGTCGCGGCGCGGATGTGCGGGTAGCCGTTGACCACGTTCGATACCGTCTTGATCGAGACGCCGGCTCGAGCCGCAACGTCCTGCATGGTCACAGCCACGAGTCACTCCTTCCGGCACCGACCTCCGCGCCGGCACGCCCAACAGCGTAGGCCACGACGTCCAGCCTGGAAGCAGACCACCCGCCCCGGCCACTGATCCGTTAGCCTACATCGTTGTAAAGTACTGCGCGAAGGAGCCCCGCATGTCTGACCTCGCACTCGACGCCGTCGTCGACCTCGACGTCCCCGGCCCGACCATCGACCGTCATCTCTACGGCCAGTTCGCCGAGCACCTCGGACGCTGCGTGTACGAGGGATTCTGGGTCGGCGAGGACTCGTCCGTCCCGAACGAGGGCGGCATCCGCCTCGACGTCGTGGAGGCGCTGCGCGAGCTGAGGATCCCGAACCTGCGGTGGCCGGGAGGCTGCTTCGCGGACTCGTACCACTGGCGCGACGGCGTCGGCCCGCGTGAGGAGCGCCCGCGGATCGCGAACGTGCACTGGGGCGACGTCGTGGAGGACAACGCGTTCGGCACGCACGAGTTCCTCGCCCTGTGCGACCTGCTCGGCACGGAGCCGTACGTGTCGGCGAACGTCGGTTCCGGCACCGTCCAGGAGACCGCCGACTGGGTCGAGTACCTCACCCGCGGCGACGACGCCCCCATGGCGCGCCTGCGCCGCGAGCACGGGCGGGACGAGCCGTGGGCCGTGACGTTCTTCGGTCTGGGCAACGAGCCCTGGGGCTGCGGCGGCAACCTGCGCGCGGACCAGTACGCCTCGCTCGCCCGGCTGCACTCCACGTACGCGCGAGACCTGTCCGGGAACAAGCTCCAGCGCGTGGCCGCCGGAGCGAACGAGGACGACTACGCCTGGACCGAGACGCTGATGAAGCAGGTCAGCAAGCGCCTGGGCGACGAGGACCCGGCGCCGCTGTTCCAGGCGGTCTCGTTCCACTACTACACGATCCCCGGCACGTGGGGGGCCAAGGGCTCGGCGACGGACTTCGACCAGGACGCGTACTGGACCACGATGCGCAAGGCGCACCGCGTGCGGGACCTGATCCGCGGGCACTCCGCCGTGATGGACGCCTACGACCCGCACGCCAAGGTGGCGCTCGCCCTCGACGAGTGGGGTACCTGGTTCGACGTCGAGCCCGGCACCGAGCCCGGCTTCCTGTACCAGCAGAACACCATGCGCGACGCGCTCGTCGCGGCCGTGCACTTCGACGCCTTCCACGACAACGCGCGGCGCCTGCGCCTCGCCAATGTCGCCCAGGTGGTCAACGTGCTGCAGTCGATGGTGCTCACGGACGGGGCCCGCATGCTGCGCACGCCCACGTTCCACGCGTTCGCGATGTCGGCGGGCCACCAGGACGCGGCTGCGCTGACGGTGCACGACGTCGCGGCGCGGGGTGCGCGGGACGTCGACGGAACGGCCCTGCCGACCGTGTCGACGTCCGCCTCGGTCAAGGAGGGATCCGTGCTGGTCTCGCTCACCAACCTCGACCCGGGCGCACCGGCGCGCGTCCGCGTCGCGCTCCGCGGCGGGTCGGTCACGCTCGACGGCGCGACGGTGCTCGCGGCCCCGGAAGGTGCGGTGTCCGACGACGCCGTCCGGGTGCACAACACGTTCGACTCCCCGGACGCGGTCGCGCCCCGGGAGCTGTCGGCGGTGTCGGTCACGACTACGGCCGGCCAGAACGTGCTGGAGGCAACGCTCCCGCCGGCGTCCTTCACGACGGTCCGCCTGACTCTGCCCTGAACCGCAACCTCACCCCGGAACCAACTGCCGAACCGCAGACTCGTCCCGCCCAGGCTCGCCGAACCGCAACCTGCCCCAAGAGCCGGCTGCCGAGCCGCAGGATGAATCGTGCCAATCCACGATTAGAACGATTCATCCTGCGGCTCGGCGAACCTCGGCGGGACGAGTCTGCGGTTCGGCGAGATCTGGGCGGGACCAGCCTGTGGCTCGGCGAGATCTGGGCGGGACCAGTCTGCGGTTCGGCGAGATCTCGGCGGGACCAGCCTGTGGCTCGGCGAGATCTGGGCGGGACCAGTCTGCGGTTCGGCGAGATCTCGGCGGGACCAGCCTGTGGCTCGGCGAGATCTGGGCGGGACCAGTCTGCGGTTCGGCGAGATCTCGGCGGGACCAGTTTGCGGTTCGGCGAACCTGGGCGGGCCGAGTTTGCGGTTCGGCCCGCCCGGGTCGTTCGGTCAGTTCTCCGTGAGGCGGAGGAACGTGATCGAGTACGGCGGGAAGTCGTACGTGAACCCGCCCGGACCGGCATCGTCGGGTACGGCCCACGTCCGCTGCGTCGGAACCACGCGCTCCGGCCTCGCCTTCGTGTTGACCGCCGCCGGGTCGCCCGTCATCTCGATGACCTCGGCCTCGCCGGCCACCTCGAACCCGGCCACGGACACGTCGGTGCGCGCCACGTCGCCCGCCGGGTTCACGACCTTGACCAGCAGGTCCCCGGTCTCGTCGTCGGTGGTCACCACCTGGTACAGCGACTGCGTCACCGGCTCGGTGTACGTCATCTGCAGCTCGCCGTCGAGGTACATCTCGATCGTCCGGCCGTCCACGACGATCTTGATGTCGTAGTCCTGACCGGTCACCAGCGAGTGGCCCTCGACCGCCGCGACCTCACCCTGACGTCCGCCGTCGGCCCGTTCGAGCGCCTGGCGCGAGTTGCCCCAGCCGCCGAGGTTCCACCAGTAGAACCGGTCGGCCGCCCCGGCCGCGAAGCCGACGAGGAAGCCCTCGCCGCCCCCGAGCTTCCGGGCGTTCAGTTCGAGCGTGTAGTCGGTCCAGTCCTTCCCGTAGGCGTCGGGGATGATCGACCGGGCGTCCTCGGCCCCGCCGTCGGACTGCACGTACTCGCCGTCGACCACGTCCCAGGCGCCGGCCTGCGCCTCCCAGGTCTCCCCGGAGAAGTCGTCCGAGAACAGCACGTCGCCGGTCTCGTTGTCGGTCACGACGACGTCGTCGTACGCGGCCTGCGTGAGCCACGTGGACAGGAAGACCCCGCCCGACAGGGGCGGCGGCGTCGCCTCGGGGCCGGTGTGTTCCGACGGGACGACCTCGTCGCCGGTGTTCGTCATGAACATCTGCTGCGTGTAGTACGACGTGGAGCCCCACGACTCGTCGTTGTCGAACCACATCATGTCCGGGGACCACTGCACGTGGTCCTCGTTGGCGAACATCGGCGCGTACGACGCCAGCTCCACGAGGTCGGCGTTGCGCTCGATCCCCGTCATGTACGCCGCCTCGGACAGCGCGTTGCGCCACTGGTTGCCGCGCGAGGCGTACTCGCCGAGGAACACGTGCGGGCCCTCACGGTCGTAGGAGTCGTACCGGTCGTCGTTCGCGAGGAACCAGGCCGGGTCGTTGTAGTAGTGCTCGTCGACCATGGCGACGCCCTGGTCGCGGTTGAACTCCCAGAGCTCGTCGAACCGGGCGCCGGTGTCGTCCGGACCCGAGTTCGAGATGACCGTGACGTCCGGGTACCGCTCCTCGATGGCGTCGCGGAAGCGCGGGAAGTTCGCCTCGAACGTGCGGGTGTTCTCCTCGTTGCCGAGGCCGATGTACTCCAGCCCGAACGGTTCGGGGTGCCCGAGCTCGGCGCGCACGCCGCCCCACTCGGTGTCCGTGTCGCCGTTGGCGAACTCGATGAGGTCCACCGTGTCCTGGACCCAGCGCTCGATGCGCTCGTCGTCGGTCATCTCGGGGATGGTCGAGCCGCAGCCGTTCGCGCCCACGGAGAGCACGGGCAGCGGCATCGCGCCGAGGTCCTCGGCGAACTCGAAGTACTCGAGGTAGCCCAGCCCGTAGGTCTGGTTGTAGCCCCAGAAGTTCCAGTTGGTGGGCCGCTCCTCGACCGGCCCGATCGTCTCCTTCCACTGGTAGGTACGACGGCGGTCCTGGCCGTCGGACTCGAGGTACGTGTCGAAGGTGCCCACGTTGGTGACGCACCCGCCGGGGAACCGCAGGAACGACGGCTCGAGGTCCGCGACCTTCTGGGCGAGATCCTCGCGCAGCACCGACCGGCCGTTCACCGGGCCCACCCAGGTGTCGCGGGGGAACAGGGAGACCATGTCGAGGCGTAGCGTCCCGGCGGCGCCGCCGGTCACGACCAGGCGCGCGTCGTCGACGGTCGCGTTCGCGCGGAGTTTGGTCCGCACCTGGCGCCAGGTGTCCGAACCGTTCACCCTGATGGTCTTCCGGGCGTACGTCGTCGCGCCGTCGGCCGACTCCAGGCTCACCGTGAGCCGCTGGCGCACGTCCGAGCGCGCGAACACCGTGAAGTCGTACTTGCCGCCCCGCTCGATCGCGAACCCGGAGTTGTAGCCCTCGTTGCGCACGCCCACGCCCGGGCCGTCGGCCTCGATCCGCAGGTAGGCGCGGTTGGAGTCGTTGAGCCATTCGGCCCGCTCGGAGGCCACCTCGACCGTTCCACCGGCGCCGTCGACGACCTCCCAGGCCGTCATCCCGGTGAAGCTCGCGTTGTCCGTCGGGGCGAACTCGAACGACCGGTTGCGGACCAGCTCGGCGTACAGGCCGCCGTCGGCCGCGTAGTTGATGTCCTCGTAGAACACGCCGTACAGGTCGTCGCTCATCGCGGTGCGCGCGGCGTCGGCGTCGATGGTGAGGGTGTGCTCGGTCACCGGCGGGGTGGCCGGCGGGTAGGCGGCGAGCAGCCCGTCGCGTTCCTCGGCGGTGATCGGGATGACGCTGCCGTGCCGCGGGCTCGCGGGCAGCTCCGCGTCCAGGTTGGCCGTCCAGTCGCCGCTGCTCAGGTCGTCGGTCTCGAAGAGCATGTAGCCCTCGCCACCGTGGTACGACGGCTGGTCCTGGAGCAGGAACCAGCGCTCGTCCGTGAGCGAGGGGAACATCGTGGGGCCCTCGCCGCCGGTGAACTCGCCGCCCCACGGGTTGGGCTCGCCGAACCCGATCCGCTCGGCGGTGAGGTCCCAGCCGTCGCCGTCGGACACGCCCTGCGTGAGCCGCAGGTCGGTGGACGACTCCTGCCGCATCCCCATGTACGACTCGTCCTTGGTGAGGCGGTGGTAGACGCCGTCCTCCTCCGCGATCGTCGAGTCGATCATGCCGAGGCCGTCGCCGCGCTTCTCGTCGATCCACACCCGCGGCTCCGAGAACGTCACGAAGTCCGTGGTGGTGGCGTACAGCATGCGCTGGTAGGACGTGGCGATGTCCCGGTCCTCCGGGGCGACGTCGTCCGGGTAGAGCGCTGACGCCCAGTAGACGACGTACTCCCCCGCGTCGGCGTCGTAGAACGCCTCGGGTGCCCAGAGGTTCCCCGCGTTCTCCGGCGCGAGCACCACCTCGCGCTGCTCGGACCAGTTCACCAGGTCCGGCGACTCCCAGATCATGATCGACCGGCTGCCGGTCTCCTGGGCGTCGCCGAAGCTACCGCCGCCGTAGATCCGCAGATCCGTGGCGAGCACCACGAACCCGGAGCCGTCCGCCTTGCGGATCACGAACGGGTCGCGCAGGCCCTCGGTGCCGAGATCGCTGGTCAGCACGGGGGCGTCGGCATTCAGGGTGGTCCAGCTCAGCGGATCGGGGCCGTCGCTCACCGCGAACGAGACCGTCTCGCCGTCGGCCGTCGACTCCCCGGTGAAGTAGGGGAAGAAGTAGCCGGCGTACTCGCCGTCCGCGGCCGTGGCGGACGTCGTCCCGGCCTGGTCGTCCGGCGCCGCGACGGCGACCGCCGCGGCGGGGGCGAGGAGCCCCAGGGTGAGGGCGCCGGCGAGCCATACTCGCCGGGATCGCCCGGGTGGGTGGGTATACATCGATGTACTCCTTCTTCGTGGGTGCGCCCGGCGTTCGGCGGGCTCGGGATGCGGCGAGGGCCGCGGTCGGCCCGCCGCGGGAGGCGGGCGCGGTCGGTCCGCCCACGGGGGCGGCGGACCCTGGTCGGTCCTGAGGCGAGCGATCGGCAGTTCGACCTGCCGATCGCTCACGGACGGACCGCACGGCTGGTCGGTGAGCGAGTCACCGCTCAGCGGGGCCTGGGCCCGGGACCGGGCCGTCACCACGTGACCGTCCACGGGCCCGGGGACGGGGCGCCGGTCGGTCCTCGCGTGACCGACCGGCGCCGGGGTCAGCTCACGGTGCCGCGTGCAGGATCCATTTCTGGACGTCGTTGCCGTTGTCGGTGTACTGGGAGATGCGCGCGCCGGGGTCGGTCGCGAAGTCGTACAGGTCCAGCGCCTTGCCGGAGTTGCGGTTCAGGAACGTCACCGTCCCGTCGCCGTTGGCCCGTACCTGGAACTGCTGGTTCGTCGCTCCTGTCGCCGTCCACTGCACGACGTCGGCCCCGTTGGCGGTACTCGCGTCCGACACGTCGAGCATCAGACCCGAGTGCCGCGCCTCGATCGTGTGGTAGCCGTTGCCGAGATCGGCGAAGCGGAACTGCTGGTTGGAGCCTCCCCAGGAGCTCCACTGGGTCAGCAGCGCCCCTGGCTCGGTGGACTGTCCCGCGATGTCCCACACGAGACCCGAGTGCGCGGACTCGACCGAGTACCAGGTGCCGGGCTCCACGGTGTCCGTGCCGCCGAACGCCGCGCGCAGCCGGTCGTACTCGGCCTGGGTGACCGGCAGGACGGTGCCGTGGCGCGGGTCGGTCGGCATGTCGTAGCCGGTCACGGGGGTCCACGCACCGGAGGCCAGGTTCGTCGTCTCGAACGGCACGTAGCCCCGGCCGCCGAACTCGTCGATGAACAGGTACCAGCGGTCCTCGGTGTTGGACTTGAAGATCGTGGGACCCTCGCCCGCGCCGATGTCGCCCTGCCCGATGCAGTCGGCGACGAAGTCCCAGCTCGTGTCACGCAGATCGGTCGCCCGCTCGGCGGTGATGAACTTGCCGCACGGAGCGCTGCCGGAATTGGAGCGCTCGTCCTTGGTGAAGCGGTAGTACGAGCCGTTGTGCTGCGTCACCGTCGAGTCGATCACCGAGTACCCCGGGTCGATCCACACCTGCGCCGCGCTGAACGTGGTGAAGTCGCTGGTCGTCGCGTACATCATGCGGTTGTACGACGACCCCGTGTGGTTCGGGTCGCTCTCCGCGTACAGCTTGGACGCCCAGAACACGACGAACTCGCCGCGCGCCTCGTCCCAGTACGCCTCGGGCGCCCAGGTGTTGCCGGCCGTGGGCGGCGACACCAGTTCCAGCCGCGGCTCGGTCCAGTTCACCAGGTCGTCCGACTCCCACACCACGATGTTCCGCGAGCCGTGCCGCTGGGCACCGTCCCAGTCGCCGTTGCCGTGGATCTTCAGGTCGGTGGCGATCTGGTAGAACCGGCCGGTCTCCGGGTTCCGGATGATGAACGGGTCCCGCACGCCGCCGGTCCCCACATCGGAGGTGAGCACCGGCTGGTTGCCGTTGAGGTCGTCGTAGCGCAGCGGGTCGTTGCCCCGGCTCAGGCCGAAGTAGACCTGCTCGCCGTCGGCCGTGCCCTCCCCGGTGAAGTAGGAGAACAGGTAGCCGACGTAGGGCTCGTCGGCCGCCGTGGCCGCCGGGGCCGTCGCGGCCCCGGTCAGCGCCGCTCCCGCGAGCGCCAGCGCGGTGGCGGCCGCCGCCCACCAGCGTGATCGTGTCTTTCGCATGTCGTTCCTCCGTCACATCGTTGTGCCAGTCGTTCGGTCCGTCGTCGGCCGACGGGGCTTGATCCGGCGTCGGCCGACGGGGTCTGGTGCCGTCGTCAGCCGACGGGGTGGAGGTACCACCTCTGGGTGGCGTTGCCGTTGTCGGTGTACTGAGAGATGCGGCTGCCCGGCGTGGTGGACCATTCCCACACGTCGAGCGCCTTGCCGGAGTACCGGTTGAGGAACGTGACCGTCCCGTCGGAGTTCTGCCGCACCTGCCACTGCTGGTTCGTGCCGTTCAGGTCGTCCCACTGGGCGATGTCGGCGCCGTTGTCGGCGTTCCAGTCGTACACGTCGAGCACGAGCCCCGAGTGCCGGGCCTGGATGCGGTAGTACCCGTTGCCCGAGTCGAGCAGGCGGAACTGCTGGTTGGTGCCGTCCCAGCGGGTGTGCTGGGTCAGCAGGGCGCCGGGCGTCGTGGACTGGTCGGCGATGTCCAGCACCAGGCCGGAGTGGGCGGACTCGATGACCTGCCACCCGGTGCCCGGGCCGCCGGAGCCGCCGCCGTAGGCGTCGAGGAGTGCGGCGTGCTCGGCCGCGGTGATCGGCAGGACGGTGCCGTGCCGGGGGCTGGGCGGCAGGTCGGCGTCGGGCACGGACGTCCACTGCCCGGAGGCGAGGTCCGTGGTCTCGAAGAGCATGTAGCCCTGACCGCCGTGGTAGCTGGGCTGGTCCTGGATCAGGTACCAGCGGTCGTCGGTCAGGGACGGGAAGACGGAGGGCCCTTCTCCGGCGGTGAAGGTGCCGCCCCAGGGGTTGGGCTGTCCGACGCCGACCCGCTCGGCGACCATGGTCCAGCCGTCACCGGACGTGACGCCCTGGGTGCGGCGTAGGTCCGTGGAGGACTCCTGGCGCACCGTCATGTCGGACTCGTCCTTGGTGAACCGGTGGTAGAGGCCGTCCACCTGGACGATGGTGGAGTCGATCATGCCCCGCCCCGCGCCCTGCCGTTCGTCGATCCACACGCGCGGCTCGGAGAAGGTCCGGAAGTCCGTGGTGGTGGCGTACATCATGCGCTGGTAGGAGTCGCCGATGTCGCGCTGCTCCGGGGGCAGGGTCTCGGGGTAGAGGGCGGAGGCCCAGTAGACGACGTACTCCTGGTTCGCGGCGTCCCAGAACGCCTCGGGCGCCCACAGGTTGCCGGCGTTCTCGGGGGCCAGCTCGATCTCCCGCTGGGCCGACCAGTTCACGAGGTCGTCCGACTCCCAGACCATCATCGAGCGGGAGCCGGTCTCCTGGGCGTCGCCGAAGTTCCCGCCGCCGTGGATCTTCAGGTCGGTGGCGAGCAGGTAGAACGTCGAGCCGTCGCCGGACCGGATGACGAACGGGTCCCGCAGTCCCTGGGTGCCGAGGGTGGAGCTGAGCACGGGCTCGCCGCCGTTGAGGGTTTGCCAGGAGGTCGGGTCGTTCCCGGTGGAGACGGCGAAGCTGATGGTCTCGGCGTCGGCGGTGGACTCGCCGGTGAAGTAGGGGAAGAAGTAGGCGTCGCCGTCACCGGGCGCCGCCGCCGCGGCCGGGGCGCCGACGACGGCGGAGGTGGTGGCCGCCGCGAGGCCGAGCGCGCCGGCCAGGGCGGCCGCCGTGACGCCGGCGAGGGTTCGTCTCAGGGAGATGTGCATCGTTGCTCCATCCGTTCGGTTTTTGGTGGTGTGGGCCCGGGCGCGCCGAGACTCCGGATCGAGGCAGGTCGGCACGGTCGGGCGACGGCCGGCCCCGCGTGAGCGGTTACTCGCCGGAGGGCGGGGTGATGACCTGGCCCGACGGGACCGGTGTGCCGAAGTTCGGCGTGCCGTCGCCGTTCCAGGTGATCTTCTGGACGCGGGTCTGCCGGGTGTCCCCGCAGCCGTCCGACGAGGACGGGTTGCCGTGGTAGACCAGCCAGTCCTCCGTGCCGTCGGGGCTCTTGAAGAACCCGTTGTGCCCGGTCCCGTACACGCCGTTCCCGCTCTGCAGCGCGGGCGTGGACTGCTTGGTCCACGCCGACGGGTTCATCGGGTCCGAGCCCGTGAGTTCGAGCAGCCCCAGCTTGTAGTCCGGCGTGTTGCACGACGACGCCGAGAACGACACGAACGTGCGCCCGTCGTGCTTCAGCACGGCCGCGCCCTCGTTGACGCGAGCGCCCTGGGTCTCCCACGAGTACGTCGGCGTGGAGATGGTGGCGGGCGATCCGGTCGTGGTCCACGGGTTGCTCATCCGGACGATGCGGTTCGTCTGGTCCGCACCGATCCACTCGGAGAAGAGCAGGTACAGGTTGCCGCCCAGCTCCAGGTACGAGCTGTCGATGTTCCACCGGTTCGGCATCGGCGTGCCCATGAACTCGTAGGGCCCCATCGGCGTGTCACCGGTGGAGCGCAGCACGCGGATCTTCTGCCCGTCGAAGTTGGTCTGCGAGTTGCCCGAGGTGTAGGTCAGGTACCAGGTGCCGTCGATCCGGTGGAACTCGGGTGCCCAGTGGCTGCAGCAGCGGTCGGTGCTTCCGGCGTCGTCCCAGACCACCTGGTCCTGCGCGGTCTTCAGACCGGCGAGGGTCGGCGAACGACGCATGATGACCGTGGAGTCCCACGTGGTGGTGGACAGGTAGTAGTAGCCGTCCCAGTACTGGAGCCACGGGTCGGCGCCGTTGCTGCGGATCGGGTTGGTCAGCTCGTCGGCGCCGCTGACGGGGATCAGGTTCCACCGCTGCGCGTCGAGGCCGTTGTCGTCGTACTGCGAGATGCGGGTGCCGCGCTCGGTGGACCACTCCCACAGGTCGAGCGCCTTGCCGGAGAACCGGTTGAGGAACGTGACCGTCCCGTCGGAGTTCTCCCGGACCTGCCACTGCTGGTTGGTGCCACCGACGTCGTCCCACTGGACGATGTCGGCGCCGTTGTCGGCGTTCCAGTCGTAGACGTCGAGCACCATGGAGGAGTGCCGGGCCTGGATCCGGTGGTAGCCGTTGCCGGAGTCCAGGAACCGGAACTGCTGGTTCGCCCCGTCCAGGCGGTCCCACTGCTGGAGGCCGGCGCCGGCCTCGGTGGAGATGTCGGTGATGTCGAGCACCATGCCCGAGACGGGCGACTGGATGAGGTACCACTGGCCGGTGTCGACGGCGGCTCGCGCCGGCGTCCGGGGTGCCACCACCAGGGCGACCGCCACCATGGCGATGACTGCGAGCAGGGCGGCGAGTGAGAGACCCACCCGCGCCCGGACGTGAACGTGCCGTGCGTAGATCGTCATGTCTCGTCCTTCACATCGTTGTAAGGGATCGCGATGGTGTTGCCCTGCCGCCGAGAACGCCATGACTGGGGGCTGTGAGCGTTGACAGCCCTCAGAATGACGTTCTCGGCGGTCGGCGAGCTGCCCGGCCGCGGTGCCACCGAGCCGCTCGGCCGCCGGGCGGCCGTCGTGCCGGGACGACGGCCGCCCGGCGGGTGTTACGTCTTGCGGAGGGAGAGCGCCCTCTGGAGCACCACGAAGATCAGCAGCAGGACGCCGATCACGATCTTGGTCCACCAGGAGCTGAGGTTGCCCTCGAACTGGATCACGGTCTGGATGGTGCCCAGGGTGAGCACACCCAGCAGCGAGCCCAGCACGAACCCGGTGCCTCCGGTCAGCAGCGTGCCGCCGATCACCACCGCGGCGATGGCGTCCAGCTCCATCGCCACGCCGTTCAGCGCGTAGCCGGACCGGTTGCCCATCGCGAACAGCATGCCTCCGAGCGCGGCGCAGGTCCCGCTCACCACGTACGCCAGCACCTTGGTCCGCGACACGGCGAGCCCCATCAGCATCGCGGAGTGCTCGCCACCGCCGATCGCGTAGACCGTGCGACCGAAGCGCGTGTAGTGCAGCACCAGGAACCCGACCGCGACCACGGCCAGTGCGATCACCACGGCGGCCGTCGTCCGGAAGTGCCCCATCCACGAGTCCCAGCCGGCCAGCGCGGTGAACGCCGGGTCGTCGATCGGGATGGACTCCGGAGCGACGACGAAGCACAGCCCGCGCGCGAAGAACATCCCCGCGAGGGTCGCCACGAACGGCTGCACCCCGAACACCTGGATCATCACCCCGTGCGCCAGCCCGATCAGCGAGCCGGTGAGCACGGCGACCGGGAGTACGACGGCGACCGGCCACCCGGCCTGCAGCAGCGACGCGATGATCACCGTCGACAGCGCCAGCACGGATCCCACCGACAGGTCGATCCCGCCGGTGAGGATGACGAACGTCATCCCCACGGCCAGCGCGATGAGGTGCGCGTTGTTGATGAACAGGTTCGAGTAGACGATCGGCGTGAGGAAGTTGTCGTACCGCGTCCCGCCGATCACCAGCATCAGCGCGAGGACGGCGAGCGTGCCCAGCACCGGCAGGTACCGGCGATCGGGCCGGAGGGCGGCCACCCAGCCGCCCGCGACCCTCTCGGTGGTCGTGGTCATCGGGTGATCTCCTTCTCGTCGTCCGGTGCCGCCGACGGTTCGGCGTCCGACACCGCGAGACCCGCACCCGACACCGGTGCGTCCGCGCCGGGGCCGTCCGGCGCGCCCGCGCCGTCGTCGGACATCTCGACCGCCTCGCCACGACCGCCGTCGGGCACGGGTCGACGGCGGATCGCCGCCACCGCGAACCGCTCGCGGACGCGCGGGGACTGCAGCAGCGTGACCGTCACGACGACCAGCGCCATGAACAACGGCGTGACGTGCGGGGAGATGCCGAGCACCGTGACCGTGCGCTCGAGCGTCGCGATGACGAGGACGCCGGCGAACGTGCCGGACAGGTTGAACTTGCCACCGCTCAGCGCGGTGCCGCCGATCACGACCGCGAGGATCGCGTCGAGCTCGATGAAGATGCCGGCGTTGTTGGCGTCGGCCGCCATGGTGTCGGCGCTGACGAGGATCCCGGCCAGCCCGGCGAGCAGGCCGCACGCCGCGTAGACGGTCCAGGTCAGCGTCCGGGAGCGGACGCCGGCCAGGCGGCTGGCCGCGGGGTTGATGCCCGTGGCCTCCAGCAGCATGCCGAGCGCGGTGCGCCGCACCGTGACCGCCACGACCACGAACAGGCCGACCGCGATCCAGATGGCGGCGGGCAGGCCGAGGAAGAACCCGGAGTTGAGCCCCTTGTACGGCTCGCTCGTCACCGTGGTGATGAAGCCGCCGGTGATCAGCATCGCCACGCCGCGGCCGGCGGTCATGAGGATCAGCGTCGCAATGATCGGCTGGATGCCGAGCACCGTGACCAGGAACCCGTTCCACAGACCGAGCAGGAGGGACAGCCCCAGCGCGATGCCGACCGCGACGAGGACCGTCACCGGGCTCCCCGGGTCGGAGCTCGCGCTGATGTACTCCAGGGCGACCGCGCCGGAGACCGCCACGACCGCACCGACCGACAGGTCGATGCCGCGCGTCGCGATGACCAGGGTCATGCCGAGCGCGATGAGCAGCAGCGGGGCCGCCGCGCGCAGGATGTCGACGGGGGCGCCGAACAGGTGGCCGTCCGTGACCGTCACGGAGAGGAAGGACGGCTTGGCGATCGTGTTCGCCACGACGAGTACGACCAGTGCCGCCACCGGCCAGAACAGATGGTGTCTCAGGGCCTGCCTCATGCTGCGTCCCCCTCGGCGGTACGCCCGCTGGCGATCAGTTCGACGACCTGGTCCGTCGTGGTTCCCTCGGCGTCGATGGTGGCGACCACCTTCCGGTCACGGAGCACCGCGATGCGGTGGCTGAGGCGCAGGACCTCCTCCAGCTCGGCCGAGATGAAGATGACGGACATGCCCTCGCCCGCGAGCTCGGCGACGAGCTTCTGGATCTCCGCCTTGGCCCCGACGTCGATCCCCCGGGTGGGCTCGTCGAGCACGAGGAGCTGAGGCGCCGTCGCGAGCCAGCGGGCCAGGAGTACCTTCTGCTGGTTCCCGCCCGACAGGTTGCGCAGCAGCGCCTCCGGGTCGGCCGGGCGGATGCCGAGCTGCTCGATGTACTTCGCGACGACCTCGTCGACCTGGCGGCGGGGCAGCGGCCGCACCCACCCACGCTCCGCCTGCATGGCGAGCACGATGTTCTCGCGCACGGTCAGGCCGTCGACGATGCCCTCACCCTTGCGGTCCTCCGAGGTGTAGGCGATGCCGCGGGCCATCGCGGCGCGTGGGGTGTGCAGCTTGCGGAGCGCACCCTCGACCTGCGTCGTGCCGGAGTCCGGTCGGTCCGCACCGGTCAGGAGGCGGGCCAGCTCGGTGCGGCCCGAGCCCAGCAGGCCGGCCAGGCCGACCACCTCGCCGGGATACACCTCGAGGTCGTACGGCTGGATGGAACCCTTCCGGCCCAGGCCGATCGCCTGGAGCCGGGGCTCGCCGGAGTCCGGGCGGACGGCGTCGTGCTCGCGCTCGACCGACTCCAGCACCTGCGCGGACCGCCCGATCATGTGCTTGACCAGATCACCCGCGGGCAGGTCGGCCGTGGCCCACTCGCCCACCAGGCCGCCGTTGCGCAGCACGGTCATCCGATCCGAGACCGCGTAGATCTGGTCCAGGAAGTGCGAGACGAAGAGGATGGCCACGCCGTCGTCCCGGAGCCGCCGCATGACGGCGAAGAGGCTCTCGACCTCGTCGGCGTCGAGGCTGGAGGTCGGTTCGTCGAGGATCAGCACCTTGCAGTCCCCGACGGTGGCGCGGCAGATCGCGACGAGCTGCTGCACGGCGAGCGAGTGCGAGTCGAGGCTGGAGCCCGGATCGATGTCCAGGCCCATTCGCTCCAGGTGCCGTGCGGCCTGCCTGCGCATCGAGCGCCAGTGCAGACCGCCGAGCAGGCGGGGCTCCGCGGCGCCGAGCATGATGTTCTCCGCGACCGTCAGGTTCCCGCAGAGGTTGACCTCCTGGAACACGGTGCTGATGCCGTGGGCCCGGGCGTCGCCCGGACCGGCGAACCTGCGCTCCGCGCCATCGACGGCGATGGTCCCGGAGGAGGTCTGGTAGACGCCGGTGAGCGCCTTGATGAGCGTGGACTTGCCCGCTCCGTTCTCGCCCATGAGGGCGTGGATCTCACCGGGATACAGGCGGAAGTCCACCCCGGCGAGCGCCGTGACCGGCGGAAACTCGACCGTGATCCCGGTCAGTTCCACGACTGGTTGCGTCGTCACGTTGAACCCTTTCTCACGCGCCGTACGGATCCCGCCGGGGCGCGGGACGGCCCGGCGCTCCGGCCACGCCGGGGTCAGCGACCTCCGTGGCGGAGGTGCTGCCCCCGGCGCTCCGTCCTCACCGCGGCGCGCCCCCGGAGGGACGGCCGTCCCGGGGAGGGATGACAGCCGGCGGGATGTGCCGGATCAGTACTGGCGGTCCGGGAGAGCTTCCTTCGCGCCCTCCTGGTCGAAGGCCTCGTCCTGCGTGACGATGCGCTCCTCGACGTCCTCGCCGGCGACGGTCTTCTGGATGACCTCGGCCAGGTCCGGGCCGAGCAGCGGGTTGCACTCGACGATGTAGTTGAACTTGCCCTCGGCGAGGGCGGCCATGCCGTCCTTGACGCCGTCGATGGTGATGATCTTGATGTCCTCACCCGGCGTCATGCCCGCGGCCTCGATGGCCTCGACGGCCCCCAGGCCCATGTCGTCGTTGTGCGCGAACACCAGGTCGATGTCGTCGTGGGCGGTCAGGAAGCCCTCCATGACCTTCTTGCCCCCGTCGCGGGTGAAGTCACCGGTCTGGGAGTCGATGACCTCCAGGTCGCTGCCCTCGATCGCGTCCGCGAAACCCTGCTGGCGGTCGATCGCCGGCGCCGAACCGGTGGTGCCCTGCAGCTCGACCACCTTGTAGCCCTCGCCGTCGTACTGCTCGACGGCCCACTCGCCGGAGCGCGCACCCTCCTCGACGAAGTCCGAGCCGATGAAGGACACGTAGGCGTCCTCCACGGTGGTCTCCACGGCGCGGTCGGTCAGGACGACGGGGATGCCCGCGCCCTTGGCCTCCTCGAGCACGGCGTCCCAGCCGGTCTCGACCACCGGGGAGAACGCGATGACGTCCACGCCCTGCGCGATGTAGTTGCGGATCGCGGAGATCTGGTTCTCCTGCTTCTGCTGGGCGTCCGAGAAGCTGAGCTCGAAGCCGTTCTCCTCGGTCAGCGCGTCCTTGATGGACATCGTGTTCGCGCTGCGCCAGCCGGACTCGGCGCCGACCTGCGAGAAACCGACGCTGATCAGCTCGTCGCCGCCGCCTTCGGCGCCGTCACCGCCGTCCGAGCTCGGCGGCTCCGAGCTGCACGCCCCCAGGGCGAGCAGCGTCACAGCGGACAGCGCAGCGAGCGTGGTGCGAGCAAAGGTGTGTCGTGCCATGTCTCCTCCTCGAGAACCGGTCTGCGTCGACCGGGGTCGTGCACTTGCGGACATTCCGCCCGCACTGCGCCCATGTTAACGCTCACATGATGCGCAAGGGAAGACGAGTCCGTCACGGTCGAGTAACGACTCATCCACTACGGGTCCGCCGAACCGTCAGGTGGTTTCTTCGGCCGAATGGCGAGGAATCCTCTGACGGTCCGGCGGGAACGGGCGCCGTTACAGCCCGCGCGCGAGCCGGTGGTACGCCTGGTTGAAGCGCACCTGGTCGGCGAACCCGCGACGCGTCGTCGACTCGTCGATCACGAGCAGCTCGGTGTCGGTGATCTGCGCGAACACCTCGAACGCCTCGATCCCGGCCGCCGTCGACATCACCGTGTGGTGCGCCCCGCCGGCGGTCAGCCACGCCTCGGCCGAGACGTCGAACGACGGCCGCGGCCGCCACACGGCTCGCGCCACGGGCAGGTGCGGCAGATCGGCCGGCGGCACCACGGTGTCCACCACGTTGGCCGTGAGCCGGAAGCGGTCACGCATGTCGGCGAGCGACACGACGACGGCGCCCTCCACGGCGTCGGCGTTGAACACCATCCGCACCGGGTCCTCCTTGCCGCCGATCCCGAGCGGGTGGATCTCCACGCGCGGCTTCGCCGTGGTCAGCGACGGGCAGACCTCCAGCATGTGCGCACCGAGGATCAGCTCCGAGCCCGGCGTGAGGTCGTAGGTGTAGTCCTCCATGAGCGAGGCACCGCCCGGCAGTCCTTCGCCCATGACCTTGGCGGCACGCACGAGGATCGCGGTCTTCCAGTCGCCCTCCGCGCCGAAGCCGTAGCCGGCTCCCATGAGCCGCTGCACGGCCAGACCCGGGAGCTGCTTCAGCCCGCCCAGGTCCTCGAAGTTCGTGGTGAACGCCTTCGCGCCGAGCCCGTCCAGGAAGGTGCGCAGCGCGATCTCCTGGCGGGCCGCGTACCGGAGCGACTCGTGGCGCTCGGCGCCCTTGCGCAGCTCGTCCGCGACGTCGTACAGGTCCTCGTACTCCGCCACCAGCGCGTCCACGGCGTCGTCGGCCACGGCTTCGACGGCCTCGACCAGGTCGTTGACGGCCCACGTGTTCACCGACACGCCGAACCGCAGCTCCGCCTCGGTCTTGTCACCCTCGGTCACCGCCACGTTGCGCATGTTGTCGCCGAACCGCGCGAGCTTCAGCCCGCGCACGGCCGCGGCGCCCGCGGCGCCGCGCACCCAGGTCCCGATGCGCGCCGTCACGCGCGGGTTCGAGACGTGCCCCACCACCGTGGTGCGCGCCGCGCCGATCCGCGTGGCCAGGTAGGCGTACTCACGGTCGCCGTGTGCCGCCTGGTTGAGGTTCATGAAGTCGAAGTCGATGGTGTCCCACGGCAGCTCGACGTTCGCCTGGGTGTGCAGGTGCAGCAGGGGCTTGGTCAGCGCGGACAACCCGGTGATCCACATCTTCGCCGGGCTGAAGGTGTGCATCCAGGTGATGACGCCCAGCACGCGGTCGTCGGAGTTCGCCTCCAGCATGGCGCGGCGGATCGCGTCGGAGTCCTTGAGCACCGGCTTCCAGACGAGGCGCGCGGGCACGTCGCCGGACGCGTCGAGCGCCTTGGCGACCTGCTGCGACTGCTCGGCGACCTGGACCAGCGTCTCCTCGCCGTAGAGATCCTGGCTGCCGGTGAAGAACCAGACCTCACGGTCGGCGTAGGGCTTGGTCATTCTCGGGATTCCTTTCGTCGTCCGGCGGCGGCCGAGTGGTCGGTCACTCCGTGAGTGACCGGCAGATCGATCTGCCGGTCACTCACGGAACGACCGACCGCGCAGGTGGCCGGTCATTCCGTGACCGACCGCTCGACCCCGACCGGTCACTTCTGGCCGTAGACGTTCTGGTAGCGGTCGTAGAGGGAGTCGATGTGCTTCTGCTCGATCGGGAGCGGGTCGCCGAGCTGACGCGAGACGTGCACCGCGCGGGCGACCTCCTCGCACATCACCGCGGCCTTCACCGCGGCGCGGGCGTCCTTGCCGATCGTGAAGGGGCCGTGGTTCGCCATGAGCACGGCCGGGCTGCGCGAGCCGGAGAGGGTCTCGACGATGCCGCGGCCGATCGAGTCGTCGCCGATGATCGCGAACGGCCCCACGGGGATGGGCCCGCCGAACTCGTCGGCCATCATCGTCAGCACGCACGGCACCGCCTCGCCGCGCGCCGCCCAGGCGGTCGCGTAGGTCGAGTGCGTGTGCACCACGCCACCGACGTGCGGCAGGTGCTTGTACGTGTAGGCGTGCGCGGCGGTGTCCGACGACGGCTTGTGGGGAGACTCGTGGATCATCGTCCCGTCGAGGTCGCAGACCACCATCTTCTCCGGGGACAGCTCGTCGTAGGACACCCCGGACGGCTTGATGACCAGCAGGTCGGCGCTGCCGTCCGCGGCACCGCCGAGCTCGGCCGGGATCCGGACGCGCTGCGAGACGTTGCCCGCCGTCCAGACGACGAGGCCGTTCCGCGGCAGCTCGGCGTGCAGGTCGGACACGACCTGGCGGGTGCGGGCGATCTCCTCGCGCACCTCGGGCGGGTAGTTGCTGAACTCTTCGGCGGCGCTCATCCGGCGTTCTCCTGAGGGCTGGTGACGGATCCGAGTGCGTCGACGGCGGCCCGCTCCGCGGCGAGCCCGGCCGTGTAGCGCTCGATGTAGGTGGTGAAGCCGGCGACGTCGGCGGCGTCGGGCACCACGACGTCGACCGCGGCGTCGGCGAACACCTCCGCGGCGAGGTAGTCGCCCAGGCTTCGGCCGGCGCCCGAGCGCAGGTACGCGCCCAGCACCGCCATGCCCCAGGCGCCACCCTCGCCGGCGGCCTGCCCGACGCCGACCGGGGCGCCGATCGCGGCGGCCAGCATCCGCTGGGCGACGCCCGCGGTGCGGAACAGGCCGCCGTGGCCGTACATCGTGTCGATCGCGACACCCTCGTCCGCGAGCACCCGCATGCCGAGGCTCAGCGTGGCGAACACGCCGTAGATCTGGGTGCGCATCAGGTTCGCGAGGGTCAGCCGGCTGTCCGGGGTGCGGACGATCATCGGCCGGCCCTCGGACAGGCCGACGATCGGCTCACCGGACAGGTGGTTGTAGGCGAGCAGGCCGCCGCCGTCGGGGTCGCCGTCGAGGGCGGCGCGGAACAACGCCTCGAACACCGTGTCGGCGTCGGACGGGCCACCCACGGCGGCGGAGAGCTCGCGGAAGACCTCGGACCACGCGCCGAGCTCGCTCGCGCCGTTGTTGCAGTGCACCATCGCGACGAGGTCGCCGGCGGGGGTGGTGACGAGGTCGAGCTCGGGGTGGTGCCGCCGCAGGGCGCCCTCCAGCACCACCATCGCGAAGATGCTGGTCCCGGCGCTGATGTTGCCCGTGCGGGGCTTGACGGCGTTGGTCGCGACCATGCCGGTGCCGGCGTCGCCCTCCGGCGGGCACAGCGGGAGGCCGGGACGCAGGGTTCCGCTCGGGTCGAGCAGCGCGGCACCCTCCGGGGTGAGCGCGCCGGCGTCCGCCCCGGCGGGAAGGATCTCGGGGAGCAGGTCGGCCAGGCGCGCGCCCGGTTCCGCCGGCGTCCGCGCGGCGACGAGATCGTCGAGCTTCGCCAGCATCCCGGCGTCGTACTGCCCGGTCGCGGGGTCGACGGGGAACATCCCGGAGGCGTCGCCGACACCGAGCACCTTGCGGCCGGTCAGGCGCCAGTGCACGTAGCCGGCCAGCGTGGTGAGGTACGTGGTGCGGGGGACGTGTGGTTCGTCGTCGAGCATCGCCTGGTAGTGGTGGGCGACCGACCAGCGCAGGGGGATGTTGTAGCCGAAAAGGTCCGTGAGCCGGCCGGCGGCGGCCTCCGTCGTGGTGTCGCGCCAGGTGCGGAACGGGACGAGCAGCTCGTCGCCGTCGAAGGCGAGGTAGCCGTGCATCATCGCCGAGACCCCGATCGCGCCGAACGTGTCCGGGCGCACGCCGTACCGCTGCTCGACGTCGGCGACGAGGGCCGCGAAGCAGTCCTGCAGTCCCGCCCACACCGCGTCCAGGGAATAGGTCCAGTGTCCGTCGACCAGCCGGTTCTCCCAGTCGTGGCCGCCGCTCGCGATCGGGGCGTGATCCGGCCCGACGAGTACCGCCTTGATACGGGTGGAACCCAGCTCGATCCCGAGGCTGGTCCTGCCCTGTTCGATCGCGTCCCGGATCGCGTCCGGGCGCCGTGTCACTACATCGTGCTCCTGCGCCATGAGGAGATGTTAACGCTCACACGGGCGGGTCGCGAAACTCGGGGCGGTTGGGGACGGGAGGGGATCGCGCCGAACCGCGGGTGGAGACCATTCTGCGCCGCCGAACCGCACGTCGAATCGAGATCCGGTGGTGTTAAACGATTTTCTGCGGTTCGGCGGGCGTCGGCGGAATGGGCGTGCGGTTCGGGCACAGCCGCCGGAATGGGCGTGCGGTTCGGCGGGCGGTCGATCAGGGGTGCCGTCTCGGTGGGGCAGTGGAGGCGCGGACCACGAGCTCCGGGGCGATCAGCGCACCCGACGGCGATTTCCCGGCCACGGCGTCGAAGAGCAACTCCACGCTGCGCCGGCCCAGCTCGGCGAACGGCTGACGGATCGTGGTGAGCGGCGGGATGAACTGGTCGGCACCCTGGATGTCGTCGAACCCGACGAGCGAGACGTCCTCCGGGACCCGCAGGCCGGCCTCCCAGAAGGCGCGTGCCAGCCCCAGGGCGAGCTCGTCGTTGGCCGCGAACACCGCCGTCGGGCCGTCGTCCCCCGCGGTGATGCGCTCGGCGAGGCCGCGGCCCACCTCGTATCCCCGCCCGGCCGACCAGTCGGCCACGACCAGCTCCGGCACGGGCGCCCCGCGGTCCTCCAGCGCGGCACGCCAGCCCGCGACGCGCTGCCGCGCGTCGAAGAAGTCCTGCGGACCGGCGACGTGGAGCACGGACTCGTGCCCCAGGTCGAGCAGGTGCCCGACGGCGAGCCCCGCGCCGACCCCCTGGTCGACGGCGAGCGGGATGGTGCGCTCCACGGCTGACTCCCGCGCCGCGATGAGCACCACCGGAATGGGTGCGTCGAAGGCGGCGACGGCACGACCGACGTCGTCCTGCGGCGCGATGACCACGACGCCCTCGACGGCCTGGCTCATGAAGTGCTCCAGGACGTGGTCCACCGACTCGGCGTCGTACGCGCCGATCGTGGCCACCGAGGTGAACCAGCCCTGTTCCCGCGCGGCCTCCTCGACCGCGACCAGCGTGCTGGTCGGCCCGTAGAGCGCCGACGAGGTGGTGATCACCCCGAGCGTCGCCGAGCGCGCCGTGACGAGGGCCCGTGCGGCGATGTTGCGGCGGTACCCGAGCTCCCGGATCGCCTGGACCACCCGCTCCCGGGTCTCGGGCGCGACGCGCGGGCTGCCGTTCAGCACGCGGGACACGGTCTGGTGGGAGACACCTGCCCGAGCGGCGACGTCGGCCATCGCGGGCCGGCGCCTCGGTCGGCCCGGTGCGGGTCCTGTGGCGGACGGCTCGGCTGTGAGTCCGTCCGATGCGGATGGTTCGACTGTCACGCACCCGATCATGACCGATTTCCGGAGCGATGCACGCACCGAGTCCGGTTTGCGCCATTATGGAGCCCCATGAGGATCGTGCTCACGGCCGGAAGGCTGCTCGGCGCCCACTGGCCGGCGCTGCTCGCGCTCGGCTTCGCGGGCGTCGCCCTGCGCGGCGCGGCGTTCTGGGGCGCCCTCGAGGTCAGCAGGTGGAACGCGCTGGCGGCTCAGATCGTGCTGCTGGCCCTCCCGCTGGGACTGCTCCTCCCGGTCATCGCGATGCTCCGGGTCTGCTACCCGTCGCTGGGGAACCTCCGGCGACCGCGGCACGACGAGGCGCCGCCCGGGGTCCTTCCCGCACCGTCGGACGACCGGACGTTCCGGCCGGGCGATCCGGGGGCACCGCACGCGCCCGGCGGCACGCCGTCGTCGTACGCGGCGGCCGTACCCGGGCGTCGCGAGCAGCCCCTGACCGACGTGGCGCTGGCCGTGCTGATCCCGTTCCTCGCCGTGTACGCGATCGAGGGCACGATGGACGCCGACCACGCCCGGTACCTGAACGACGTCGCCGCCGACGAACTGTTCGGTACCGCCATGTTCACCGACGAGGGGATCGACTTCTCCTCCCGGCTCGGCCTCTGGACCGGCTGGACGCTGGTCGGCGTGGTGGTGGGCGCGATCGTGCTGCGCTGGCTGCTGGGCGTGCTCGACCGCAAGGTGCACCTCCTCGGCCTGACCCTGCTCGGCGCGGCGGTGGAGGTGTTCTGGAGCGTCCAGGCCGCCTACGACATGGAGACCCTCGGCAGGGGCCTGCTGATCACGCTGCAGGACCGGGCGCTCGTGCACTGGTCGATCGGGACGTACACCGCCGCCACGGAGACCGCGCAGGGCGAGGTGGTGGCGCAGGCGGGGGCCGCCGCCGCCGGCGGGCTCGTCACGGTGGTCGAGTCGCTCGACGTGGTGATCGTCGCGCCGCTCGCCTGGCTCGCGATCGGGACGGTGGTGCTGGGGCGACGGCTGATGGCGCCGCCGTCCACGGAGCACCGGTGGCTGGACCAGACGGCCATGCCCGGCTGGCTGCGCCGCGTGCTCGCCGCCGCGACGCAGGAACTGCGCGAGCGCTTCTCCGCGCTCGGGCAGGGGATGACGATGATCAGGCGAGGCGGCATCGGCGCCATGCTCGTCTTCTGCCTGGCCTACCTGGTGGTGATGCGCGCACCGGTGGCCGTGGGCTGGGCGGTCCGCGCGATCACGGGGCCGGTGGAGACGGATCTGTGGCTGCTCGTCATCTCGCCGTGGGAGCAGGCTGTCGGGACGGCGGTCTCGCTCGCACTGGCCGGCGCGCTCATCGCCGCGGCGGTGGACACGATGGTCGGGCGGGGCATGACGGTGGCGGGAGACGCGGAGGACGACGGCGAGCGCGAGGGCGCGATCCCGGGGACCGTCGTGGCGTCGTGAGCGCGCTGCCGCGCCGGGCGTCCCGGCCGGTGTGCGGCCCGGGGCGGGTGCCCCGGACCTCGTGGCGAGGATGGTGAACGTTGCTGCGAGGATGGTCGCCATGACCGAACGCGTGGCGATCCTGGGTACCGGCAACATGGGCGAGGCGGTCCTCGCGGGTGCGATCGGAGCCGGCTGGTCACCGGGCGAGGTCACCGCCACGGTCCGCGCCTCGGAGCACGGCGCGGCTCGCGGAGCGGCACTCCGCGAGCGACACGGCGTGGCCACGACGACGGACAACGCCGCGGCGGTCACGGATGCCGCCCTCGTGGTGGTCGCCGTCAAGCCCAAGGACGTACCGGCCGTGCTCGACGAGATCGCACGCGTCCTCTCACCCGGCGCCGTCGTCGTGAGCGTCGCGGCGGGCGTCACGACGGCGGCGATGGAGGCGCGGCTGCGACCCGGCACGCCGGTGGTCCGCACGATGCCGAACACGCCGGCGCAGATCGGCGCGGGTATCACCGCCATCGCACCCGGCGCCGCCGCGGACGACACCCACCTCGCGCTGGTCGAGCGCTTCCTCGCCGGGACGGGCGACGTCGTCCGCGTGGCCGAGAAGGACCTCGACGCCGTGACCGCGCTGTCCGGCGGCGGCCCGGCCTACGTGTTCACCGTGATCGACGCGCTCGCCGAGGCGGGCGTGCACGCGGGCCTCAAGCGCGACGTCGCGTCGCGTCTCGCCAAGCAGACCGTGCTCGGCGCCGCCCGCCTGGCCGTCGAGACGGGGGACCACCCGGCGATCCTCCGGGAACGTGTCACCTCACCGGGGGGCACCACCGCCGCGGGCCTGCGCGTGCTCGAGGACCGGGCCGTCCGCGCCGCCTTCCTGGCGGCCGTGGACGCCGCCCGCGACCGCTCGGTGCAGCTCGGCGGCTGAGACCTGACGTGCCCCGGCCCCGGGGCCGTCCCGCCGGTCGCGGCACGGACCGGCCGGCTCATGCCGAGCCGGTTCCTGCGCGGCCCGGCCGGTTCCTACGCGGCCCGGCGGTGCGCCGGCGGCCGCTCAGCAGTGGCCTTTGCCGGTAAGTCCGTTGTGTCTCGGTACGATCTGGGGCCATGAAGCACGCCCGCAACGCCGCGCCCGGCCTGCCCGGGGTGACCCGGAACCTCTTCGCGTCCATGGGTACGACCGGCAAGGTGGTCTTCGCGGCGCTGGCCGCCGTGGTCGCGGCCACTCCGCTCGGGGCCTGGAACGCGGTCGCGGACGACGCCGTGCCGCTCGCGGCCGACGCGCCCGTCGAGGTCGGGCCGTACGAGGTGGCTGTCGAGAAGGTCGTGTCGACCAGGACCCTCGGCGATGTCCAGCCGCTCGACCCGGCCGACAAGCTGCTGGTCGTGGTCGTCCAGGTCACGAACGTGTCCGACGTCCCGGCCCGGGGGTACCAGCTCGCCGACATCGTTCCCGCCCCGGCCGGCGCCGGGATCCTGGACCTCGAGGGACGGCCCGTGCCCGACGACGTCGCGCCTGGTGACCGCCCGCTCCCGGACCGCTACAACATCGCCGACGCGGGAGAGCTCGACGTGATCAACCCGGGGGTGACGTACCGGGCGGCGCTCGTGTGGAACCAGGACGGGGACGCCTCCCCCGGCACCGCGCGTGTCGACCTGGCCGGGCTCGACTGGATCGACGAGGGGTTCGCGGGACTGGACGACGAGTACTGGCTCCCGACGCACGAGATCACCCACAGCGGAAGGTTCGACGTCGAGCCCCCGGCGTCGCGGTCCGGCGCGGCGGACGGGGCGGCGGACGGGGCGGCGGACGGGGCGGGCGACGCCGACAGCACGGGCGACGCCGGCGAAGGGAGCGCCGATGCCACCGATGACGACGTCACCGACGGCGACGGCGACGGTACCGGTGCCGGTGCCGGGATCGCGGGCGGTACCGACGCATGAGCCGCCGCGGACCCGTCTGGCGCACCGTCGTGCTCGCCCCCGTCGCCATCGGCGCGGCGACCTGGTTCGTCACGCAGGTACCCCAGGACACGGTCGTCGACCAGCCGTTCGAGATCGAGGGCGC
The DNA here is from genome assembly GCF_003814695.1 of Myceligenerans xiligouense. Classification (GTDB taxonomy): domain Bacteria; phylum Actinomycetota; class Actinomycetes; order Actinomycetales; family Cellulomonadaceae; genus Myceligenerans; species Myceligenerans xiligouense. Next base: position 4,210,371 of record NZ_RKQZ01000001.1, read on the forward strand.
GGTGGGCGAGACCGTGCGCCTCGACTACGCGGACCTCACGGTGACCGACGTCCGCCTCGCGCGGCAGATCGACGGGGAGGACGTCGCGCAGGCCGGAGGCGTGTTCGTCGTGGTCGACGCCGTCTGGGAGGCCACCGATCGGACGCTCGCCATCGGCGGGGCCGAACTGGTCGACGGCCAGGAGCGCACCCACGCCGCGACGGACCGGTCGGGCTGTGCGACCGCCACGAGCGCCGCGCCGGCGTACGGGCAGCGCATCACGTACTGCTTCGACGTCGCGCCCGACGCGCTGGACGGCGCGCAGGTGCGGCTCGGACGGGGCGGTGAGGGCGAGGACGGTGCGTTCCAGCGCAGGGACGCGATCGCCGTCGTGGATCTGGACCTGGACCGGGCGAGCCTCGACGAGGCGAGCGCCGACGAGACCCCGGTGCGGATCGACGGGCCGGCGCCCGTGGTCCGGACCGGCCCCGCCCGGGAGGACGACGCATGACCGCCGTCGCCGACGGGCGCGAGCGGGGGTGGTGGCGGCGCAACGCCGTCTGGCTCGCGATCCTGCCGCTCATGATCGCCGCGGCCGCCGCGGCGTGGTCGTTCCGCCTGGTGAACCTGTGGTGGCCCACGGAACTGGTCGACCGGGTCGACAGCGTCGGCGCGGGCCAGACCGCCCATTTCGTCGGCGAGTACTTCGACCTGGGGCTGAACGACCCGGCCCTCGCCAACACCTGGGTGACCCGCGAGGTCGACGTCCGGGTGCTCGACGTGCGCACGGTCGAAGGGCTGCCCCAGTCGGTGGTGGCCCAGATCGACAGGGTTCCCGACGGCTCGGCGGCATGGCGGGTCGACCTGGATCTCACCGCCGAGCCAGGCACCGACCTGGGATCGTGCCAGGTGATGCTCGTGACGTCCGACGGCACACGCTACGGCGGCAGAGGTACGAGCGGCACCGCTCTCGACCCGCTGGGCCAGGGCAACCCGTGCATGCCTCCGGACGCGCTGGACTCGATCGCGCCCGATGCGGGCACGTGGCAGGCGTCGACCGTGGTCCTCACCCGGGCCGGGGACACCCCCGACGAGGTCTGGCTCTCGTTCGGCAGCCCGCACTACGTCACGCTCGACGTACCGTGAGGGGCGCGCTCCGAGGGGCGCCGGAACGATCGTGGCCCGGCGCACCGCTCACGCCGTGCGGGTCCCCGCTCACAGCGGGAACGCGCGGTAGAACTCCTCGATCACGTCGGCGGGCCCCACCGCCTGGAGCACGGCGGTGCCGTTGCGCCAGGTCATCGTGCGCCGCCCGGCATCGGCCCGGGTCAGCGCGTACTGCCCCACGACGTCGTCACCCACCTTCACGTCGCCCGACGCCTCGGCCTTCCCGGCAGCCTTCGTCAGTGCGTCCGCCGAACTCCTGGCCTCATCGGCACTCGGCCACTGGGTCGCCGTGACGACGACCCGCAGGTCCGTGCCGTCGGTGTAGGCGGCCTTCCAGCCCTCGGTGGCCTCGGACTCCTCCGCGGCCTCGGTCTCCGTCAGGTCCGTGAGCGCGAACTGCAGGACTGCGGACGGGAGCGCCCCCTGGAAGGCCGTCTCGCCCTCGGGGCGCTGCATCGACTTGACCGCGGGCGTCGGCGCCGGCGCCGTGACCGTGACGGTCGGCACCGGCTCGGGCTCCTCGGCATGCAGGAGACCTGGCCAGACGAGTCCCATGAACCCCAGGAGGGCCACCAGCACCAGCAGCGCGAGCACCCCGACCACGACGCGCCGCCGACGGTACACCGCCGGGGACCTACGGACCTGGGCCTTCGGCTCCTGCACCCGGCCGTCCGGTCCCGCGCTCTCGTGGGTCATGGTCCTCTCCCTGAGTGAGACGTCCCGCCGAGATCCGACGGCGCTACGAACCATATTGCGCGTGACCGACACTTGCGCGCAGGCGCGCGGTTCGCGGGCCGCGCCTCGCCGGCGATGTCGGCCACCCCGGGTACCGTCCCCCTCGTGGCGACGACGACTACCAAGCGGGCCAGGCCCGCGTACGCGTGCACCGAGTGCGGCTGGACCACCGTGAAGTGGGTCGGCCGCTGCGGGGAGTGCCAGGCCTGGGGCACGGTGACCGACTCCGCCCCCGCTCAGGCGGGCCCCCGGACCACCGCGGTCGCGCCGACGCGGTCCGCCGCCCGGCCGATCGCGGAGATCGACGTCGAGGCGGCGCGGGCCACACCGACGGGCGTGGGCGAGCTCGACCGGGTGCTGGGCGGCGGCCTCGTCCCGGGAGCCGTGGTGCTGCTCGCCGGCGAGCCCGGAGTGGGCAAGTCCACGCTGCTGCTCGCCGTGGCGAGCAATTTCGCGACCGGCCCCACCGGGACCGCCGGGACGCGAACGGGCGTGGCGCCCGGCGGCGCCGGGGCCCGGACGGTCCTGTACGTCACGGGCGAGGAGTCGGCCGGGCAGGTGCGGCTGCGCGCCGAACGGATCGGGGCCCTCGCCCCCAGCCTCCTGCTGGCCTCCGAGACGGACCTCGCCACGGTGCTCGGGCACGTCGAGGCGGCCGAGCCGGACCTGCTCATCGTCGACAGCGTGCAGACGATCGCGTCCACCGAGGTCGACGGCGCCCCGGGCGGGACCACCCAGGTCCGTGAGGTGGCGGCGGCACTCATCGCCGCGGCCAAGGAGCGCGGGGTGCCCGTGGTCCTGGTGGGGCACGTGACCAAGGACGGCACCATCGCGGGCCCGCGCACGCTGGAACACCTGGTCGACGTCGTCTGCCAGTTCGAGGGAGACCGGCACTCCCGGCTCCGCATGGTGCGCGCGGTGAAGAACCGCTACGGCCCCACCGACGAGGTCGGCTGCTTCGACCTGTCGGAGCACGGGATCGTCGGCCTGCCCGACCCGTCCGGCCTGTTCCTCTCCCACACGGGCGCGGCCGCGCCCGGAAGCTGCGTCACCGTGACGCTCGAGGGGCGCCGCCCGCTCGCCGTCGAGCTCCAGTCGCTCGTGGCTCCGAGCCCTCTGTCCAACCCGCGCCGTGCCACCAGCGGCGTCGACTCCAGCCGCCTCGCGATGATCCTCGCCGTACTGCACCGGCACGCGGGGCTCCGGGTGGCCGACCAGGACGTCTACGTCTCGACGGTCGGTGGCGCGCGCGTCACCGAGCCCGCGGCGGACCTCGCCGCCGCGCTCGCCCTGGTCTCGGCCCGGACCGAGGAGCCGCTGCCGCCCGCCACGATCGCCGTCGGGGAGGTCGGGCTCGCGGGCGACATCCGGCCGGTCACCGGGCTGGAACGGCGGCTCGGCGAGGTCGCGCGGCTGGGCTACCGGCGAGCGGTGGTCCCCGCCGGGACCGGCATGACCGCACCGGAGGGGATGGAACTGCTGGAGGCGCAGCACATCCGCGAGGCGATGGGCCTGGCGCACGCCACAGGTGACCAGTAGGGTGAAAAAACTCGTACGCCTCGGCAGCAGCAGTCATACTCCGCTCACGTCACGGCTTTGAAACAAACGGCTGCCGAGGCAACATCCGACGTAGGATTTCTCCGTGGCCACGACACCGACGGAAGCCGAAGAACTTCTCCGCGAGACCCTGGCCGCCGTCGCGCCCGGAACCGAGCTGCGTGACGGGCTCGAACGCATCCTGCGAGGCCGCACGGGCGCCCTCATCGTGTTCGGTCTCGACGAGTCGGTCGAGGGCATGTGCTCCGGCGGATTCGAACTCGACGTGGAGTTCTCGGCGACCCGTCTGCGCGAGTTGTCCAAGATGGACGGCGCGGTGGTCCTCGACCGCACGGCCGGCCGCATCCGCCGCGCGGCCGTCCAGCTCCTGCCGGATCCCACCATCGAGACGTCCGAGTCCGGCACGCGACACCGCACCGCCCAGCGGGTCTCCAAGCAGACCGGCTTCCCGGTGATCTCGGTGAGCCAGTCGATGCGGATCGTCGCCCTCTACGTGGGTGGCAAGCGGCACGTGCTCGAGGACTCGGACACGATCCTCGGCCGCGCGAACCAGGCACTGGCCACGCTGGAGCGCTATCGCGCCCGCCTCGACGAGGTGTCCGGGACCCTGTCGGCCCTGGAGATCGAGGACCTGGTCACCGTGCGGGACGTCTGTTCGGTGGTGCAGCGCCTCGAGATGGTGGGACGCATCTCCGACGAGATCAAGGGCTACGTCATCGAGCTCGGCGTCGACGGCCGTCTGCTCGCGCTCCAGCTCGACGAGCTCATCGGCGACGTCGGCTCCGACCGCGAGTTCGTCATCCGGGACTACGTGCTCGGGCGCAAGGGCCGCACGCTGGACGAGGTGCAGCAGGCCCTCGCCACGCTGTCGTTCCAGCAGCTCCTGGACCTGTCGCAGATCGGGCGGGTGCTCGACATGCCCGGCGGGGGCGACGCCCTCGACGCCGCCGTCGCACCGCACGGCTACCGGCTCCTGTCCAAGGTCCCGCGGCTGCCCAACGTCACGATCGAGCGGCTCGTGGCGCACTTCAGCAGCCTGCAGAAGCTGCTGGCGGCCAGCGTCGACGACCTCATGTCGGTCGACGGCGTCGGCGACCAGCGCGCTCGTGCGATCCGGGAGGGCCTGTCCCGCATGGCGGAGTCGAGCATCCTGGAACGCTACGTCTGACCGAACGCGACGCCTGGCGGGCGGGCACCCTACCCGTTCGTATCGGACGGCGACGGGCTCGGTGACGCACTCGGCGACGCGCCCGGCGACGCCGATGGTTCGTCCTTGTTCGACGGCTTCCGCGACGGCGACGGGCTCGGCCTCGGCGGCTCGGGCCTGACGAGTTCCACCACCTGGCTGGACGCACCCCCGACGTCGGCCACCGTGACCTGCGCGCTGTAGATCCCGGGCCGGATGGGCTCGTCCACCCGCTCGCATCCCGGCGCGGAGCGCACGTCGGACCAGCGGATCTCCTGGGTGTCGACCGACCCCGGGCCGAGCAACAGCATGCGTTCACCCTCGTCGTCGCAGTCCCTCGACGACCAGACCCGCTCGGCGTCCGGCCCGGCCTCACCGGCCCACACGGTCACGGGACGGTTCACGTCGCCCCCGTCGACGAGGCACGGCGTCGGCCCGGCGTTCTTCAGCGTCACGGTGAACACCACCGGCTGCCCCGTCGTGACCGTCGCGCGGTCCGCCGCGAGCCGGACGTCCAGCTCGTCGGCCTCGCACGTCCGGCCGGCGCCGTCAGGATCCGCGGGCGCCGGCGGATGCACCTTGGCGTCGCTCAGGATCGGCGCCGGCTCCTCCGGCCACATCGCGCGGGCCACCAGCCCGCCTGCCACTGCGAGCACCGCGACGACCACCACGACCACCACGGTCCGGCGCCGCCGCCCGGCAGGCCCCGACTCCCTTGCCCGCACCGGCTCTCCCTACGGTTCCGACCAGAATGTACGGGATCAACAGTAGGCAACTACCTCCGCACCCCAGCGCAGCCCGCGCCGACCACGGGCACTTTCCCGGCCGGTCGCGCGCGGCCAGCACCTGGGGCAGGCATGCACCACCTGAGGCGGGCACGCCACCGCCCGGGAGCGGGGCACGCCCGGGGGGCCGGGCACGCCAGGACGGGGCACGCCAGAACGAGGCACGCCGCCGCGAGGAGAGAATGGGTGCCCGTGACCTCCTCCTCCCCCGCCACCGCAGGGCACGCCGTTCTGCGTGCCGCCGTCGCCGACTGGTTCGCCCGTGCTGCCCGTGACCTCCCGTGGCGCGCCTCGGACCGCAGTCCGTGGGGCGTCCTGGTCAGCGAGGTGATGTTGCAGCAGACCCCCGTCGTCCGCGTCGAACCGGCCTGGCGGTCCTGGATGGAGCGCTGGCCGGAGCCTGCCGACCTCGCGCGCGCCGACACCGCCGAGGTACTGCGCGCCTGGGGCCGGCTGGGCTATCCCCGGCGTGCCCTGCGTTTGCAGGAGTGTGCCGCCGTCGTGGTCGACCGGCACGACGGCGTCGTTCCCCGCACCGAGGACGAGTTGCGCGCGCTCCCCGGCGTCGGCGAGTACACCGCTGCGGCCGTGCTGGCCTTCGCGTACGGACGGCGCGCCGTCGTCGTCGACACCAACGTGCGTCGCGTGCTGGCTCGCACGATCGACGGGGTGGCACTGCCGGCGCCGTCGTACACGGCGGCCGAGCGTGCCCTCGCCACGGCGCTCACTCCCGCCGACGACGCCGACGCCGCCCGGTGGGCCGCCGCGTCCATGGAACTCGGCGCGCTCGTCTGCACCGCCCGCGCCCCTCGCTGCGACGCGTGTCCGGTCGCGGAACTCTGCGCCTGGCGGGCCGCGGGCTCACCGCCCGACGAGCACGCGGGCCGGCGTCGTACGCAGGCATGGCACGGGACCGACCGGCAGTGTCGCGGCCGGGTCATGGCGACGCTCCGCGAGGCGGACGGTCCGGTAGACCGCTCGGCCCTGGTCGAGGCGTGGGTTCCGGGGGCGACGTCGATGGCGGACGACGGCGGTCCCACCGCACCAGCCACCCTCGCCGGAACCGGAGGCCCAGCCACGCCACGATCGACGACCGGTGCCGCCGGTGGTCACCCCGGTACCCGATCCGACGTGGCCACCCGGCTGGCACAGTTGGACCGCGCCATCGCCGGACTCATCGAGGACGGCCTGGCGGAGCAGGACTCCGCGGGCCGTCTCCACCTCCCGAGCTGACCCCCCGAGCCCAACCCCGGCCCCGGTTCCGCACCCGGCCCCTCCGACATCCACCCCGGCCCCGACGCCTCCCTCCCCGGTCCCCCGATCTCCCAACCCCCGATCCCACATCCCACATCCCACAGACCGTTGACCGTTGACCGTTGACCACCGAACCGCACACTCCCACCACCCCAGGCTGCCGAACCGCATGGTGAATCGTGCCAAAACGAGTTTGGCACGATTCACCATGCGGTTCGGCGAGCCGGGCCGTGACGGGACTGCGGTTCGGCGAGCCGGGCCGTGACGGGACTGCGGTTCGGCGAGCCGGGCCGTGACAGGACTGCGGCTCGGCGAGCCGGGCCGTGACAGGACTGCGGCTCGGCGAGCCGGGCCGTGACAGGACTGCGGCTAGGACGTCCGGAGCGGCTGCCACGGGGCGATCCGGTCCGCGTCCCGCACGGCTTCCTCCGCGCTCTCGTCGTCCGGGAGCCGCAACGCCGCCAGCTCGGCGTCGATCCGGCTGTGCCAGGCGTCGATCTCGCGCTGCCTCACGGTGTCGTCCCAGCCGAGGAGCGGCGCGATGATGTCGGCCACCTCGGCGGCGGCCTCGACACCACGATCCCGGACCTCGTAGACCAGCCGGGTGCGGTGCGCGAGCACGTCCTCCAGGTGCAGGGCGCCCTCGTGCGTCACGGCGTGATGCGCCTCGGCGCGCAGGTAGGCGGGCGCGTGCCGCAGGGGCAGGGCCAGGCCGGGGTCCGCCTCGCACAGCTCCACCAGGTCGGTGAGGTTGGAGCCGTAGCGGTGCAGCAGGTGGTCCACCATCGGCGGGTTCCAGCCGAACCGCTTCGCCCAGGCGCGGGACTGACGCTGGACCGCCCGGAGCCCGACCGCACCGGTCAGCGGGATCTGGTGGGTGATGCTGGGCAGGGCTGCCGCGCGCTGCCCGATGGCGAAGTCGACGGCGTCCTTCGCCATGACCCGGTACGTGGTGAGCTTGCCGCCCGCGATCACGGTGAGCCCTGCCGTGGGGCTCGCGACCGTGTGCTCGCGCGACACCTTGGCGCTCGACGTGCCGGCCTTGGTGCCGGGCTGGAGCAGCGGCCGCAGGCCGGCATAGGTGCCGATGACGTCCTCGCGGGTGAGGGGGTGCGCGAGCACGGAGTTCGCGCGGTCGAGCACGTAGTCGACGTCGGCGCTGGTGGCGACCGGGTTCACGGGATCGAGGCGCCACGGCGTGTCCGTGGTGCCGATGATCCAGTAGCGCGACCAGGGGATGACGAACAGCACTGACTTCTCCGTCTGCAGGATCAGCCCGGCGTGTCCCTGGATCCGGTCGCGGGGCACCACCAGGTGGATTCCCTTCGACGCGAGCACGTGCAGCCCGCCCGCCGGGCTGTCCGGCTGGCCGGCGAGTTCCTGCGTCTCCTCCGTCCAGACCCCCGTCGCGTTGATCACCGCACGCGCACGGACCGTGATCTCCCGGCCGGTCTCCAGGTCGACCACGACGGCGCCGTTCACCGCGCCGGTACTGCCCTGCCTCAGCGCCACCACCTGGGTGCGGCTCGCGACGTGCGCGCCGTACGACGCGGCGGTCCGCACCAGGGTGGTCACGAGCCGCGCGTCGTCGACCGAGGCGTCCCAGTACTGCACGGCGCCCACCGCGGCGTCGTGCGCGAGATCCGGGAACTTCGCCTCCATCTGCGCCCGCGTCAGATGACGGTGGAACGGCATGGGACGACGGCCGGGGATCAGGGTCGCCAGGATGTCGTAGAGCGCGATGCCGGTGCCGACGTAGGCGCGCTCCCAGACGCGGTGCTCCAGCGGGTAGAGGAACGGCACGGGCCGGACGAGGTGCGGCGCGAGTTCGCTGAGCAGCAGGTCCCGTTCGGTGAGCGCCTCGTGCACCAGCTCGAAGTCGAGCATCTGGAGATACCGCAGCCCCCCGTGGACCAGCTTGCTGCTGCGGCTCGAGGTGCCCTGCGCCCAGTCCTGCGCCTCGACGAGGGCGGTCGACAGCCCGCGGGTCACGGCGTCGAGCGCGACGCCGGCGCCGGTCACGCCGCCGCCGATGACGAGCACGTCGAGCTCGGCGGCGATGTCCGTACTCGCCTCGAGGGTGGCCAGGGTCTGGGTACGGGAGTCTGCGGTCAGCCGGGTCGATGCCATATCGACAACCCACCACGGGTCGGGGACGGAGGCAAGGGGAGCGCGCGTACTGTGGGCGGCGTGACCGTGAACATCAGGCCCGCCAGGCCTGCCGACGTCCGGGCGATCCGTGCCCTCGTGGAGCCGTACGCCCAGGAGCGGATCCTGTTGGCCAAGGAGTGGGTCGGGTACTACGAGGCGGTCCAGGAGTTCCTGGTCGCGGAGGATTCCGTGGAGGACGGCGGTCGCGCCACGGACGGCCCTGAAGGTGCCGTCACGTCCGTGGCCGGCGTCGCTGCCCGCGCCGCCGACGTCAGGATCCCCGAGCGCTCCGGCGTGACGGGGACCGCCCCCACCCCCGCGTCCGCCGTCGTCGGCTGCGGTGCCTTGCACGTCATGTGGGAGGACCTCGCGGAGGTGCGCACGCTGGCCGTCGACCCGGCCGCCCGCGGGCGGCGGGTGGGGCACCAGCTCGTGGAGGCGCTGCTCGACCGGGCACGCGGTCTCGGCCTGCGCCGTGTCTTCTGCCTGACGTTCGAGGTGGAGTTCTTCCGCAAGCACGGCTTCGAGGAGATCGACAGCACCCCGGTGAGCCCGGACGTCTACGCGGAGCTCCTGCGCTCGCACGACGACGGCGTCGCCGAGTTCCTCGACCTGGCGCGGGTCAAGCCGAACACCCTGGGCAACTCCCGCATGCTGCTGGAGCTGTGACGGCGCCGGGCCAACCCACCCGGCACGCGCCGACGCTTCGCGGTGCCGGGCACATCGTGGGCCGTAATCTGGAGCCGTGCCCATCAGCTACACCCTGCCCGGCGTCCATGTCACCGACCGCACCGTCGCGGTTCCGCTCGACTGGTCCGACCCTGACGACGGCCGCACGCTCACGGTCTTCGTGCGCGAGCTCGTCGACCCCGCCAAGCGGCACGACGATCTCCCGCTCCTCGTCTTCCTGCAGGGCGGCCCCGGCGGCAAGGGACCGCGCCCGACCGGCCCGGAAGGCTGGGTCGGCTCGGCGCTGGAGCGCTTCCGCGTCGTGCTGCTCGACCAGCGCGGAACGGGCCGGTCGACGGCGGTCCGCGCCGCGGCGCTGAACGCTCTCGGCGACGCGGACGCCCAGGCGGAGTACCTCACGCACTTCCGCGCGGACAGCATCGTCCGCGACGCCGAGTACATCCGCGACTCGGTCTACGAGGGCAGGCGCTGGACCACCCTCGGCCAGTCGTACGGCGGGTTCATCACCATGACGTACCTGTCGCTGGCGCCCGAGGGCGTGAACGCGAGCCTGGTGACGGGCGGCCTGCCCAGCCTGACGGCGTCGGCCCGCGAGGTCTACGAACGCACGCAGCCGCGCGTCGCCGGCAAGAACGCGCGGTTCCGCGGGCGGTACCCGCATGCCGCGGACCTGCTCGGACGCATCGCCGACCGGATCGCCGCCGGAGACGCCGCGCTGCCGGACGGCTCCCCGCTCAGCGTCGCCCGACTACGGAGCCTGGGCATGGACTTCGGCATGGGCCAGGGCTTCGAGCGCGTCCACTGGATCCTCGACGAGGCGTTCGACGGACCCACCGACGACGGCGGTCGCGGCGGGGAGGGCAGGAAGGCGTCGGACATCCGGGCGTCCGCCGCCCCGGCGGGCGCACCCGACGCCGACCTCACCGACACGTTCCTGGCGTCGGTCGCCGCGGCGACGGACTTCGTGGGCCGGCCCTTGTACGCGGTGCTGCACGAGTCGATCTACGCGCAGTCCCACACGGGCCCCACGGCGTGGGCGGCGCAGTCGGTCCGAGACGCGGATCCGGCGTTCGCCGAGGGCGCGCGCCCGCTGCTGCTCACGGGCGAGATGATCTACCCCTGGATGTTCTCGGAGATCGCGGCGCTCCGCCCGTTCGCCGCCGCGGCCGACGCCCTCGCCGCCTGGGAGGACTGGGGAGACCTGTACGACGTCGACCGGCTGGCCGCGAACGACATCCCGGTCGAGGCCGCCGTCTACCACGACGACATGTTCGTGGACGCGGGCTTCTCCCTGGCGACGGCCGACCATGTCGGCAACACGGAAGCCTGGGTGACGAACGAGTTCGAGCACGACGGCCTCCGCGTCGGCAACACGTTCGCCACCCTCCTGGCCCGCCTGGACGCCCGAGGCGGCCCGCTGCGCTGACCGCCCTCGCGCACTGGTGCCCTTGCCCTGGTGTGATGCGACTCACACCATTATGGTGGCAATGGCACGATTTGTTCCTGGCCCGACGGCGGGTCAACACCGGGAGGTCCGCATGTCGACCACAGCCACCATCCCCAGCGAGGCGCCACCCACCGCCGCGACCCGACGGCGGCGCGTCATCGGCCTGGCGGCCGGAGCCGTGCTCGGCGCACTCGTCTACCTGATCCTGCCCGGCGACCTGAACTCCTCCGCGCGGTTCGTCGCGGCGGTCGCCGCGCTCATGGCGGTGTGGTGGATGACCGAGGCGATCCCGCTCGCCGCCACCGCGCTCGTCCCGATGGTCGCGTTCCCCTTCCTGGAGGACTTCGCGTCCGACGAGGGCGGCACGGTCGGGATGGCGGCCGCCGTCGCACCGTACGCGAACCCGATCATCTGGCTGTTCATGGGCGGCTTCGTGATCGGCCTCGGGATGCAGCGCTGGAACCTGCACCGCAGGTTCGCGCTGAACATCGTCTCGCGGGTCGGCACGAATCCCGTCGCGCTCGTGGGCGGGTTCATGCTCGCGACCGCCCTCGTGTCGATGTGGGTCAGCAACACCGCGACGGCGGTGATGATGTTCCCGGTCGGCCTGGCCGTTCTCGCCCTGGTCAACGCCCGCGAGCCGGACAAGAACCTCACCACCGCGCTGCTGCTCGGCATCGCCTACGCCGCGTCGATCGGCTCCGTCTCCACGCTCATCGGCACCCCGCCCAACACGCTGCTGAGGGGCTTCGTGCAGGAGGAGTACGGCATCTCGATCGGGTTCGCCGAGTGGATGCTGGTGGGCCTTCCGCTGGCCGCGGTGTTCCTCGTCGTGGCGTGGCTCGTCCTGACCCGCGTCGCGTTCCGTCCCTCGTCCCGGGACATCGGCGAGGAACGGCAGCTGCTCCGGGACGAGGTCGCCGGCCTGGGCCGGATGAGCCGCGGGGAGTGGACGGTGACCGCCGTGTTCGCCGCGGCGGCCACCGCCTGGGTCGTGTTCGGAGCGCTCGGGCAGTCCGCGTCCTTCGTCGCGGCCAACCCGTGGATCGACACCTACGACGACGCCATGGTCGCCGTCGCCGCCGCCCTGGCGCTCTTCCTCATCCCTGCCACCCGGGACGGGCAGCGCACCCTCGACTGGTCCGCCACGAAGGAGCTTCCCTGGGGCATCCTCCTGCTGTTCGGCGGCGGGCTGGCGCTGTCCGCGCAGTTCGGGCAGACGGGCCTGTCGGAGTGGATCGGCCAGCGGGTCGCGGGGATGGCGGGGATTCCGGTCTGGGTGATCGTGCTGGCCGTGATCGTCCTGGTCATCTTCCTGACCGAGCTGACCTCGAACACGGCGACGACGGCGACGTTCCTGCCGGTCATGGCCGGCGTGGCCGGCGGCCTCTCGATCGAGCCGCTGATGCTCCTGGTCCCGACGGCACTCGCCGCGACGATGGCGTTCATGCTGCCGGTGGCGACCCCGCCGAACGCGATCGTGTTCGGCTCGGGTCAGATCACCATCGGCCAGATGGTCAAGGGCGGAGCCCTCCTGAACGTCGCCGGTGTCGTGCTCATCATGGCGACGATCTACACCCTGGTGATCACGATCCTCGTCTGACCTGCCACCCGGGCCGGGCCGTCACGCGACCAGCAGGCTCGGCACCGACGCCACCAGGTACGTGTTCGCCGCGACCACCTGGCCCGGTGCCAGGTCCGGCTCGCCCGTCGGCACGCACAGGGTCACCTCGAACCCGCCGGTGCGGACCTGGGCGGCCGTGAACGCCTGGCCGGTGCGCTCCACCTCGTGCCGTGTCACGTCGAGCACCGTTCCGTTGACGCGGGCCACGGCGTCGACCTGCATGGTGAACGCGCCGTCCGGGCTGAACGACTCCGGCTCGAAGCGCATCGGCTCACCCGTCTCGTCGTCGGCGCTCTCGCCCGCGAAGGTCATCCGGCTGGCGTCGGACGCCAGGAACTCCTCCGGCCCGTCAAACACCTCCACCGAGCGCCCGAGCCCCACGAGGCACGCGTCCGCGGCGGGCACGTCCTCGGCGTCGCCCAGGAGCTGAAGCTCCTCGAGCTCGCAGGCCACGCCCGCGAGAACGTCGTCGTCGGCGTCCACGATCTCCGCGATGGCGAGGCCGCCGTCGGCCGCGCGCACGTCCGCGAGGCGTGCCCCGAGCGGTCCCGCGTACGACGTCGTCACCGCCCGCACCAGATCACCCTCGGTGGTGATGATCAGCCGTGCCCCCGTGGCGTCCGTCCAGACGTACAGCGTCGCGTCCCGCTCCTCGGCGATCACCTTCGCCTCGGGGATCACCCCGTGGACGAGATCCCGGAAACCGCTCCGGGTCCTCACATCCAGTCCGACACACGCAAGATTGGTAGCCACGGGCGCAAAACTACCTGTCCCGGTCGACACGTCGTCTCAGTCCGGTGCGTGCCGGTCCAGGAACGCGTACACCTCGGCGTCGTCCACCCCCGGGAAGGCGCCCCTCGGCAGCGCCGCGAGCACCTGCTGGTGCATCCGCGCCGACGGCCAGGCCGCGCCGGACCAGCGTTCGGCCAGTTCCGGCGCCGGGCGGGAGCAGCACGCCGGGTCCGGGCAGGTGGACACCTTCCGCACCCGCGTGTCCCGCCCGCGGAACCACTTCGCGTGCGCGTACGGCACCCCCACCGTGATGGAGAACGCGCCGGTGTCGCCCGACCCGGTCTGCGTGGAGCACCAGTACGTCCCGGTCGGCGTGTCGGTGTACTGGTAGTACTCGGTCGCCACGTCGCGGCGGTCGAACGCCTCGCGCGACGCCCAGCGCCGGCAGATGAGCTGCCCCTCGATCGCACCCGTGGGGTCCTGCGGGAACCGCAGGCCGTCGTTCTCGTAGCCGCGGAACAGGGCGCCGTCGTCCCCCACGCGCAGGAAGTGGAGCGGGATGCCGAGCTTCACCGTGGCCAGGTTGGTCAGGCGCATCGCCGCGGCCTCGTGGGTGACCCCGAACGCGTCCCGGAAGTCCTCGACCGCGAGGTCGCGCTCACGTTTGCGCTCCTCCAGGAACGGCACCGCGGCGGACTGCGGCACCAGGCAGGCCGCCGCGAAGTAGGTGATCTCCACCCGCTGCCGCAGGAACTCCGCGTAGGAGCGCGGGCGCTCGTGCTCCAGCACCCGGTGCGCGATCGCCTGCAACGCCAGCGAACGCAGCCCGTGGCCCCCGGGGACCGAGGCCGGGGGCAGGTAGATCCGGCCGTTGCGCAGGTCGGTCACGCTGCGGGCCGACCGGGGCATGTCGTTCACGTGCAGGATCGTGAACCCGAGCCGCTCGGCCAGGACCACGACGGTGCGGTGCGTGAGCGCGCCGCCCGTGTAGCCGGCGCTCCGCACGAGGTCCTCCGCGAGCTGCTCGAACTGCGGGTAGTAGTTGTCCCGCGCCTGACGTTCGAGCCGCAGCTCCGTGTTGGCGCGCCGCGCCTCCTCGGGCGTGGCGATCGCCTCCTCGGCCCTGCGGGCGAGCTCGTCGTGCAGGCCGACGAGCTGCTCCAGCACCGGTGTCGCCAGTTTCTGCGACGGCTTGACCGCCGGGAGCCCGAGCCCCGCGAAGATCGGCCCGCGCTGGGCACGGTCGAGCGCGATCTCCAGCGCGGCACGGCGCGACGGCGGCGCCGGGTCGAGCAACTCGTTCAGGGGCAGGCCGAGTGCGGCGGCGATCGAGCGCAGCAAGGAGAGCTTGGGCTCCCTGCGTCCGTTCTCGATGAGGCTCAGCAGGCTCGGCGCGGCGTCCACCCGCTCGCCCAGGCGGTCCAGCGTGAGACCGGCAGCGGTCCGCGCGTGCCGGACCCGCCGCCCGAGCGTGATGAGGTCGGCCCCGTCGTCGGCCGTCCCGGTGGTGCTGTTCGTGTCCGGCAGGGCGGCCGTCGCCGGCCGCCTCGCCCCTCGGTCTCCCACGTGGTCGCCTTCCTTTCGCCGCACCGGTGCGGACTGTGTGCCAGATCACGAGCACAGGAACTCGTCGCTTCAGCATATGTAAAGATCGGCCGATCTTCACAGCCCTCGGCATGGAAATACGAGTCCGATCCGCGCGAGAGTGGAAACCCAGCCACTTGTTGCAGATGGGAGCCACCATGTCGTTCCTCGCCAATCCTCGTCGGACCCGACTCGTCGCCGAGCTCGTCTCGGAGACCTCCGAGGCCGGCGCGTCCTTCGGCGCCGGCGCGTCTCCCCAGGCAGCAGTGCCCGAGAACCCGGGCACGCCCGGACACACCCTCGACGTCCGCGGCTGGGTCGAGGACGTCGCCGAACTCACCCAGCCCGACGAGATCGTCTGGTGCGACGGGTCCGCCGAGGAGAAACAGCGGCTCATCGACCAGATGCTCGCGGCCGGCACCCTCACCAAGCTGAACGAGGACAAGCGCCCCGGTTCCTACCTCGCCCGCTCGAACCCGGCGGACGTGGCCCGCGTCGAGTCGCGCACCTTCATCTGCTCCCGGAAGGAGGAGGACGCCGGCCCCACCAACAACTGGGTCGCGCCCGACGCGATGCGCTCGGAGCTGAACGGCGTCTTCGCCGGGTCCATGCGGGGGCGCACCATGTACGTGGTGCCGTTCTCGATGGGGCCCGTGGGCGGCCCGATCTCCCAGGTGGGGATCGAGATCACGGACTCGCCGTACGTGGTCGTCTCCATGCACGTCATGACGCGCGTATCGGCGCGGATCCTCGACCTGATCGACGGCGGGCAGCAGTGGGTCCCGGCCGTGCACTCGGTCGGCGCGCCGCTGGTCGACGACGACGGCGGGCGAGCCGATGATGTTCCGTGGCCCTGCAACGACACCAAGTACATCGTGCACTTCCCGGAGACCCGCGAGATCTGGTCCTACGGGTCGGGCTACGGCGGTAACGCCCTGCTCGGCAAGAAGTGCTTCGCGCTGCGGATCGCCTCCGCGATGGCGCGCGACGAGGGCTGGCTCGCCGAGCACATGCTGTTGATCCGCGCGACGTCGCCCGCGGGCAAGCGGTTCCACCTGGCGGCCGCGTTCCCCAGCGCCTGCGGCAAGACGAACCTGGCGATGCTCCAGCCCACGATCCCCGGCTGGAAGGTCGAGACGCTCGGCGACGACATCGTGTGGATGCGCCCCGGCCCGGACGGCTCGCTGCGCGCGATCAATCCGGAGGCGGGCTTCTTCGGCGTCGCGCCCGGCACCGGTGAGGGCACGAACCCGGTGGCGGTCCGCACGTTCGACCACGACACGATCTTCACCAACGTCGCCCTGACCGACGACGGCGACGTGTGGTGGGAGGGCCTCACCGACACCCCGCCCGACCACCTGACCGACTGGCGGGGGCGCGACTGGACGCCGGACTCCGAGGAGCCGGCCGCCCACCCGAACTCGCGTTTCACGGTCGCGGCGGCGCAGTGCCCCACGATCGCCGACACCTGGGAGGACCCGGCCGGCGTGCCGGTGGACGCGATCATCTTCGGTGGCCGCCGCGCGTCGAACGTGCCGCTGGTGACCCAGTCCCTCGGCTGGGAGCACGGCGTGTTCCTGGGCGCCACGATCTCCTCGGAGCGCACCGCGGCCGCGGAGGGCACCGTCGGCGAGCTGCGCCGTGACCCGTTCGCCATGATGCCGTTCTGCGGCTACAACATGGCCGACCACTGGGCGCACTGGCTGTCCGTGGGCGACGCGGTGGACCGCACGCGGCGGCCGCTGATCTTCCAGGTCAACTGGTTCCGCAAGGACGCCGACGGCTCGTTCATCTGGCCGGGCTTCGGCGAGAACTCGCGGGTCATCGAGTGGATCGCGGGCCAGGTCGAGGCGACGCGTGGCGAGAGTGAGGACAGGTCGGTGGCGTCCGCCGTCGGCCGCGTGCCGGCCCCCGGCACGCTGAACACCGACGGGCTCGACCTCGGGCCCGAGGAGCTCGCGGCGCTGTTCGAGGTGCAGGCCGGGCCGTGGCTCACCGAGACCGACCTGACCGAGGAGTTCTTCGACCAGTTCGGCGACCACGTGCCGGCGGCGCTGCGCAAGCAGCTCGCGAACCTCCGCGACCGCCTGGACGGCTGAGGCTCTCGGCCGGCGCCGACCACGCCATTGTGGCGACCACGCCATATTGATGGGTGGTCGCGCTCCCACCGAGCGATATGGCGTGGTCGCCGAAATGGCGTGGTCGCGCGCGGTGCTGACGGAGCCACGAGACTCCCGGCCGGGAAATTGAGGCAGAACGGTCGGGTTACCCCGCATGGGGCAGCGAGGCGGTAGGTCCCACAAGGACCTACCGCCTCGACATTTTCGTCTCGCCGCGGCCCGCCGGGACGTGCGCCGCCCGTCTCGCCGCGGCACGCGGCCCGTGCGGCCTGGGAGAATCGGTGCGTGCCCGACGCCGAACCTCCCGCCACCCCGCTCGCCCACGTCATGTACTTCGAGCCCCGCATCCCGGGGAACACCGGCTCGGCGATCCGGCTCGCCGCGGTGACGGGCGCGCGGCTGCACCTGATCGAGCCGCTCGGTTTCGACCTGTCCGAGGCCAAGCTGAAGCGGGCGGGCCTCGACTACCACGACCTCGCCGTGATGGACGTACACCCGTCCTTCGACGCCGCGCTCGACGCCCTGCCGACGTCCCGTGTCTTCGCCTTCACGACCCGCGCCACCACCCGCTACACCGACGTCGAGTACCGCCCGGACGACATCCTGCTGTTCGGCCCGGAGCCCACGGGCCTGCCCGACGACGTCCTCGCGCACCCGCGCGTCACCGGCCCCGTCACGATCCCGATGCTGCCGGGCCGGCGCTCCCTGAACCTGACGAACGCGGCGTCGATCGCCGTCTACGAGGCCTGGCGCCAGCGCGACTTCGCCGCTCCGTAGGCCTCGGCGAGGCGCCTCTTGAGGGGAGCGTCGCAGCAGCCTTCGGCGAGAAGGCCCTGTGGAGACTCCGGATCTCAGGTCTCGTCCCGGGGCGCTTCCCGTAGGCTGCTGGCCATGCTCGCTGCGCACCCCACCCCCCGCTCACCGGAGACGATCCGGTGAGCGCCGGTCTCCTGGGCCTGCTGGACGACGTCGCCGCCCTCGCCCGCCTCGCCGCCGCGTCGATCGACGACGTCGGCGCCGCCGCCGGCAAGGCCACCGCCAAGGCGGCGGGCGTGGTCATCGACGACACCGCCGTGACCCCGCAGTACGTGCACGGCGTCGCCGCCAAGCGCGAGCTCCCGATCGTCAAGAAGATCGCCGTCGGCTCGATCCGCAACAAGCTGCTGATCATCCTGCCGATCGCCCTGATCCTCTCGGTGTGGGCACCCTGGGCGCTCACGCCGATCCTCATGCTCGGCGGCACGTATCTCGCGTTCGAGGGCACCGAGAAGATCCTCGGCTGGTTCCACAAGCACGAGGGCCACGACGTACCGGCCGCGGTCAAGGGCGAGGAGTCCGAGAAGACGGTGGTCTCGGGCGCCATCCGCACAGACCTGATCCTCTCGGCGGAGATCATGGTCATCGCCCTCAACGAGGTCGCGGACTCGAGCTTCTGGTTCCGGCTCGGGGCCCTGGTCGTGGTGGCGATCGTCATCACGATCGTCGTCTACGGCGTGGTCGCGCTCATCGTGAAGATGGACGACGTCGGGCTCGTCCTGGCGCAGCGGGAGTCGCCCGCGAGCCGGAGGTTCGGCCGGGCCCTGGTGGACGGCATGCCGAAGCTGCTCGCCGGGATCTCCGTCATCGGCACGGTCGCGATGCTGTGGGTCGGCGGGCACATCCTGCTGGTGGGCCTCGACGAACTCGGTTGGCACGCCCTCTACGGCTGGGTGCACGGCGTCGAGGGGGCCATTCACCACGCCGTCCCGGCTGTGGGCGCGGTCCTCGCGTGGCTCTTCAACACCCTCTGCTCGGCGATCCTGGGCCTGGTGGTGGGCGGGATCGTCGTCGGGGTCATGCACCTGATCCCGCGCCGCGGGGCGAAGAAGCCGGCGCCCGCCGAGCACAGCTGAGCAACCACCGGGTGGGTGTGGTCGGTCGAGATCAGGTCACCCGAGGAGCCACGCAGCCGCCGAGCGGAGGAAGGAGCGGTGGGCCGCCGAGCCGTAGGAGCGAACGTCGTGGCCCAGGCCGGAGTAGACGGTGCGCCCGCCGTGGGCGTCGTGGGCCCAGGCCACACCGTGCACGCGGCCGCCGTCGTCGTCGGCCCCGAAGCCGGGCTCGGCCGGACCGTGTGTCGTCAGGAGGACTCGTGAGGACTCGGCCACCACGAGATGGCAGTACCGCTCGTCGTACGCGTCGATCACGCCGGCACCACCCAGGGCGTTGCCGAGCCCGTCGGTGACGGGGTGCCCGGGGACGACGTCGAACACCGCTTCACCGATCGGCGGATGCATCGAGACGCCGGGGATCCAGCGCCCGCCGAGGATCGCCTCGAAGCCCGGCGCGTCGGCGAAGGTGTTCGCCGCCTGGTGCAGCGCGAGGACCGCCCCGCCGGAACGTGCCCACGCCGCGAGCCGTTCGTGGAACGCCGCCCACTCGCCGTCGGACCCGTCGAACTCGGCATCGGGCCGCCCATGGCCGGAGTTGAGCACCAGTAGCCCGACGTCGTCCAGGTCGTCCAGCGCGTCGCGCCAGGTGGAACGTACCTGGACGACGACGTCGCCGCGCCCCGCCGCGCCCGGTCCACCGAGGATCCCGGCCACCTCGTGCGAGGTGGCCGCGTGGTCGTGCCAGGGATCCTCGTACCGCCCACGACCGGCCAGGACAAGAATGCGCTTCGTCACGCGCCGATCCTCCCACGCCGCGGCCGTCCGGAGCTGTGGCGCCGCACGTCGCCGAGCCGGCCTACCGCAGCGGGTCGAAAGCCCTGATCTCCTCCGGGACCCTGCCCGTCATGATCTGCGCCGCCAGCGCGCGGCCGGTCGCCGGGCCCAGCACCATGCCCCACATCCCGTGCCCGCCCGCCACGAACACGCCGGGGGCAGCCGTCGCCCCGACCAGGGGCAGACCGTCCGGGGTGACGGGGCGCGAGCCCACCCAGGTGTCCTTCCGGTCGTCCAGGTCCACGCCCCGGAGCAGGCCGCGCACGGAGTTCGCGATCGCGTCGATGCGCCGCTGCCGCAGCGGCTCGTCCGGGCCGCGGAACTCCATGGTGCCCGCCACGCGCAGCCGGCCCTGGTACGGGGTGCAGGCCACGCGCCGCGCCGGGAAGTAGATCGGGTGGTCGATCGGCTCGCCCTCGACCGGGACCGTGAAGGAGTAGCCGCGGCCGGCCTGCACGCGGGTCCGGACGCCGAACCGCCGCGCCAGCTGCGGCAGCCAGGCACCGGTCGCGAGCACGGCGACGTCCGCGGCCATCTCGTCGTGGTCGGCGACGGTCACGCGGGCTCCGAGGCGCTCGCCCGCCCGGGCCGGCCGGACTCCGGTCACCGGCGCGTCCGCGACGATCTTCGCGCCGCGTGCGATCACGGCGCCGGCCAGGGCCTGCACGAACGGCCCGGGCTCGATGAACCGCTGCCCGCCCAGCTCCCAGACGGAGGTGACCGCCGGGGAGAGGTGGGGGCCGCCGTCGGGCACGCGCCGCAACGGGACGTCCTGGCCGGCGGCCGCGACGCCGTCGAGCTCGTGGGCGAACGGGGCGACCTGCTTCTCGTGCTCGAAGCCGACCACCCAGCGCGACGGCCGGGTGTCGGCGTGGACGCCCTCCGCGACCAGTTCGTCGTACGCGTCGAGGGCCACCTGGTCGATCGGGGTGAGCGCGTCCATGGCACGCCGCCAGGCGCCCGGCGTGGCGTGACGCATGAACCGGGCGAGGAACGCCCACAGGCCGGCGTCCCAGCGGAACGGGACGGACAGGGCGGCGTCCGGGTCGAGCAGTGCGCGCGGACCGTAGGTCCACAGCGAGGGATCGGCGAGCGGCATCGCCATACCGGGAGTGAGCCAGCCGGCGTTGCCCCAGGAGGACCCCGCGGCGACGCCGGTGCGGTCCAGGACGGTCACGTCCACGCCGCGTTCCTGCAGGTGCCAGGCGGTGGCGAGGCCGACCATCCCGGCGCCGACGATGATCGCGGACTCAGGCGGGGCGGGTACGTGCACGGGAACTCCTCGGAACGATTCGGCGACGGCGGGCCCCTCGTCGTCGAGTGCCTCGATGGTCCCATGCTCCGCCCCGGTTTCACAGTTCGCGCACCACGGGTGTGAAGGCGGGCCGCCGGGCGGAGCCGGGCATCCCCCACCGAACCGCCCGAGGCGGGGTAGGGTCACAGGCGATGAGCAGCAGCATCGTCAACGGGCGGCAGCCCCTCCGGATTCTCGTCGTCGGCGCCGGCCCGGCCGGCGCGATCGCCGCGGTCGCGCTGCGCCGCGAGCTGCCCGACGCCGAGGTCGTCCTCGTCGACAAGGCCACCTTTCCGCGGGACAAGACGTGCGGCGACGGCATGGGACCCGGCGCGCGGAAGATCCTGGAGGGCCTGGGCCTCAGCGACGTCTTCGCGCGGTTCCACACGCCGACGCGGGTGGCCATCACCGGTCCCGGCGGCGCGTCCGCCGCCATCGAGGACTCGACGATCGCGCACGGCGACTTCCGCGGCCACGTCATTCCCCGCCTCGACCTGGACGAGGCCCTGAAGGACGCCGCCGTCGCCGCCGGGGCGACGCTGCGCGAGGGCGTCACCTTCCAGGGGATCGAGGTGTCCGACGGTCTCCGCCGCACGGCCGCGGACGACGGCGCGGCCGGCCCGGGCACGCGCCCACCGGACGCGCCGGACAGCGGCGCCGCGACCGCCGTCGTCCACCTCCATCAGGGCGGTCGCACCACCGCCGAGCCCTACGACCTCGTGGTCGGTGCCGACGGCGCCTACTCCGCCGTGCGGCGCGCGCTCGGGATCGAACGCCCGGCGAAGAAGCACACGATCATCGCGACGCGGGCCTACGCCACGGTGAAGCACCCCGACCTGGTGCTGCACGACACCCTCCGTTTCGACTTCATCGACGACCTGCTGCCCGCCTACGGGTGGGTGTTCCCGCTGCCGGACGACCGGGCCAACATCGGGATCGGCATCCCCGTGGACCTGCTGTCCGCCCGGGACCGGAGGCTCGGCGAGCTGTTCGACGTCTACGTCGCCGACCTGCGGCGGCGGGGCTTCGCCGTGTCCGACGTCGGCGACCCGGCCACGCACCAGCTTCCGCACGCGGGAGCGCGGCAGGCGATGACGGCCCGTCCTTACCCCGCCGTGCTGATCGGCGACGCCGCGGCGACGATCAACGCGCTGTCCGGCGAGGGCATCTTCTACGGGATGGCCGCGGGGGTGCAGCTCGCGGAGCACCTCGCGGCGGCCCGCACGGCCGGGGGCGACGCCGCGCTGCGCGGCACGGCGGGCCTGCGTGCGCTGCGCGGGTTCGAGCACGCGTTCACGCGACGGTTCGCCCGCCACCACCGCACCTGCGGCCTGGGACAGCGCCTCATGCGGTCACCCGGGTGGGCCCGGTTCACGATCGGCTCGGTGGGGCGGGACCAGTCGGCCATGGAGACCGTGACGTCGATGATGTTCGACGAGGGGTCCGTCAGCCTGAGCCACGTGCTGCGAGCCGCGGTGCGCGGGACGGTGCTCCGCTGACTTCCGCACCCTCCTGACCTGCCTTGCGATGCGCACGCGCGGCATCGGCGGCACTATGGCTTGGCCCTCACACAATGTCAGGCGGGAGAACTGGATCTGTGTTGTCCATCGGAGCGTTCGCGCAGATCGGTCAGGTGACCCATCGCATGCTGCGGCACTGGGACCAGTCCGGTCTGCTCACGCCCGCACACATCGACGAGTTCAACGGAAGCCGGTCGTACGACCCGTCCCAGCTCCCCCGCCTGCACCGGATCGTGGCCCTGCGCCAGCTCGGGTTCGGTCTCGAGGACATCTCGGCGATCCTCGCCGAAGGTATCGAGACGCGCCAGCTCGCCACGCTGCTCCGGCGACGCCGGGCGGAACTGGACCGGGAGCACGCGCTGGCCACCGTCCGGCTCTCCGACGTGGAACGGCGGCTCCGCTTCATCGAGAAGGAGAAGACCATGTCCAGTATCGAGATCATCACCAAGGACCTGCCGGCGGTCCGCCTGGCGGCGCGCACCATCACGGTTCCGGTGCAGCAGACGGAGCTCCCCGGCGTCGTGGGGCCGGCCTTCGAGGAGATCGGCAAGACCCTGACCGCGGAGCACGGCCGGGGGAAGCTCGAGCGGCCGATCGCCATGTACGAGGAGGTCGAGGGCGGGACCAAGGCCGTCGTCGGCTACGCCTACGACGGCGAGGCGCTCGACGGCTTCGACATCGTCGAGCTGCCCGCCGTGCCCGACGCCGCCTGCACGGTGCACCTCGGACCGATGCAGGGGGTCAAGGACACGTGGCTGGCCCTCCACGCGGAGATGGCGGAGCGCGGCTGGAAGCCGTCGGCCCCCTGCCGGGAGCTGTACATCCGGGCGGACCGCGAGGACCAGTCGGACTGGGTCACGGAGCTCCAGCAGCCGGTGACGCGAGGCTAGTCCCGCGGGCACGCCGGCGCGGTGACCCGCTCAGGTCACCGCGCCGACGTGCCAGGGGATGAACTCCTCGGCACCGATCCCCAGGTCCTCGCTCACCGTGGGCTCGCCCGACGCGACCGCGAGGATCCGGTCGAAGATCTGCCGCCCGACGTCCTCCAGCGACGCCGTGCCGTCCACGATCACCCCCGCGTTGACGTCCATGTCCTCGGCCATCACCGCGTACATGGGCGTGTTCGTGGCGACCTTGATCGAGGGCGTCGGGCGGCACCCGAACACCGAGCCGCGGCCCGTGGTGAACACGACGACGTTCGCCCCGCCCGCGACCATGCCGGTCACCGACACCGGGTCGTAGCCCGGCGTGTCCATGAAGGTGAACCCGGCCTTCGGCGCGATCGGCTCCGCGTACTCATACACCGCGGACAGCGGCGCCGTGCCGCCCTTGGCCACGGCACCGAGCGACTTCTCCAGGATCGTGGTGAGGCCGCCGGCCTTGTTGCCCGGCGACGGGTTGTTGTCGAGCGTGCCGCCGCCCGCGGCGACGTAGTCCCGCCACCAGTCGATGCGGTCCAGCAGCCTCCGCGCCACGGCGGGCTCGGTGGCGCGTGCCGTGAGCAGGTGCTCCGCGCCGTACACCTCGGGGGTCTCCGCCAGCACGGACGCACCGCCGAGCGCCACCAGCCGGTCCGACGCCCAGCCCAGCGCCGGGTTCGCCGTCACGCCCGAGTAGCCGTCCGAGCCCCCGCACTCCAGCCCCAGGACCAGTTCCGAGACGTCGCACTCCTCGCGCTCGCGCGCGTTGACCCGCGGGAGCATCTCGCGCACCGCGGCCACGCCCGCGCGGACGGTCGCGCGAACGCCGCCCGACTCCTGGATGGTCAGCGACCGCACCACGGTGTCGGCCGGGATGGAGGCCAGGAGACCGGCGTCGACACCGGTCGCGGGGTCCGCGACCGGGCCGGGGCCGGGTCCGGGGCCAGGGCCAGGGCCAGGGCCGGCCGACGGTGGCCGGCTGCCGGCGGTGTCGGTGCCTGACGATGCCGCGCCCGCCGCGTTCTCGGCGTCGGACGACGGCGCGCCGATCGCCGGCATGCCGAGGTCGACGCTGCCGCCCGACCGGGCCGACAACGCCGCACCCGGGACCATCTCGCAGCCCAGGCCCAGGACCAGCAGACCGGAGACGTTCGGATGCGCCGCGTGTCCGCGCAGGGTACGCAGGAGCATGCGGCCGCCCTCGGACTCGGGCACCATCCCGCAGCCGCTGGTGTGGGTGAGCGCGATGACGCCGTCGACGTTCGGGAACTCGTCCAGGGCGGCACCACGGAACTGGTCGGCGATCATCTTCGCCGTCGACGCCGAGCAGTTCACGCTGGTGAGGATCGCCAGGTAGTTGCGCGTCCCGACGCGGCCATCGGCCCGCCGGTAGCCCCGGAATGTAGGGCGCGCGGTGTCGTCGGCCGGCCGCGGGGCGACGTCGGGCTGCGCGACGGCTTCGGGCTGCGCGGCGGCTTCGGGCTGCGCGGTGATGTCGGGCTGCGCGGTGACGGCTGACGGCGTGGCTTCGTCACGCTGCGGGGCGCCACCCGGCGGCGGGGTGGTGTCCCGCCGGAGGGCCAGAGCCGCCTCGTCGTCGAACGCGAGGTTGTGGCCGTGGACGTGGTCGCCCCGGGCGATGTCCGACGTCGCCATGCCGATGACCTGGCCGTACTTGCGCACCGGCGCCCCGCGTCCGACGTCGGACAGCGCGATCTTGTGACCACGCGGCACGGCCTGCGGCCCGACGGTGACGACGCCCCCGCCACCACTGGCCGCCTCGCCCGGGGACAGCTCCCGCAGAGCGATCCCGACGTCGTCCTCACCATTCAGCACCAGAACGTCGACCCCCACGACCACTCCCTTCCCCGGGCCACTCCCGCGGCCGATCATTTCGTCCCCGAACTCCCTCACCCCTCGTCGCCCCCCTCTCCGCCGAACCGCAGTCTGTTCTCGTGAGTCGATGCCGATGCCGAACCGCAGGTTGAATCGTGCAAATCACTGGTTTGCACGATTCAACCTGCGGTTCGGCATCGGCTTCCGAGAGCAGCCTGCGGTTCGGGGAGCGGTCAGCCGGCGATCGCGGCGTTGACCTCTTCCACGAACATCTGCGCGGCCTCCTCCGGGGTGGCCCGTTCGAAGATCACCTCGGTGTTGATCCGCTCCATGATGTCCTGCATCTCGGCCGAGCCGTTCGGCGGCACGGGCGAGGCGTCGACGATCTCGTCGCCGAGTTCGGCCATGAAGTCCGCCACCTGCTGGTCGGCGTCGGTCAGGTCGCCGGCGATGACCTCGCGCATGTCCGTGTTCGCGGGCAGGCCGCGGTCGGTCAGGTTGATCTTCGCGGCTTCCTCCGAGTTGAGCAGGAAGTCCACGAACTTCGCCGCGGCGTCCGGGTACTCGGTCGTCGCGGACACCGAGTAGAACATCGCCGGCTTGTAGTACATGCCGGTGCGCTCGAACTCCGACTCACCCGGGTACCGCAGCAGCTGGACGTCCTCACCCGACGCCTCGGAGAGCGCGCCGAGCTGGTTGGACCAGAAGGACGCCATGCCGCCCACGTTGGTGCCGACGAGCGACCCCTCGGGACCGGCGTGCTGGTACTCGATGGTGCGTGAGGCGTCAGGCTGGCCGCCGTCGGCCATCAGGTCGAGCGAGGTCTGGAAGAACTCGGCGACCGTCTCCTCCGACACGCCGAGCTCACCGTCCGGCGTCCACAGGCTCTCGCCCTTCTGCCGGGCGAGGATGTTCAGGCCGGCCTCGTTGAAGCCGTAGTCCTGGGTGCCCCACACGCCGTCGCCGGCGCCCTCGGACACCTCGTTCGCGACCTGGACGTACTCCTCCCAGGTCCACGACGTGTCGTCCGGGATCTCCACCCCGGCCTCCTCGAAGACACCGGGGTTCGCCACCATCGCGTAGGCGTTGATACCGGTGGGCAGGGCGTACTGGGTGCCGTCGATCTCACCGCCCGCGAGGATGCTCTCGTCGATCTTCGACGTGTCGATGTCGAGCCCGCCGAGGTCGGCGAGCACGCCGCGCGTGGCGTAGTCGGAGACGTAGCGCTCCTCCTGCGTCATCACGTCGGGGGTGTCGCCGGCCGCCACGGTGGTCGAGAGCTTGTTCCAGTAGCCGTCCCAGTCGGTGAAGTCCGGGACCACGGTGATGTCCGGGTTCTCCGCCTCGAAGGCGTCGATGATCTCCTGGGTCGCGGCGTGCCGCTCGTCGGATCCCCACCACGCGAAGCGGATCTCGCACGGGCAGTCCTGGGCTTCCACCTCGCCCGTGCCGCCGGCGCCGGAGTCGCCGCCGCCGCACGCGGACAGGATCAGTGCGGTGGCGACGGCTCCGGCCGCCACCGCGGCGCCACGCCGGCCACGCTGGTTGATTGAGGTACGCATTTCTCTCCTTCTCGATGACGAGACGTCGTCGTTTCAGTCGCTCGGAGGTTCGGTCGCTAGTAGGTACAAAGGCTCACGGCCGCCGCGCCCCGGGGGGCGTGGTGACCTATTTGATGCCCGTCGTGGCGATCCCCTTGACCAGGTACTTCTGGCCGAAGAGGAACACGAGGAACACCGGGATCAGGGAGACGATCGACATCGCGAACAACGCGCCCCACGAGCTCTCGCCCGTCGAGTCGACGAAGGTCCGCAGCGCGATCGGCACGGTGTACATGTCTGGTTTGGTCAGGAAGATCAGCTGGCTGAAGAAGTCGTTCCACGCCCAGATGAAGGTGAAGATCGCGGTGGTCGCGAGGGCGGGAAGCGCCAGCGGCATCATGATCTGCCAGTAGATGCGCAGGTGTCCGGCGCCGTCGATGCGGGCCGCCTCGTCCAGCTCGCGCGGGATCCCCCGGAAGAACTGGACCATGAGGAAGATGAAGAACGCGTCCGTGGCCAGCAGCTTCGGGACGATCAGGGGCAGGAAGGTGTTGATCCATTCCAGCCTCGAGAACATCACGTACTGCGGCACGATGATCACGTGGATCGGCAGCATGATCGTCATGAGCATGATCGCGAACCAGAAGTTGCGCCCCCGGAAGTTCAGCCGGGCGAACGCGTACGCGGCCAGCGAGCACGAGACGAGGTTGCCGATCACCGCACCGAGCACCACGATCGCCGAGTTGATCAGGTACCGGCTGAAGGGGTGGAGCAGGGCGCTCCAGCCGTCCGTGTAGTTGGACAGGTCCACGTCCGTGGGGATGAGTCCGGGCTCACGGAAGATGAGCGCGTTCGGCTTGATCGAGCTCATGAGCATCCACAGCAGCGGATACAGCATCACGAAGCCGAAGACGATGAGTGCCGTGTGCTTGAGCACGCTCGCCACGGCGGACCGGATGCGCCGGACGGCGCCGTCGGTGCGTCGCACGCGCCGGTCCGAGGGCGACGACGGTTCGGCGAAGGTGACCTTCGAGGGCGTGGCGAGATCAGTCATCGTAGTGAACCCAATACTTCGAGGCGAGGAAGTTGACGAGCGTCATCCCGCCGATGATCAGGAGCAGGAACCACGCCATGGCGGACGCGTATCCCATGTCGAGGTCCGCGAATCCCTTGCGGTACAGGTAGAGCGTGTACAGCAGGGTCGAGTCGGCGGGGCCGCCGTTCCCGCCGCTCACCACGAACGCCTGCGTGAAGTTCTGGAACGCGTTGATGACCTGCAGCACCAGGTTGAAGAACACGATCGGCGTGAGCATCGGGACGGTGATCGACCAGAACCGCCGGACGGGTCCGGCGCCGTCGATCGATGCCGCCTCGTAGTACATGCGCGGGATCTGGCGCAGCCCCGCGAGGAAGATCACCATCGGCGCGCCGAATGTCCAGACGTTCAGGATGATCAGCGTGTTGAGCGCGTGGTCCGGGTGGGAGACCCAGCCCGTCCCCTCGATCCCGAGGAGCGCCAGCACCTGGTTGACCAGGCCGTCGGCTCCGAAGATCTGCCGCCACAGGATCGCGATCGCGACGCTGCCGCCGAGCAGCGAGGGCAGGTAGTACACGGAGCGGTAGAGCGCCAGCCCGCGCATGCCCTTGTCCAGCACCAACGCCAGCGCGAGCGCCGCCGCGAGCTGGAGCGGCACCGACACGAACACGTAGGTGAACGTGACCTGGAGCGACTGGAGAAGTCGCGGGTCCTCGAACATCCGCGTGTAGTTGTCGAGACCGACCCACGCCGGCGCCGACAGCAGGTCGTAGTCCGTGAAGGACAGGTACAGCGACGCGGCCATGGGGCCGGCCGTGATGAGGAACAGCCCCGCGAACCACGGGGCGAGAAAGAGCGCGGCCATGCGGCCGTCGCCCTTGCGTCGTTCGCTCGCGGCTCTGCGCGTGCTCGCGACCTCTTGGATCACGCTGGACATTCCGCCCTCCGGTCATCGTCGACCTCTTGCTTTCCCGGAAACTAGCCGCTGCGGAGAGGTCCACATGCGGCCCGAACCCGGGAAACCGGTTGCCGTGCCAGAACGTACCACATGAGGAACCGGTTTCCCATGGTGTACCTTCACCACGTGAACATCAGGCGCCCAGCAGTGACGATCGGCGACGTGGCCACGGCGGCGGGCGTCTCGCGCGCCACCGTGTCGCGAGTGATGAACGGCCGCAGCACCGTCGCCGCGGACATCGCCGAACGTGTGCGCGAGGCCGCGGAGTCGCTCAGCTACCGGCCCAGCACCGCCGCACGCAACCTGGCCCTCGGCCGCACCCGGACCGTCGCCCTCGTCATGCCCGACGTCGGGAACCCCGTCTTCCAGCAGATCCTGCACGGCGTCATGGCCGCCGCCGACCAGGACGGGTATCGCGTTCTCGTGGCCGACACCGCCGAGGACCAGAGCCAGGAGGCCGCGATCGCCCTCGAGGCGCGCCTGCGCTGCGACGCCCTCGTCCTGGTCTCCCCCCGCATGCCCGACGCCGACCTCGCGCGCCTGGTGCCCGACGTCGAACCCGTCGTCGTGCTGAACCGTCAGGTGCCCCCGCCTCCGGGCCAGAACGGGCGGACCGGCCGCGCGCCCGCCGCGCCGAGCCTCGTCGTCGACTACGAGGACGCCGCGGTCCAGGTGATCGAGCACCTCGTGAGCCTCGGCCACCGCCGGCTCGTCTACCTGGCCGGCCCCGGGGCCTCGGCGTCGGACGCGCAGCGCCGCGCCGGCATCCGGCGCGCGCTCGAGGGCCACCCCACGCTCGACGTTCGGGAGATCCCCGCCGGCCCGGACATCGCCGCGGGTCACGCGGCGACCGGCGCCGTGCTCGCCGGCCGCGCGACAGCGGCCGTCGCCTTCAACGACCTGGTCGCGTTCGGCCTGCTCGCCGGGCTGAACGAGGCCGGGGTCGCCGTGCCCGCCGACATCTCGGTGGCCGGATTCGATGACATCGACCTCGCCCGCTACGCGACACCGGCGCTCACCACGGTCGCCGTGCCGCAGTCGGAGCTCGGCCGACACGCCTGGAAGGAGCTAGCCGCAGTGATGGACGACGATGCCCAGCCTGCCCGGTCCGCCCGCTTCACCACCGAGCTCGAGGTGCGCGCCAGCACCGGCCCCGCGCCGGTGGGACCCGAGCGCGTGCACGCCACCGACCGTGCGGTACCCGCCGGAGCCGCCGGCCACCCGGACACCGCGGGCGACGCGCCCGGCGCCGCGCGACCGCCGTCGGACACGACCTTCGCCTGGGAGGAGAGCCCGGACGCGCTGGTGCTCCTCGGCCCGGGCGGGACGCCACTCGCGCGCCGCGAGACGGGCGAGCGCGTCCCGCCCGTGCACGCGCCGCGGCCGTACCTCCACCCCGTGCACACGCTCGGGGGGACGGCGCTGACCGACTCCGGCCCCGTGGACCACCGCCACCACTACGGCGTGGGGATGGCCGTGGCGGACGTCAACGGCACGAGCCACTGGGGCGGCCGGACGTTCATCGAGCACGTGGGGCCGACGCTGCTGCAGAACCACGGCCGCCAGGTCGCCCGCGACCTGCGTCCCGACGGCGACACCCTCACCGAGACCGTGACCTGGCTCGACGAGCACGGCGGACGACAACTCGTCGAGGACCGCCGGGTCACGGCGCGGCTGCTGGCCCCGTTCCAGGACGTCACGGCGGACATCACGCACACCGGCTGGGTGCTCGACTGGCGTTCGGTACTGCACGCCTCCGACGGCCCGCTGGAGATCCGGTCGCCGGCCACCAACGGCCGTCCGGGCGCCGGCTACGGAGGGCTGTTCTGGCGCCTGCCGATCGCGGACGAGACGCGTGTCCTGTCGGTCGGCGGCGAGGGGGAGACGCTCGCGCACGGCAGCAGTTCGCCGTGGCTGGCCTTCGTGCAGCGCCATGGCGACCGCCCGACGACGCTGGTTCTCGCCCAGCCCGGCACCGCGCGGCCCTGGTTCGCGCGCTCCGCCGAGTACCCGGGCGCCTGCCCGGCGCTGGCCTGGGACGCACCGCTGCTCGTGCCCGACGGCGGAGCGGTGCAGGTAGGCCTGGTCGCCGCGCTGTTCGACGCCGAGCTCGGCCCCGCCGAGGCGGCCGCGGTGGCGGGAGCGATCGTATGAGTTCGCGCGAGAGCGTCGCCCGGATCGCCGTCGTGGGCGTGCACGGGCACGGCGCGTCCCATGTGCGGCGGGTCAGTGAGCTGGAGGAACGCGGCGAGGCGAAGCTGACGGCCGTCGTCGACCCGCGCGAGCCCGAGGCGGAGGCGCTCGGGACGTCGCGGGCCACGTGGTTCGCGACCCTCGGGGACCTGCTGTCGCAGGGCGACCTGCCCGACGTCGTCGTCCTGTCCACGCCGATCCACACCCACCTCCCGCTCGCGCAGGCGGCGATGGAGGCGGGGATCGACGTGCTGCTGGAGAAGCCGACCGCGGCGTCGCTCGCCGAGCACGAGGCGCTCGTCGCCGTCGCCGAACGGACCGGACGGCGGTGCCAGGTCGGGTTCCAGACGTTCGGGTCGCACGCGCTGCCCGCAGTCACCCGCATGGTCGCGCGCGGGGAGATCGGCGAGGTCACCGGGATCGGCGCGGTCGGCGCGTGGGTCCGGACGGCGTCGTACTGGAACCGTTCGGCATGGGCCGGGCGGCGACACCTCGACGGGCACGACGTGGTCGACGGTGTCGTGACGAACCCGCTCGCGCACGCCGTGGCGACGGCGCTGCGGATCGGTGGCGCCCGCCGGGCGGACGACGTCGCCTACGTGGACACCGACCTGTGGCGAGCGAACCCGATCGAGGCCGACGACACGTCGGCGGTCCGGGTCGTCGCCACGAACGGCACGCGATTCGGCTTCGGGCTCACGCTCTGCGCCGACGAGCGGACTCCCGCCCGGGTCATCGTGTACGGGACCGAGGGGACGATCACGCTGGAGTACGAGTTCGACCGCGTGCTGCTCCGTACCGGATCGGTGTCCGCCGAGAAGGAGTACGCCCGGACACCGCTCCTGGAGGACCTGCTCGCGGCACGCCGCACCGGTGGGCCGCTGCTCTGCGACGTCGCCGAGACCGGCGCGTTCATGCGGGTCCTGGAGGCCGTGCGGACGGGCCCGGAACCACGGGCGATCGCGTCCGACGGCGGCGCGGGCAACGCGGGCAGCGCGGACGGCATCGTGGAGTGGCGCGGCGAAGGCGACGGCCGGTGGCCCGTGATCACCGACGTCGAGTCCTGGTGCGAGAAGGTGGCGTCAACCCAAAAGCTCTTCACAGAACTGAACACCCCCTGGACACCCCGCTAGAACCAGGGCCCGCCGAACCACGACCGCAACCCGGCCCGGCCCGGCCCGGCTCACCGAACCGCAGCCGCGCGCGGCCCGGGCGTCGAACCGCAGGTTGAATCGTGCCAAGAGTCGATTGGCACGATTCACCCTGCGGTTCGGCGGCGTCTGGCAGGACGTGGGTGCGGTTCGGCAGTCGGGGGTGGTGGGCCGGGGGTGGTGGCGTCAGCAGACGTTGCGGCTCGCGTTGCCCGTGATGTTCCAGGTGATGTTCACGCCGCACGGGGATTCGCGGACGCTCGTGTTGTCGACGCGGGCCGTCACCGTGACGTCGCGGGTGTTGGCGAACTCGCTGCGTGCGGCGACGCGGACCTCACCGCCGCCGTTCACCGTGCCGCCGTCGATCCGGTAGTTGTAGCAGTTCTCGATGAGCACCGCGTTGTTGCCGTTGTACGCGAGGTCGATGTTGCGGATCTGCACCCCGCCGGACTCCGAGACACAGAAGACACCGCGCCCGCCGCCCCGCGAGATCACGCGGTCGACGACGATGTTCGTCGGGTATGAGCCGTCGCTCATCCGCCCGGCCCGGTTGGCGGTGCGGAAGGTGGCGTACCCGGTGCCGGTGGCGACGTCGTCCCCGTCCACCGTCCCGATGTTCGCGTTGACCGTGTTGTTGAGGAGCAGCCCGGTACCCGCCACGTTCCGCGCGACGACGGTGCCGACCTCCAGCCCGTCGACGTTCCAGGTCTCGACGCCGTGGTTGTTGGTGCCCTCGACGTACACGTCGTCGATCACGACGTTCCGGCTGGCCGCGTAGTCACGCTCGAACCGGATGCCCATCCCGCCGTTGAACCTGAGGTCGATGTCGCCGAGGTGCAGACCGTTCACGCCGTAGAACCGCATCCCGAAGTACGGGTTGCCGGTCATGTTCGCGTGCCAGATGGTCACGTCGGAGACGTCGGTGGCCTCGATCGCGCCACGGCCGCCGCGGTTCCCGACGTTCATCGTCCCGCAGATGGAGATCGACGTGTGGCTGGGCAGGTCGATCGTGCTCGCACCGATCGAACCGCTCGCGGGGACCGCGACATGCTGCTGCGAGGACCGTCCGCTGTCGAGGTTGTCGATCCCTGCCTGGATCGCGGCACGGTAGTCGCCGCCCTGGTAGACGTTCCGGCCGTCGTTGGTCACGGTGTAGTTCCCCGAGGAACCGGAGACGACCGAGCTGCCGGAGTCGCAGCGGGACGTCGGCGACGGCCCGGTGGTGGTCGGGTCCGGGTCCGGTTCGGTCGTCGTCGGATCGGGTGTCGGAACCGTGTCGCCCGTGCACGCCACGCCGTTCATCGTGAACGACGACGGCGCCGCACCTGGCGCGCCGTTGACGGTGAATCCGAACGACGTGCTGGCACCCGTACCCAGGGTGCCGTTCCAGCCGACGTCGGCGGCGGTGACGGACCTGCCGGACTGCGTCACGCCCGCGTTCCACGCCTGGCCGATGGTCTCGTTGCCGGCGAAGTCCCAGGCCAGCTCCCAGCCGGAGATCGGGTCCCCGACGTTGTTGATGGTGACGTCGGCCTGAAAGCCGCTGCCCCACGAGTTCACGATGTCGTAGTCGACGGCGCAGCCGGTCGCGGCGGCCGCGCTCGTCGCGGCGGCGGTCGTGGCGACGACGGCGCCGCCCGCGCTCAGCACGACGGCGGCCGCGGTGGCTACCCACTTCACGCGCCGCGGTGCGGGTTTGGCTGCGCGAGCGCCTCGCACAGGTTGGAAAGGCATCTTTCCTCCAGATGATCAACGGTGATCGGACCGGCCCCTCAGCCCCGAGCAGCCGGATTGAATCGTTGCAATCCGATCATTCCGGGCTGCCTCATCGTTGGACAAGCATCTCGAATCGCTTAGGTTCTCACCCGAAGACCTGCCATCCGGTGAGACCCACCCGGCGAGGTGGTCGGCGTCAAGCCGGCGTCGTGGCCGGCCGGATGTCGAGTGGTCAGCCCTCCCGGGCGACCGACCACTCGACACCCGGCGGCCACAGCCCCCTGAGCGACGCGGCTGAGCGGCGGCGACCATGAGGTCGCGACCTCATGGTCGCCGGCGCTCAGCCGCGCGTCAGCGGCACGGCGACACCGCGCCCCAGGCGCCGTGGACGCGTGTGCCGGGTTCCAGACCGCGCGTCCACCAGTAGGCCTCGTGGTTCACGCCGTCGTGCGAGACGACGTCGCCCCTGGTGTAGACCGCGTCCGCGGCCCACGGCTCGGCGCATTCCTCCACCGGCGGCATGCCCGCCGGCCCCATGGCGACCCACGGGCCCCACGACGAACCGGCGCTCGGGGTGACGCCCCGCGTCCACCAGCGCGCCTCGTACGCGATCCCGTCGTGGGAGACGACGTCGCCCGCGGTGTAGACGGCGGTCGGATACCAGGGTGCGATCGGAACCACCTCGGGAAGGGGCTCGATCACGGTCGGGTCCGGGTTGGCGGCAAGGCGTGCCCCGGTGCCCGGCGGCGCGATGTCCGTGAGCTCGTACAGGCCGTGCATGACGACGGAGCCGTCCGCTCCGATCTCCGGCCGCACGCTCGCCGCGTCCGTCGACACGAACCAGTCCTCGGTGACCTCGGCAGGGCCGTCACCCGGCGCGCCGGCGACCCCGTCGAAGTAGTTCGTCGGGTCGGTCAGCAGAGTGGTGTCGTCCTGCTTGAGCTCGATCTCGTCGGCGAGCGACGCCTGCCAGGACAGCACACCGGACGCCCGGTAGCCGGTCCGGCCCGCAGACGTCTTGAGCTGCACGTTCATTGCGGATTTCGACGGTGACGCGAGGCCGTTGCCGGCACTTGTGACGTTCTCGAGCCGCACGTCGGGCCCCGAGTTGGACGTCACGCCCTTGGCCAGGTTCCCGAACGAGACGGAGTTGCGCAGGATGTGCGCGCCCGGCATGGACTCACCGCCCAGCTTGAACCCGTTGCCCTCGCCGAGGTCCGTCAGGTTCTCGTCGTCCTCGAGCCACCCGTTGGCGTAGGCGACCGAGTCCTCGACCGTCACGACACCGATCGGGCCGGTCGTGGACTTCGCGTACAGG
Source organism: Myceligenerans xiligouense (assembly GCF_003814695.1). Taxonomy (GTDB): domain Bacteria; phylum Actinomycetota; class Actinomycetes; order Actinomycetales; family Cellulomonadaceae; genus Myceligenerans; species Myceligenerans xiligouense. Next base: position 4,245,570 of record NZ_RKQZ01000001.1, read on the forward strand.
TCCCAGCCGTCGTCGATGTTGTGGTGGGCGATGCTGTAGCGGATCACGTTGCCCTTGCCGGCGGTCAGCTTCACGCCGAAGCCGTCCGCGTCGTTGCCGAGCGGGTCCCGGTTGTTGTGCGACTCGGACGACAGCACGACGTTGTGCGACGGCCACATCTCGGGCGGCTCGGTGGACAGCCCGGAGATCTGGATGCCCGTGTCCTGGTTGTGATGGGACTCGATCCGCTCGATCACGTTGTGGTGCCCGCCGACGTGCAGGGGCTTCTTGTACCCCTGGGACCGGGTGATCTCCAGGTCGTACAGGTGCCAGTGGTCGCCGCGCAGCCAGATCCCGCCGCTCGCGGACTCGGACAGGTCCAGGACGGCGCGGCTGCCGGGTTCCGACATGAGCGTGATCGGGGCGTCGGCGGTGCCGTCGCGGCCACGTCCGACGACGATCGCCTCCTGCGGACGGTACGTGCCGCCGTCGAGCACCACCTGCTGGCCGGGCTGCGCGTAGGCGACGGCCGTGTGCAGGTCGAGCGGGGCATCGGCGGTGCCGTCGCCGCCCGCGTCACCGTCGGGCGCCACCCGGATCGCCTGGCCGGGCTCGCCGTACGACCGCACGTCGAAGCTCAGGTCGATCTCGACCGGGTCCGTGGACTCCAGTTCCTCGCGCTCCCCGAAGTGCGGCTGCTCCTCGTCCGGGACCAGGCGGGCGGTGAACTCGTTGGCACCGCGTGCCAGGTCGAGCGGCACGATCGTCCGCTCGCCGGGCGCCACGTCGATGCCGTCGGCCACGACCGCGCCCTCGGCGTCGGTCACCTGCGCCCGGCCGTACACGTTGGAGGTGAGCGGGACGTCGATCGAGTCGTGCGGCGTGGTGCGCGTGACGTCGGCGGTCAGCGTCGGCGTGACGTACACCGGCGGGGGCTCCTGGGCGGGCTCGTCGTCGTCCGGGTGGATCGTCTCGAACGACCAGTCGGTCACCGTGACCTGGATCTTGCGCGCCGCGAACAGGCCGACGTAGAACACCTCGTCGTTCTGGGTGAGCAGCATGTCCGGGTCGTACTGGATGACCTCGTGGACGGTCTCGCCGTCGCGGTGCCAGATCGCGTGGAACCCGGTGTTGGACCGGCGCAGCGTGAGCTCGTAGTCCTCCCCCGCCTCGAACCGCGGCGGGTTGGCGTTGCCGCCCTCGACATAGCCGTCCTTGTAGTCCCAGTCGAACGCCCGGGAGTCGGTCATGTCGCGGTTCGCGGAGCTCTCGGTGGGCGGGCCGGTGTAGCCGTGCACGAACTTCGCGCCCGGCGTGCCGTACCGCACCCCCTCCTCGCCGTTCGCGCCGAACACGTACTTGGCGACCGACGCCCCGGCGGAGTTCATGTACCGCGCGGAGGCATCGTTCGCGACCAGGTCGTCCACGGCGACGATGCCGAACCCGGACTGGTTGTCCTTCGACGCCGAGTCGTCCACGTGGATCGTGGCACGGAGCGTGAAGTTCTCCGTGGCCGGGTCCACCGCGGTGTAGTGGTACCAGAACCCGTCCTCCGAGTCGGCGGCCTTGCCGAAGTTGTCGAGGGCGTCGAACGTGATCGAGCCGTCCTCGTTCTCGACGACCTCGCCGCCGGAACCGACGCCGACGTGCGCCGTCTGCCAGCGCTCCACGGCGTCGGCGACGGTGAACTCGACGGGCGCGGACGCCGCGGCGTCGTCCCCGCGATGCGCGACGACCTGGGCGTCGTAGACCTGGCCCACGGTCAGGCCTACGACGTCGGCCGTGGTGCCGGCGACGCCGTCGACGACGGTCACGAACTCCTCGGTGCCCTGCCGGACCCCGACGGAGTAGGTCTCGGCCTCGGCGACCGCTCCCCACTCGACGGTGACGGTGCCCTCGGCGCCGGAGACGCCGGTGGTCAGGATGCCCGCGATCTCCGGGGTCGCGAGCGGGAGCGAGAACTCGGGCGTCGCCACGGCCTCCGAGACGAGCGGTGTGTCCTCACCCGCTCGCGTGAGCAGCACCTCCACGGTGTAGCTGCCCGACGACGGAGGCTCGACCGCGAGGGTGCCCGCGGCGCCGTCCTCGGCCGCGAACGTCTGGTCCACGACGTTTCCGTCCGCGTCGTGGAGACGGGCATGGGCGAGGTCCGCACCGTCGGGCCCGACGGTTCCCGTGTACCCGACCAGCAGGCGCCCCGGGTCGGCGGGATCGAGAACGACGTCGTCCACCACGGGTGCAGCGACGTCGGCCCAGGGCGTGCGGCCGGTGTCCGGCTCGACGTCGAGTTCGGCGTGGAAGACGTTGACTCCCGAACTGGGCGAGGCCAGCCAGAAGGTGCCGTCCGCGGGAACGGTGAGCACCTGGGTGGCGATCGGGGAGCTCTCGTCGTCAGCGGCCGCGACGACCCGGTCCAGTTCCGTCCAGGCCGCGTCGTAGAGCGCGAGCGCACGGTCGGCGGTGCCGCTGCCGCTGCGGGCGTGCACGGTGACCTCGGTGCCGGCCGTGGCGTCGAACCGGAGCGAGCGCTCGGCGGCGTTGCCGGAGCCGTTCAGCTTGAGGCGCTGCGTGTACACGTCGCCGCGGTCCGACGTGCGGTCCGCGGCGTCCACGGTGACGGCCTTGGCCCCGGACGCCATGATCGTGAAGGCGCCCGAGACGACGTCGCTCGTGGTGATGCTGCCGGGGGCGAGGTCGCCGACGACGAGTGCGGTCGCGGGGTCGGCCGTGGCGGGCACGGTGGCGCCCGCGAGGACGAGTGCCGACGCGGCGACCGCGGTGAGTAACGTGCGTGGTGCTACGCGTGTTCGAGACATGATCTCCTCATCGAGATGCTGGGTACGGCTTCCCGCGCACGCTCGCCGGGAACATCAGGGGGCGACAGGCGGGAAACCGGTTTCCCGTACGGTGGCACGAAACCTCCGACGACGCAAGACGCTTCGGTGTGCCCGTGACGCGCCCGTGACGTGGCCGGCCGGGGGCCGCATGCGGCGTCCGGCGACCACGCCATTCCACTGGGGTGGTGACGCTCCCACGGCCCAGAATGGCGTGGTCGGCCGCGTCAGCGAGGCCCGGCCGGGCCGGGTCAGGTGTTCAGCTCGAGGTCCTCGAGGCGGACCGGGTCGCCTGTCTCCAGTGAGGTGTTGCCCGCGTAGCCGACCGCCGAGGCCAGGATGCCGTCCCGGTAGCCGGCGGCCCGGCCGAGCAGGTCCGGCTCGCCCGCCGGCGCGAAGACGTCCCGCAGCAGCAGGGTGTCACCACCGCCATGACCACCCGGCCCGACCACCACGATCGGCCGCTCCTCCGCCTTCTCCCAGTGCCGCTGCACCAGGAGCCGTTCGCCCGCCGGACGCACCGGATCCTCGGCATAGGCGTCGGTGGCACTCGGGTCCAGGATCGCCGTGCCCGCATCGGAGAACTCCACGGAACCGCGCTCGACCACCTCGAGCTCCGCGCGCCCGCGCGTCCCGTTGACCACCACCCGGTAACCCTCCCAGGGCGAATGCGCGGTGAGGGAGTAGCTCATCGTGGCGCCGCTCGCGTACTCGACCACGAGGCTCAGCGTGTCCTCCGTGGTGATCCCGGCGTCGAACACCGAGCGGTTGCGCACGTACCCGTCGTGCGCCTGCGCCTCCGCCCCGTAGAGCCCGGCCAGCCACTCGTTCTTGTCGAGGTCGAGGTGCCACGGATCGATGCCACCGGCCCGCAGCCTCGCCTCGGCCTCGGTGGGTTCGTAGCCGTTCGCGTGGGCGGCGTCGTCCCCGTAGAACATGCGGCCACCGGCCGCGAAGACGCGGCGCGGGACGTCGTCGATCCACCAGTTGACCAGGTCGAAGTGGTGGCTCGACTTGTGCACGAGCAGGCCGCCGTTGTTCACCTTCTCGCGGTGCCAGCGGCGGAAGTAGTCGGCGCCGTGCACGGTGTCGAGTGCCCAGTCGAAGTGCACCGACAGCACCCGCCCGATCTCGCCCGACGCGATGACCTCGCGCAGGGCGGAGTTCCGGGGCGCGTAGCGGTAGTTGAACGTCATCACCAGGTCACGCCCGGTCTCCGCGACCGCGTCGACGATCTGCCGCGCCTGGCCCGCGTGCGCGGCGATGGGCTTCTCGACGACGACGTCGGCGCCCGCGCGCAGCGCACGGCTGACCAGGTCGCCGTGGGTGCGGTCGACCGAGGTGACGATCACGCGGTCGACACGCTCGGTCTCGATCACCTTCTCCAGATCGTCCGGGTCGTACACCGGGCGCTCCCCGCCGACGGCCGCCGCCACGCGCGCCTCGTGGAACGCCGCGCGCACCGGGTTGGGCTCGATCCAGGCGACGATCTCGCCGTCCGTGGCGTGCGCGCCGATCAGCGCGTCGATGTACATCGCGGCCCGGTGCCCCGCCCCGACGACGGCGTAGCGAGTGCGGTTCTCCGGGAGCGGACCGTCGATCGGCGCCGGGGTGCGGGTGGGCCCGGTGATCGGCTCGGTGGTGGGGGGTTCCGGTGCGGGTGCGGGCCGCTCGGCTGTCGGCTCGGGCATGGTGCGCTCCTCGGGGGTCGTCATCGACAGGCACGGTCGTCCGACGACGATACCGAGCCGGGACAGAATTGGAAAGCGCTTGCCAACCCAGCCGCGCCCCAGACATCCACGCACGGTGGGATGCGGGCCGCCCGGAACGGGCTCGGCCCGCATCCCGCACGCGGACCCCGGTCACCCCCTCGACACGGGACTCCGCCACCGATCGCCCGCCGGGACGTCACTGGCGGGCTCCTCGAGGTCGAGGACGCTCAGGTCGAGCGGTTCCACGACCAACGCCCGCCCGGACGCCGCGGCACGCGCGATCCGCTCCTCGGTGCCCGGCTCCACCGACACCTCCACGCCGAACTGCACGCACATCGCGCGCAACTCGCGTTCGTACCGCTCGCCCATCGCCGCATCGTGGCCGCGGTAGGTCCACGCGACGAGGTGCGACGGCTCGAAGGTCTTCGCGCCGCCACCGCACCTCCGGCAGGACATCGGGGCGCCCGGCCGGCGGAACCGGGTCGCCCGGTGCCCGCGGGGACACACCCCGATCCACGGCCCGTCCAGGGTCGGCGCGCCCGGATCCACGTACCGCAGGCCGGAGCACCCGATCTCCCGGGCCTTCGCCCGCCATTCCGCCCCATGGCCCGCCGCGCTGCCCGCGAGCGCGTGCGCGACCTCGTGCAGCACGGTGTCACGGACCTCGCCCTCGTCGTAGACGCTCGTGAGCGGAGCCGAGAGGCTGATGCGGCGCCTCGCGTAGTGGCACATGCCGGCGCGGCGCTTCGCGTCGTCGTACTCGAACTTCCAGTCCGTCAGGCCGTGCCGGTCCATGAGTTCCCGCGCCAGGTTCCGAGCTTCGACAAGATTCATGATGCCCCCTTGGTCCATCGCCGTCCGGGCCGTCCGGACGACATCGAATCTAGGAAAGCTGTCTGACACCCGGCGGGAGTTATCCACACCGTGCAGGTCAGGCGCGGGGAATCCCCCACCGCCGACCGTCCCGCTACCGCTCCGGGGTGAGGACCACCTCGCCCGCCCACGTGAACCCGCCGCCGAAGCCGAACAGCAGCGCGGGCACCCCGGCGGGGATCTTGCCGGCGTGCCACCACTTGGACAGCCCGAGCGGGATCGAGGCCGCGGAGGTGTTGCCGGACTCGGTGATGTCGGTGACGACCACCTTGCCCTCGAGCCCGAGCGACTTCGCCAGCGGTTCGATGATCCGCAGGTTCGCCTGGTGCGCCACGAGCACCTCGATCTCGTCGAGCCCGAGTCCGGCGGCCTCGACCGCGCGCCGGGCCCGGTCGGCGGCGTACATGATCGCCCACTTGAAGACCGCGCGGCCGTCCTGGGCGAACTTGTCCTCCGGTGCTTCGATGAGCACCTTGGACGTGATGTCCGGCTCGGATCCCCACACCACCGGACCGACGCCGGGCTCGTCCGCCGCCCGCAGCACGGCCGCGCCCGCGCCGTCGGCGGTGAGAATGCACGTGGACCGGTCGGTCCAGTCCGTCACGGCGGTGAGTCTCTCGGATCCGACGACCACGGCGGTGCGCGCGCTGCCGGCGCGGATCGCCTGGTCCGCGAGGCCCACGGCGTACGCGAACCCGGAGCACGCCGTGTTGACGTCGATGACGCCGGGGCCGACGACACCGCGCAGGTCCGGCGGTTCCTCACCCTCCGGCGTGCTCGCCCCCGGCGGGAAGCCGGTTCGCAGCGCGTGGGCGACCCGCCCGGCGGTGTTCGGGGTGCGGTCCATGGCGGTCGTGGTCGCGACCACGACCAGGTCGACGTCCTCGTGCGTGAGGCCCGCGTCCGCGAGCGCGTGCCGTGCCGCGGCGGTCGCCATGTCGGCGACGCTGACGTCGTCGTCCGCCACGTGGCGCGTGATGATGCCGGTGCGTGACCGGATCCACTCGTCGTTCGTCTCGACGAGCCGCGCGACGTCGTCGTTGGTCATGACCTTCGCGGGCTGGTGATGCCCGAGGCCGACGATCCGGGAGCCGGCGGGGCCGGCGGGCAGCGTGAGCATGGATCTGATCATGGCACGTCGCCGGCGGCCTCCCGGCCCGGCCGCCGGCCGACGGTGATCCGGCCGGGCGGCAGGAGCTGTCCGCGGTGCGCGGGTCAGCACCCCGGACGCGCACCGGGCGGCAGCCCTTCGGCTTCGCCCGCCAGGCCCGCCTCGACGTAGAACTCCTCGATGTGCTCCCGCGCCAGCCGCGCCGCGGTCACGCCGTCCCCGACGGCGACGGCCTCGAGGATCCCGGCGTGCTCGGCGGCCAGCCGGGCGGAGGTCATCGGCCAGTCCGGGAGGCGGGCGACCCCGGCGGACACGTACTCACCGATCGCACCGCGCAGGCCCAGCATGAAGGCCTCCACCACCTGGTTCCCGGCGATGCGGGCGAATTCGAGGTGGAAGGCCTGGTCGCTCGCGATGAAGTCGGCGGGACCCAGGCCGGGCTCCTCCATGGCGTCCACCAGTCGCCGGGCGCCCGCCAGCGCCGTGCCGTCGATCTCGCGGGCCCGGAGCCTGTCGGCCGCCGCCCGGATCGCCCACGTCTCGAGCAGCACCCGGGTCGCCACGACGTCCGGCACGCGTAGCGCACCCGAGGAGACGTGCAGGCGCATGGCCATGCGCAGCCCGGCGGCGGGCCGGTCGATCACGACGGCGCCCGCCGTCGGCCCGGATCCGACGGCGGTCCGGACCACGCCCGCCGCCTCCAGGACCCTGATCGCCTCGCGCACGGAGGCCCGCGACACACCCAGTTCCTCGGCGAGGGCCCGTTCGCCCGGCAGCCGCTCCCCGAGCGCCCATCGCCCGGCGGCGAGTTCGGCCTCGATCTGCGCGAGAACGCGCTCGTGCGTACGCATGGGGTCACGCTACCCCTGTGGTCGGACCACATGAGGTACGGTGTGCCGAAGCGCGCACCGCCGCCCGCGGCGGTACGGTTTTGAAAGGATTCAGAATGCGCATCGCCCTCGCCACCACCTGCCTCGGTGACGCGATGTTCCCCCAGGCGCCGACCGCCGTCGTCCGCCTGCTGGAACGGCTCGGCCACACCGTCGTGGTCCCCGAGCAGCAGGCATGCTGCGGTCAGATGCACGTCAACACCGGCTACCAGCGCGAGGCCGTGCCCGTGGTGCGCAACCACGTGCGGGCGTTCGCGCCCGTGGCCGACGGCGAGTGGGACGCCGTCGTCGTCCCGTCCGGGTCGTGCACGGGCTCGATCAGGCACCAGCAGGCCATGGTGCTCGACCGCGCCGGCCTGGCCGGAGAGGCGCGCACGGCGACCGCCGTCGCGGCCCGCACCTACGAGCTGTCGGAGCTGCTGGTCGACGTCCTCGAGGTGACCGACGTCGGCGCCTGGTTCCCGCACCGCGTCACCTATCACCCGACCTGCCACTCCCTGCGCATGCTCGGGGTCGGTGACCGGCCGCTCCGCCTGCTGCGGGCGGTCGACGGGATCGAGCTGACGGACCTCCCGGAAGCCGAGGGATGCTGCGGCTTCGGCGGCACGTTCGCGCTGAAGAACGCCGACACGTCGGCCGCGATGCTCGCGGACAAGGTCCGCCATGTCACCGGCACGGGCGCGGAATTCCTCACGGCCGGCGACTACTCGTGTCTCATGCACATCGGCGGCGGCCTGTCGCGCACCGCGCGCCACGGTTCGGGGGCCGCCGTCCGGACCATCCACCTCGCCGAGATTCTCGCTGCCACGCACGAGCGGCCCTGGCACCCCGTGGAGGACGCACGATGAACGCGCAGCCCGCCCGGCCGGCGTCGGGCACCACCCTGCCCGGCCACGGCACGCCGTCGGGCAGCACCGTCTTTCTGGGGATGCCCGCCCCGGCCGACCCGCTGCACTGGGGACCGTCGTTCCCGGACGCCGCACGGCGCGAGCTCGGCAACGACCAGTTGCGGCGCAACCTGAGCCACGCCACCTCGACGATCCGCGCCAAGCGGGCCGCGGTGGTCGGCGAGGTGCCCGACTGGGAGGCGCTCCGCGACGCCGGCTCCGCCCTGAAGACGCAGGTCATGGACAACCTGCCCGAGCTGCTGGAAGAGCTGGAGCGGAACGTGACGGCGCGGGGCGGCGTCGTGCACTGGGCGCGGGACGCCGCCGAGGCGAACCGGATCGTCGCCGACCTGATCCACGCGAAGGACACCACCGAAGTCGTCAAGGTGAAGTCCATGGCCACGCAGGAGATCGGGCTCAACGAGGCGCTGGAGGCCGAGGGCATCCACGCGGTCGAGACGGACCTGGCCGAGCTCATCGTGCAACTCGCCGACGACATGCCCTCCCACATCCTCGTCCCCGCGATCCACCGCAACCGCGCGGAGATCCGCGACATCTTCACCGAGCGCATGGACGACGCGCCGCCGGACCTCACCGACGTGCCGCGCGAGCTCGCCATGGCCGCCCGGGCGCACCTGCGGCGCAAGTTCCTCTCCACGAAGGTGGCGGTGAGCGGGGCGAACTTCGGCGTCGCCGAGACGGGGACGCTGTCGGTGGTCGAGTCGGAGGGCAACGGGCGGATGTGCCTCACCCTGCCGGAGACCCTGATCACCGTGATGGGGATCGAGAAGCTGATCCCCCGGTTCACGGACCTCGAGGTGTTCCTCCAGCTCCTGCCGCGCAGCTCCACCGGCGAGCGGATGAACCCGTACACGTCGATGTGGACGGGCGTGACACCGGGCGACGGGCCGTCCGAGTTCCATCTGGTGCTGCTCGACAACGGGCGCACGCGCGTGCTCGCCGACGAGGTGGGGCGCTCCGCGCTGCACTGCATCCGCTGCTCGGCATGCCTCAACGTGTGCCCCGTGTACGAGCGGGTCGGCGGGCACGCCTACGGGTCCGTCTACCCCGGGCCGATCGGCGCGATCCTCACCCCGCAGCTCACCGGCGAGTCCTCCGACCTGCCGTACGCCTCGACACTTTGCGGTGCCTGCTACGACGTGTGCCCCGTGAAGATCGACATCCCGTCGATCCTGGTGGACCTGCGGGCGCGGGAGGTCGAGTCGGGCTCTGCCGGGCGGGGCTGGGGCATGGCCATGAAGGCCGCGGCGACGGTGATGTCCGACGGCGGCCGGTTCCGCCGGGCGGCTCGGCTCGGGCGGGTGGGGCGTGTCGCGGGCGGGCGGGACGGCGTGATCTCACGGCTTCCCGGGCCGGGGGCCGCGTGGACGGACTCGCGCGACCTGCCCGTGCCGCCGAAGCAGACGTTCCGGGACTGGTGGGCCGGCCACGAGAAGGAGGACGGATGACGAACGCCCGAGCCGAGATCCTGGACCGGATACGGACCGCCCTGAGCAGTACTTCGGGCGCTGCCGTGGATGTTCCTCGGGAGTACCGGGAACGCGGGGAGCATGTCGTGGGGTCGGCGGAGGTGCTGGACCTGCTGGTCGACCGGCTGGAGGACTACAAGGCACACGTCCATCGCGCGTCGGGTGACGAGGTGGCCGTGGTGGTTGCGCGCCTCTCGGCCGAACTGGCAGCGGATGGCCCGGCGGGGGACGTACCGGGTTCCGCCGCGTCGGCCGGATCCGAGGCGGCGCCTTGCCCCGGGGCGCGGCGCCGCGGGGCCGCGCTCGCGCGTCCCGAGGCGCTCGGCACAGCGGGCGCGCGCGTCGTCGTGCCCGCCGGACTGCACCCCGAGTGGGTAGCGTCGATTTCCGAGTCCGACGACGGTGTGGACGTCGTCGCCGACACGCCCGAGGCGCCCCTCGCGCCGTCGGACCTCGACCGGACGGCCGGCGTCGTGACGGCGGCGCGCGTCGCGGTCGCCGAGACCGGCACGATCGTGCTCGACGCCGGCCCCGACCAGGGCCGGCGCGCGATCTCCCTGGTCCCGGACGTGCACATCTGCGTGGTCCGCGCCGACCAGGTGGTGCAGACGGTCCCGGAGGCGGTGCGGCTGCTGGCGCATCACCCCGAACGCCCGCTCACGTGGATCAGCGGCCCGAGCGCCACGAGCGACATCGAACTGAACCGCGTCGAGGGAGTGCACGGGCCCCGGACGTTGCATGTGGTGCTCGTCGATTGAGACTGCCACACCTGACCTGGTCAGGTTGACCAGACCAGAGAGCCGAACGATACTGGGTCCATGACAGTCGTCAATGTCCAAGAAGCGAAGACTCACCTGTCCCGGCTGATCGCGCGCGCTCAGCACGGCGACGAGGTGACCATCGCCCGGGCGGGAAAACCCATGGTGCGCCTGACACCTGTGGAGCCCGTCGCCGAGCGCACGTTCGGCACCGTGCCGATCAATCTGCCGGACGACTTCTTCTTCGAGCCGCTCGACGAGGATGAGCTCTCCGCATGGGAGTGACGTATCTTCTGGACACGCACGCATTCGTCTGGCTTCTCAGCGCGCCCGAGAAGCTCGACAGCGAGTTGTGCACAAAGCTCCGATCGACTCAGAATCAGCTCCTCGTCTCGGCAGTCTCGGCCATGGAGATCGCCACCAAGGTTCGCCTCGGCAAGTTCGACGACGCCGGCCCCCTGGTGGACACCTGGGACCGCCGAGTCGAGGACATCGACGCGACTCCCCTCGACCTGACTACCGCCCACGCGCTCCACGCCGGCTCCATGCCCTGGCAGCACCGCGACCCGTTCGACCGGCTGCTCGCAGCACAGGCGATCGTCGAGAACGTTGTCCTGGTCACGGCTGACGCCGCATTCACAGGACTCCCGGGCGTCCGTATCGCCTGGTGACCGTTTCAGGCGTCCACAGGTAGCTGGCGCTGCACGTGGTCCACGCGACATCTGAGGACGTCTGACGCCTTCGTCACGGGTGCAACTTGGCGCCCTTGACGGCCTTGTCCACCACGCGCCGCTCGCCGGCCACGGCGACGCCGACCAGGTCGAGTTTCTCCGTGGCGACCGCGGCGACGGCCGCCCGGTTGTCGACGTCGTTGCCCGTGGCGAACAGGTCCGCCGTGTAGACGCCGATGCGCAGCCCGCGGGTCTCGGCGCGGGTGCGGATCGTGGCGAGGCGATCGCCGTCGGACACCATGACCATCACGGGCGTGCCGAGCATCGGCAGGTACTCGCGGCCGTCGGCGTCGCGGTAGGCGTCTCCGACGAGTTCGGGGTAGGCCGCGGTCACGGCACTGGCCAGGAAGGCGGTGACGTTGTTCTCCTGCCAGCCGAGCAGGTCGTCGCGCAGCACGATCACGATCTTGGCTTGTTCGAAGGTCATGGCATCCAGACTGCGACCGGGCGGCGGCGCGGATCTTGTACGTTCTTGACATGGCTGAGGATGTCGTCCGCGCCTGGCGACCGCAGATCCCCGGTATCACGGAGGTGCTGCACGCCGCCTGGCGCGAGCACTCCTACCCGGCGCACACGCACGACACCTGGACCGTGCTGATCGTGGACCACGGCCTCATCGGCTACGGCCTGGACGGCCGGGAGCACGCGGCGCGGGAGGCAGGAGTCACCGTGCTGCCTCCGGGAGTGGTGCACGACGGTCGCTCCGTGAACGCGGTGGGCTTCCGCAAACGGGTGATCTACCTCGAACCCGGTGCGCTCGACGACGGCCTGGTCGGCCATGCGGTCGACGCGCCGCTCGTCCTGGACCACTCGCTCCGCACCCGCTTCGCAGGGCTCGACCGGGCGCTCACGCTGCGCGAGGAACTCGCGGCGGAGAGCTTGTTCGCCCTCGTCACGGAAGGGCTGGTCTGGCATCTCTCCGGCCGGCCGACATCGCCACGCGAACCGGCCACGGCCTCGACCGCCCGGCGCACCCGCGAACTGCTCGACGCCGACCCCACCCGGCCGGTCCGGCTCGCCGACGTCGCCGACGAGATCGGCGTGACCGTCCCCCACCTGGTCCGCGCGTTCAGCCGCGAGTTCGGCCTTCCGCCACACCGCTACCTCGTGGGCCGGCGACTCGACCTGGCACGACGCCGTCTGCTCGCGGGGGAGCCCCCCGCCGACGTCGCCGCCACCACCGGGTTCCACGACCAGGCCCACCTCGCCCGACACTTCCGCAGGCTGCTCCGCACGGCCCCGGGGCAGTACCAGCGCGGAGGACGAGTGGCGTAGCCCTGCAGGCAGCCTGCACCGAGCACCACGCTGTGGGTGCGCTCCGTCACGCCCGTATAACGATGTCCTCGGAGAGGGGATGAATTTACGACAAGTCCCGCCCAACCGTCATTCGAGCTGTTTCCTCCACGCAAGAATTCGCCCATGAACCACGCACGACGTACGCTCGCGGCCACCGCGCTGGCTGCAACGACCTTGTTGCTCGCAGGCTGCATCAAGATGGACATGGCCCTCACGATCAACGGCGACGACACCGTCGACGGCGAGGTCGTCGTCGCCGTCGAGGACTCGGCGGCTGCGGCCATCGGCGCGACGCCCGAGGAACTGCTCGAGGGAGCCGACGCCGATTCGTTCGGCGAGGACGCCTCCGAGGTCGAGCCCTACGCCGAGGGCGGCTTCACCGGCACGCGCTACATCTTCGAGGGATCCCCGCTCGACGACTTCTCCGACAGCGAGATGTCGATCGTGCGCGACGGCGACGAGTTTCTCGTCGAAGGCAGCCTTCCGATGACCACCGAGGATCTCGACATGACCGAGGAGGAGCTCGCCGACCCGGCGACCCAGGAACTGCTCAAGCAGTTCGCCGTGAACATCGCGTTCACGTTCCCCGGCGAGGTGATCGAGTCCAACGGCAAGACGGACGGCAACACGGTCACGTGGGCTGCCGAGATCGGCGAGGAGAACACGCTGACGGCCCGCGCCTCGGCACTCACGGGCGACGAGGTTGCCGCCGCGGAGGAGGCCGCCGCGGTTGACAGCGCCGCCGAGCAGGAGGAGACCGGCTTCTGGGGTTCCCTGCTGGGCACGGTGATCATCGGCGCCGGGATCGGCCTCGTCGTCGGCCTGATCTTCGCCGGGATCCGCGCAGCCCGGAACCGCAAGACGACGGCCACCGGGGAATCCACACCGCCGACCGCTGCGGCAGATCCCGTCGGCACCGACCAGGCCTGATCCGTCCACACCAGCCGTGGCCTGTGGCGGAGTCTCCGCCGCAGGCCATCCCCCCTTCGAGAGGCAACGATCGTGGAAATCATCAGTACTGCTGTCGTCGCTCTCGCCAGCATCGCCGGCGGCACGCTCCTCTTCCAGTTCATCTCACGTCGGCAGGCGGCGCGGCGCACAGGCACCGAGAGCATTCAGATCATCATCTGGGCCCGCTCCGGCAAGGTGCCCGGCCTGCACAAGCCCAAGAAGTGGACCAAGGCCGTCGTGACCGTCGACGACGAACACCGCCTGACCTGGGTCAAGCCGCAGGGAGAACCGATCACGCTCACCCTGCGCTCACACGAGTCGCGGCCCCGCGCGGCCAAGGACCTCTTCTTCCTCGACCCGGGCACCCCCGTGTGGGACGCCGTCACCGCTGACGGCCAGGAGCTCGGCATCGTCATCCCGCGCGCGTCCGAGCAGGGGTTCGCGGCCAAGCTGGCCGTGGCGACGCCGGCCGCGTAGTCAGCGTTGTTCACGGGGTCTGGCGGTAAAACTCAAGGTTGGTGATTAGTTGGACCACGCTTGGCAGTTCGGTCAGGCGGCCTCGGTCGCTGGTGGACAGGATCTTCCACTGCTTGAGGTGGGCAGCCGACTTCCTCCAGTGCACGCGAGTCGTGCCGGGAACCACGCACCGGGACCGAGACCGCGGCCAGAGCACCGTTCAGCTGGGCGGCGACCTGGATGTTCAGGGCCTGCTTGCGGTGCTTGCCGTTGAAATTCGTCGTGCCGGCGCCCGTGTGGTTGCCGGTAGGGGTCGGGGAGCCGTCGATCAGGACCACACCGGCCTCCAGGGCCTGGCTCAGAGGTATCACCGTCATCGGGTACGCGGCTATTCAGGCGTGCCGGCTGCTCTGGCGTCGACGATCTCACCGTTTCGCGGGAGCCTGCCCTGGAAAGCCAGGGGGACGGCCTTGGCTCGCTCGATGTCCCGGCCGTCGACCGCTTGCAGATGGACATGTGGCTCAGTGCTGTTGCCCGAGTTGCCACAGGAACCGAGCAGGCCGCCGAGGCGAACGTGCTGGCCTGAACGAACCTCGACGCTGCCTTGTTGAAGGTGGCACACGGCAACAACGACACCGTCACCTTCGATCAGCACATGGTTGCCGGCGAGTGCCGGCCAGCCCCCAGCAGCTCGGCGACGCTGGGTCAGCGCGTAGCCGACCGAGGGCAAACCACGATATGCCACGTGATCCGGCTCGATATCGCGCACGGCCACGACGACGCCCTCGATGGGCGCCAGTACGCGGCGTCCGAAGCCCGGGAAGCGGTCCGTCGGCTCCGGACGCACGAGGGACGCGAACGTGAGCGGGGCCGTGTGCCCGGCCTTGTCCACAGGAACGAAGTCGATCGCATAGGACGTCCCGAACAGCGTCGTGCCGTGGCTCGGCACACGGTTGGCCGGGCTGTTCTGGGTCAGCCATCGACCTATGAAGGGGTATTCCAGGTCAACGAGTGCAGCCAACGGATTCCTCCTGACTCCCGGCAGATCAACGATCTCTATGGTGCCACTCGATGAACGACCTGATGTGTGGCGGGTCGACCGGGTGCGTTGAGAGCTTTGGTTGTGATGTCCAGGCAGGTTGGTCAGCCGGCTGATGGGTGGCTGGTTCGATCTCGGCCCGCACGACTCGATCACGATCGGTCAGGATGCAGATGGCCGCTCCCTTTACGAGCCCACCTCAAGCCGCACTCGCACCGGATACAACGGCCACGAATCGGCACCTGGGCCGGTCCGTCGTCCATAGCGACTGGTCGACGAGCCCATGCCGCGACACTGCCCCCAGGCCTGGCCGCCTCCGGCGGCGGCCGCGCTCCGATGTCTGGCGCCATCCCGCACTCGATCGATACGCTCTTGGAGCGTGGGCCAGACTGACATGAGTGGACGGACCGCCCGAGAAAAGCTCCGCGCGACGGTACCTGTGCTCGCCCTTCTCGCTGCTGCAGCGATCGCAGCCCTTTCGCTGGAGAACATCTGGGTGCTCGCCCGACCGGCCGAGGTTGGGACGGCGTGCGTGCTGACCGACCCCGCTCCGCCCGGCTGTTCGCCCGACAGTCGCTTCACCCCAGCCTTCGCTTCCGCGATCGTCATCTCTATCAGCTACGCCACCGTCACGCTCCTCCTGCTCAGAGCAAGTCAGCGCCGAGGAATCGTCGCCGCATCAGGGCTCGGCGGGCTGGCACTCCTTGGCATCCTCACAGACCAGTTCGTCAGGTGGGGCGGCCTACCAGGCTGAGCCACTCCCTTCGCCCACGAGGCCGCTTCAAGCTGAGCCACCAGGCACAACACTCAGGCGCGATGCGCGAGCGGACGTTCCTTCTCCCTACTTCTCATGTCCTGGAGCCTTTGGAGTCCCAACGTGTCATTGACAGCGGGTGAACTCCGCCATGGCCACCTTGGCCACTAAGCTGAACCAGGTTAGCTTTGGAGGTGCGATATGTCCGACATGGAGGTAACCGTGCCCATCGAGGCGGCGGCAACAGTGTCGACCTCGATGGGCGCTTCCTGCCAGCGTGTCAACCATTGGACAGACCCGATCGAGGCTGAACGTCGCGTCCCGCACTGCGTTGACACCCACGTCCGGTAGCCAGCGTTACGGGCATCATCCGTACCCTGAACCCTAGCCCGATTTGCGTTCAATCTTGAATTTGTTCAAGTATCGCGTCACAAAGATCTGCATTCATTGAAAGCAGGCCTGCCGAGTCTACGTAGAATGCCCCTTCCGCGTAGCACTCGAGTACGTAACTCAGCATCTGTTCGAGGGAAGTGAACTCAATCTCCACGCTCTCACCAACCAGGAATCCAGCAATCCCTGTGTACCCGTCGGGCGACCACACGAACGCGTAGTTGTCCCCGTTCGGGGCCCCGAGAAATGGGAGATAGTGTTCGCCACCCACGTCGTGCGCAGCATTAGCACCCCACGCCTCGACATACCCGCGCGACTCTTCGAGTGAAATTGGATAATATCCTGGAATCAGACTGGATTCGTCAACCGTCAGGACAGGGGACTCCCTCAACCCCGACGTCCATGCGAACCACACTCGTGCGTCGTCCGGAAATGGACCTCGCGTCGAGCGCGAGCTGTCAATTTCGATACCAGGCAGTAGCGCGTCAACTACTGGTCGCCCCGCCGAACGGAGGACCTCTTTCAATCTGGCTAGATTTTCCTGCAGCATCATTCACCCAACCGAACGAGGTACCGACCGCCGCTCTGAATCTTGCTTCTAACAAGGGAGGACCCAAGCACTCGCAGTCCGTGCTCGACCCTTGCATCGTCGGCGATCGGGCGGAGGATGGCTTACGGGCGAATGGCCGACATGGTGGACCGCAACTGTGATAGAAGAAGATCATCAATCAAACTTGTGGATATCTGACCGATACAGAGCTCGACTGCTGAGACGCCTTGGCGCAGCGCCGAGTCCCCAAGCATTGCTGGTTCTGCCATTTCTTCTGCCTCGCTACCTACATCCGCGACTCCGAAGATCCGAGTGGATACAGATCGGAACAGGGGTTCGAGCATATAGCAGGTCGCAGAAGCCATGTCGTAACCTTCAGTTGGCCCTCTAAGAGCAGTGTCCAGACAGATCCAGCAGTCCTGAACAGTGGTGCTCGCACCATCTTCGGACAGTTCCGACATCACCGCAGTCTCGATTGCCGAGATTACTCGCGGGGGAACCGAGTCCAATCTTCCGGAGGCGAAATCTGCCGGCTTGGCGAGAGCATCCTCGAAAACAGCATCTTCCGAGACTCTGTGCTGTGTTTGAAGCCAATCCCGCCGGCTATCCGCGAGGACGGCAGCCGCCGTAAGGAACAGACCCGACCTGGCCTCGCTTCGGCAATGCTCGGACATCCTGGGCCAACCGGTCCACGACGTCGCCAAGTGCGCTCATTGATCCACCTTTACTCCGCGCTCTGCCAATTGCAATGCGCAGTTGTGCTCGTCGGGCCCGCACGGGAACCGCTTGTACGCGCCGACCCGAACGAGGTCCGGCACCTCCTCTAGCAGCTCTTCTTCGGCATGGAACCCTTCACGACTCCGAACCCGTGTGATGCCCAGTCGATCCAACGCCGCCTTCTGACCCGTATCAAAGCCATTACTATTGCCCGCATAGAATGTACTCCGTCCACTACTGGCGCTGGTACCGCCAGAAACGGAAACAGTCGGCACTGGCGGACCCGTCACCTCGGGTGTAACCTGCGGCAACGCACGTCAGAACGACGAGAGTCGGCAACTGGCGTCCGACATCATGTTTCCTGATACCAGGAGTCGCCGCCGTCGGTCAGGGAGCGCCACAGATAATCTTCCAATCCGCCAGCTACCCATCGCCTGCTGTCGGATTCATGCTCCCACACGAAGATGTGGTTTCGCCCTCCCCGCATCACGAATGCAAACCGATCCCCGCCGCCATTGTCACCGAAGAATAGTAGTCCTTCGAACGGCAAATATAGATCTGCCATCGCCTGGTCCGTATACATCTTCACGTTCTCATCCGCGATACGGTTGGCGCTCCAAACATAGGGTGTGCCGTACCACGCAGTAACCTCACCGCACTCCATCAGGAGTGAGCTGAGGTCATCGGGCAAGGGAGAGCCCACTGCTCTCGCGGCAGCATCGATTTCGCGCTGAGCCGCAGGAGTACCGAAATCGGCATCATCGCAGATTCCTTCGATCAGATCTCGCCACATAGGAACACCTTGGCGGCCAAGACACCATCGCGCAAGCAGATTGCTTCGAACTTACTAATGGCGTACGCGGTCACGCGGTCACGCGGTCACGCGGTCACGCGGTCACGCGGTCACGCGGTCACGCGGTCACGCGGTCACGCGGTCACGTGCGACTCTCCCATCCAGCCGCTCGCGCGACGGTCATTCCAGCATCACGGATAGCTGGCTGAAGGTTCAGGATCTGCACGGCGAGCCTGCCATACTCCAGTCCGGCGTCACTAGCCGCCGTCAAACTCTCCCGATCGCTTTCGAGGCGCACCTTCTCCAACGACTCAAACGACTCGCCCGCGCGCTGGTGAATGTCCGGGCCTGGCGCGCCTTCCGCAATCAGGTCGTCGCAAGACTCCCAGAACTCAAGAACCAGGTCTACAAGGTCTGCGGAACGGTCTCCTGTGTAGGAAAAACCTGGCAGGCATGCAATGACAGCAACCTCGCCAGCAGAAGCAGTCAAGTACCGCGGGTCCTCTTCAGGTAGGTCGCGGGAGCGCAACGCGTAGAACTTGAACCACTGCGCATAGAGCCTTCGCTCAATCGGGCTTTCGCCGGTCGCGAGTACAGATACCCGCGTGAGCAACTTCGCACTCGCCGGGCTCGTGATTTCCACCACCGGCGCCATGCGAAGCACGGCGAGCCCCGCCATGAGGCCTGAGATGTCGTTACCCACGATACATCACCCTAAATCGCGTGTTTCCAGTCCGAGACCATCCGAATCCCGTGCCGAATAGCCCCTTTCGAAGTCCTTCTTTCACCGCTGCAGCCATACACGAAGGACAGATCCGTGTCGATGAGGCGATCTCGACAACCTTCCAATCCGTCCCGAGCGAATCGAAAATGGTTGCCTCGGCGTGCCCCTTTCCCGACTTGAAGTATTCGTCGCCACCGATCGGGTTCGAATCGCCGTCCCACCTCTTCGGAAGGTTCTTGCGGTTCGTCGACACCCACGTCTGATAGACGGTGTTACCGGCATCATCCGTTCCCTGAACCCTAGCAACGGCCACCGTCTTCTTGTATCCCGGGAGCGTCCCAGCCAGATCGTTGGCGCGCTTGAGGAGGAGGCTGCAGTTGTGGACGAGGACACTGGTGGCGTCCGCGTCGATGGTTCCGCCGACGACGCCCGTGGTTGGTGGGCCGCGGGCGGGGTCGGTGATGACATGGTAGGTGTGTAGGCCTGCGACGGTGAGGTTCCAGGCCGGTTCGAACGTCACGTCGTTCTCGATGCCTGCGATGGTGTGCAGGTCACCGTGGTCGTCCAGGACCTTGTCGCCCTGTTCGAGTTGGTCTGCTCGCTGAAATTCCTGGTCGGTGGCGTTCCAGAACGGGTGGTCTTCCGTGGTGCGGAGGGTCTGCCCATCCTCCAGACGCAAGGTGACCAGGACGTCGTCGTGTACGTGCGTGGCCTCGACCTCGCGGACGGCCTTCTCGTCGGTCTCGGGATCGGTCGCGATGACCTTGTCACCTGGCTTGATGTCCTCGATGGCCTTGATGCTGCCGTCGGCCATGAGCACGCCCGTGGCGCCGGCGAAGGAACATCCACCGCCTGCGCTGGCCACGCGTTGCCTGAGGCTGGAGACCGCCGAGCTGATGCGCTGCTTGGCGGCTTGTGCGGCGGCTGCTGCGGCGTTCTTGGCTGCGGCTGCCTTCTGCGCCACAGCTCGTGCCGTGGCGGCTGCTGCGGCGGAGACGCGGCTGGTCACCGCAGAACTCGCAGACCGGATCACGCCGGATGCCGCGGAGGTGATGGCTGGTGCTGCCCGGCCGATCACGGCTCCGGCACCGGCCCCGAGGAGTCCGCCTGCCGCGCCGAGTGCGGTGTCGGTGGCCAGGCTCTTCCAGGAGAACGGCTTCTTCTTCTGGACCTTGGTCTTCCACAGGTTGGTGACCGCGCCGCCCACGGCTCCGCCCGCGATGGCGCAGCCGACCGACCCGGCTCCTGCGGTCAAGGCCATACAGCCACCGAAGACGACTGCTCCTGCGACTGTGCCGACGATCTCGGCCTGGTACTTCTTGACGAACCCGCCCACCGCGCCAGCGGCCTTGGAGGCCCCGGACTTGATGCTGCTCCACCAGGACAGGCCGGAGGCGTCGGAGAACGTGACGGGGTTGTTGCCCGCGTACACGTAGGCGTTGAACTGGGCCGGGTTGGCGGCGTCCAGTTGCGGGTCGGTCGAGATGAACCGTCCGAGCGCGGCGTCGTAGTAGCGGGCACCGAGCAGCACCAGTCCTGTTGCAGTGTCCTCGATACCTCCCGCTGCGGCGAGGAAGCGTCTGTCCCCTGGTAGTCGGTCGTTCCCGGTCAGTGTCTCCCCGGTGTCGGGGTCGACGACGGCGGGGGTGCGGTCGGCGCCGAAGGGGTCGGTGTACAGGCGGGTGACGGCGTCCGGGGTCCAGTTCGTGTTCGGTACCGCGGCGATCGTGCTGCCCTGGTGGTCGGCCACCAGGGAGGTCACACCGCCCAGGCCCCGACCGTCGCGAACGGCGACCGTCTGTCCGGCGAACGTGTAGTACCGCAGTGCCCCTACGGTTCCGGCGCCATCGACACGGATCTCTTGGCCGCCCAGGAAGATCGTGGCCCCGGAGGCGTCGATGCGCACGAGCCGTTCGCCGCCCGGGGTGTACACGTACTCGGCTTCGCCGGCCTCGGTCGTGTTCTCGCCCTCGGTTCCCTCACCCGAGGTCGCCACGGTGGCGAGGTCACCGCCCGAGTTCCAGCCCATCAGCTGGCTGGTGGTGACCAGCCCATCTCCGTCGGTGTCGGCCTCGACCTGCTCGGGATCGGCAGGGTCGACCGGTTCGGACATGGTCCGCACGGTCTGGTTCCCGGCCGCGTCGTACTCGTACTCCCCCACGGTGACCTGCGCCGCGGAGCCGATGGTGCTCTCCGGGCCGGTCTGCTGGGTGACGTGGGTGACCTGGTGCGGGCCTGCTGCGCCGTGCTCGTAGGAGGTCTTGACGACCTCGTCGCCGTCGTCGATCACGTGCTGGACCAGTGAGGTGCGGTTCCCGGTCGCGTCGTACGTGTATTCGTTCCAGTACGGCGCGGCGGAGAAGCCCTGCCCGCCTACCTGGTTGGCGGTCACGTCGCCGATCGAGTCGGCACAGGTGCCACCGGCGTCGGTCCAGGCACCGATCAGGCGCCCGAGCCCGTCGTAGTCGAAGCACTGGTTGTCGTCGTTGGCGTGCGGGTCGCCGTTGGCCGCGTCTCCCAAGCCTGGGGTGTTGCGGATCGCGGTGATGTTCCCGGACGGGTCGTACTCGAAGTCCATGTCCACGTCACGCGCGTCGTACTGCTCGCGTGACAGCCCGATCCGGTCCAGACGTCCGGTGCCGTGCTCGTACCCGTAGGTGGCAACGGCGCCGTAGGTGGTGCCCAGGTCCATGGCCTGCGGGCGGCCCTCGGCGGTGAACTGTGAGTCGGCGACGTAGGTGCCCCAGCCGAATCCGCCGCCCATCCAGGTCGGCAGGCCGGCGTCGTCGTAGAACGTGGTCACGTGCTCCTTGCCGAGCACGGTCCCGGCGACCGAACCGTCCTCGGCCAGCTGCGACACCGGCGGCAGGACCTGCTGACGTACCGACCCGTCGATGCGGTACTCGGTGGTCGTGGTGAACTCCCGGCCCACCAGCCCGTTCAGCAGGTCCAGGCCGTCGGGCAGTACCACCGTGGACGACGTCGGCCGGTACGCGCCGTCGTATTCGTCCACACGGGTGGTGTACTCCAGCCCGTCGTGCACGGTCGTGGTCGAGGACGTCAGCCCTGCCAGCGCCGTACCGTCCGGACCCGGCGTGGTGTCGTACTCCCAGCGGGAGCGCACCTGTCCGGCCCCGTCGGTGGTCTGGGTGGGCCGGCCGAGCCGGTCGTAGGTGAACACCTGCGTGTTCGCGTCGATCACGGCCTGGGTGGCCCCGGCGTCGTTCCCGTTGCCGTTCACTGTGCGGGCGACGTTGCCTGCCCGGTCATAGGTCGTGGTGGTGGTTCCGGAGTCCGGGTCCGAGGCGCGCACCTGCCGGCCGCCCATGTCGAACCCGTAGGTCCACTGGTTGCCGCCCGGGCCGGTCATCGAGGTCATCTGCCCGAACCGGTCGTAGGTGTAGCTCGTCTTCTGGTAGGACGACGCCGGCACCGTGCGCGGGTCGAAGCCCGGCAGCGTCGAGGGCACGTACCAGTGGCCGTCCGCGGTATCCGAGTCCACGGTCGGGCGGGACTTGTGTTCCCACAGCGCGGTGGTGCGCCCGCGCGCGTCGGCCACGGTCGTGCGGGCGGTGCCGCCCTTCGGCGGGACCACGGTCGTGTACCTGCCGTCGTAGCGGGTCACGGTCCGCCACCGCT
The DNA here is from genome assembly GCF_003814695.1 of Myceligenerans xiligouense. Lineage (GTDB taxonomy): Bacteria > Actinomycetota > Actinomycetes > Actinomycetales > Cellulomonadaceae > Myceligenerans > Myceligenerans xiligouense. The sequence continues at coordinate 4,268,144 of NZ_RKQZ01000001.1, forward strand.
CGTACGAGTGGTTGTCCGGGTTGCCGACGTAGAAGATCTCATCCACCGGACGGCCGGCGCCGTCGTACGACCACACCGTGGCGGAGTCGGCGATCAGTTCCGGCTGCACCGGCGTGTCAGTGACGAGGCCGGTGGCGTACTGCGGGCTGGTCTGCTTCCACGTGCGACCGGCGGTGTCGTAGAACACCTGGGTGATCTGTCGACCCCGCGTCGCGGCGTCGTCGTCGCGCAGCTCACCGGTATCCAGTGCCTCGTCCTGCGTCTGGAACACGCGCATGAGCCCGTCGTAGAACTCCGCCGACGCACGCCGGACCGGCTGATCGTCCCGGTCCGCGCCGAGGGTACGGGTGAGCACCACGTTCAGACCGTTGGCGCGGGTGGTGTACTCGTACTCGACCGATGGGACCGACAGGCCCTCGTGCTGCGGGTAGACCACCTCGACGAGACGCCCGAGCGCGTCGTAGGTGCCGCGAGTGCTCTGCCCGTTGGTGTCCGTGGCGGCCTTCAACTGGCCCGTGACCGCGTTGTAGGTCGTCGTGGACGACATCGCCGTCTTCGGGCCTGTCCCGTCCGGGTCCGGCCCGGTCGCGACGATCTTCGTCGGGATCGTGCCGGTGGCCGGCGTGTATGCGGTGGTGGACGTCCGGCCCGCGACGTCCGTGGTGGAGGTGACTCGCCCGAGACTGTCGTAGGTGAACTCCTCGAACGTCACATAGCCCTCACCCGAGCCGTTGCCGAGGGAGCCCGTGGCACGGTCCAGGTCCGGGTCGATGCCTCGGGTGGCGGTCACCTGACCCTTGCCGTCATAGGTCGCGACCGTGTCGGACAGCACGTCTCCGGGCCGGGATACCGTGCCCGCTTCCACGTCCGCGCACGCCACGGCGAAGTTCTGGGTGCGCTCGACCAGCGCCACCATGTTCTTCGACTCGAGCGTGTCGGCGTGGGTACCGGTCCCTGCGTGGGCGTAGGAGATCTGCGAGCAGGTCTCATCCCCCGACGTGTCCAGGTCACCGGCGTCCTCGGTCTGCTTGACCTGCGCCTGCGCGTTCAACGTGGTCACGGACTTCGTACGGGTGGCGACGCTGCCGGCCGCGTCCATGGAGAACCCGTACGCCACGGTGCCGGTCAGGCGCGTGGCCTCCACGTCGTCGATCCCCGTGGCGACGGTCACCGGTGTCTTCGGCACGGTCACCGTGGTCGAGATCGCGTCCTGGCTGCTGTCACCGTTGTGATCGGTGACCTCCACGACCTGCCCGGCCAGGGCGTCGTGGTCGTTCACTGTGTACCGGTGCCCGGCAGGGCCGACGTCGAAGCTGGAGCCGTCCACGCCCCGCAGGTAGCGGGTGGTGGTGGAGCTTGCCTGGGATCCCTCACCTTCGGTGACCACGACCGTGCGGAACCCGCGGAACTCCGACCACGTGACGTCCTTGGGGTCGGTCAGGGGCCCGGTGGGCTTGACCCATTTCGCGCCGCCGTCGTACCGGTACCTGGTGACCAGGTCCTCGGACCCGGTCACGATCCCCCCGCCACCGGCGGTCGGTGAGGCGCCGGACTGGGTGACGCTGGTGACCACGTACTTGTAGAACCAGTCGATCGGGAGATCGTCGCCTCGCCATTCGACCGGGAAGCACAGGCGCGTGTTGTCCCGCTTGGCCGCGTCGGTGTCCGCGGGCACGTCTTCCGGAGCGCACTCGGTGCGGTAGTTCGCGTTGATCACTCCGCCGGACTCGGTGCGCACCCCCAGCACGCGCGGCCGGTACATCGGCGGCAGGCCATCGGTGTCCGTGTCGATACGGTTGGGCAGCAGGTCGAAGGCGAACACGACCTTGTTGTTCGACAGGTCATCGCCTGTATCGGTGGTGCCGCCGTGGCCGGTGTGCTGGATCGAGCGCAACCACAGCACCTTCCCACTGCCATCCCCGAGCGAACCGTCCCCGGGCGAGACGAAGGACTGGTTCAGCCGCCAGGAGTCCACCGGCTTGTACGAACTGCCGTCATGCACCCGCGTGGTCACCCGCGCCAACCGGTACAGGGTGTAGAAAGACGGCGAGATCGCATCGATCCCGCACTCCGACGCCGACTTGTAGCAGACCAGGTCACCAGGCACGTCCGGCCACGCGGACAGGTTCTGCTTGACCCGGCCCGCGTCACAGTTCACGCCCTGGCCCGGCACGCACCGGGTCGAGTGCTCCAGGTCCACGCGCACCGGCGCCGGGTCGTCGCCCTCGTTACCGGTCCGGGTGCCGTACAGGATCCGCTTGAGGAAACCGCCCGCCGTATAGGTGGAGGTCCCCTCGGACAGGTTGTGCCCGTACTTGCGCGTCTCGGTGGAGTAGACGTACGTCATCGTGCCGCCGGCCGGCTCGACCACGTGCTCCAGCATCCACCGGTAGGTCTGCCGGCACTTCGAGGCCGCGAACCCGCCATCGCCCGCCGCCTTGTAGCACGCCTCACCCGGGTGGTTGCCGTAGACAGGCATCGTCCACGATGAGCCCGTCTTCAACCCGTCCGAGGCCCGCTCCCCACGACCGAACGTGTACTTCGTCCCGTCGGACGTCGTGACCAGCCAGTACTCACCTTCCTCGTCGCCGTTGGACGCCCCGGTTTTCCGCTCGACCTTGGTGCCGTCGACCTTCTTCGGCCGCCAGGCCCCGCCACTGGTCTTGACCAGGTCCACGGCCTGCCCGTCCAGCACCATCGTCGCGTTGTCCAGACCAATACACATGTCCCCGGTGGTGTGTGACGCGTTGTTCGGCGTCTGCCCACCCTGGGCGTCCTGATCGTCCGCGCACGGGGCGAACTTCCGTTCGATGTAGGACTCGGTCAGCGACCAGCCCTCACCCACGGCCCCGGCCTGGTTGTTCGTCGACGCCACCCGGCCATCCGAAGCCGCCGAGGAGTACGACAGGCTCAACTGCGGGCCCGGTCCCTCCGCAGAGGGCATCGTGAGCGGATACGACCAGGTGAACGCACCCGTGCTGCCGGACACGCCCCACGACGCCGCAGGCGCCAGCGATGTCGCGCCCCAGTCACCGCCGCCACCCGACGCGTTCGCCGCGACCAGCAGAGTCGTCGCCTCCTGCTCGGACACCGCCATGGGCGCGGTCAGGGTCTTCGCGTCGACGTCGTTCGCCACGCCCTCGACCGGCTCGGTCTCACAGCTGCCCGACGCCAACTCCTGCGCGCCACAGCCCGAGACGTCGACCAACGTCAGCCGCGAGGCCCAGTCACCTCCCGGCAGCCCGCCATCAGCGGCGAGCTGCTCGTACGCCACGCGCACATCGACCACGCCATCCGCCGGAGCAACCTCCTCGGAACTGGTGGCCGCCTCGTCTCCCGCAGCCTGCTTCTTGCCGGTGGCCTTCTTACCGACCGCCGCCGCGTCGATGCGCACCAACAGACCCGGAGCGCCACCAGACTTTCCCGGCTCCACGCTTGCTGCCGCGACCCGGACCCCGCCTGCAGGCTCCCGCGTCTCGCTGCCCTGCGCAGCGTCTGCGCTGCTCTCGCCGGTCACGGTCACCTGGACACCGTCGACCTCCACGCGGGCGTCGCCGGCCGAGAGGTCCGCAGTCGTGGCGGCGACTCCGTCCTCCTGCGACGCCTCCTCCGCGGTGCCAGCCACCGCGCCCGGCGACGGCGTGGGTTCGCCGCCCGGTCCGGACTCGTCGAGTTCACCGGTCGGCGCGGTCGCGTCAAGCTTGCTGCCGGCATCGGCGAGTCCCGAGGCTGTCTGCGACATCGTGGACATCGAGGTCGTCTCCGCCGGAACGTCCTCGTCCGGTTCGGTCGAGCCTTCCTGACCCGGGTCGTCCGCCACCGGGGGCAACGTCTCGGCAGGAAGGTCCTCAGCAGGGGCCGACGGATCAGCGGTAGGCTCCCAGGCCGGCGCGGTCAGGTCCTGCGTCGCTGCCGGGTCCTGCGAGTCGAGTTGGGCGAGCACCTCCTCGAAGTTCTCGTTGCGTGCCTCCAGCGCGTCGACCTCGGCCGCCGCGGCCACCTCCAGCGCGACGATCTGCCCCACGGCCGGGGCGGCCGCAGCCGGGTCGACACCGACCAGCACTGTCACCGCCGCGGCCACCAGGCTCACGCCGGCCGTCGACCACCGACCACGTCCCGCACCGCGTCGCGCGTTGTCCTGCTGGCTCATCACTGCCCCAGATCCTGTCTTCCCGTGCGATGCCTGTCCGGCGCGCGATGCCCGCCGGCCCCGTGTGCTGCCTGACGTGCCTGCCGGTCGCTGACCGAAGGACACTTGCCCGTCGTCGTTCGCGGGCCCATGGTTCGCGGTCACGGGGTGACCTCCTGCCCGGAGTTGCCCTGTTCGGTCGGGTCGACGTCGTCCACCCCGCCGGCCATCTGGTTGGCCTCCGCGCCTTGACACAGGCGGCGGATCTTGGCCGCGGCCACGACCTCGCCGCGGAAGATGCGTACGTTGTCGATCTGGCCGTTCCAGTGATGGGTGTAGTTCCCGCCGCTCAGGCCTCGGCCGATCACGAACCGGCCCGACGCCTGGGGAAAGTCACCGACATACTCCGTGCTGTACAGCTTCGGCTCGGCCACGGCAGGCTCGGTGGGCGTCCCGATCTCACACACGTACAGGCGCACCGTGCCGTCGTCCTTGTCATACTCGCCCAGCAGGTGTACCCACTCGCCGATCTTCGCCGGCACCGTGGACCGGGCATGTAGCAAAGAGCTCGATTCCAGGTCCCGGTTGACCCCGAAGCCCCAGCACGGGTCGACATCCGGGCAGTAGCGCGGGTTGTAGCCGAGCCGGAACCCGTTGTACAGGGGAGCGTCCTGACTGATCGCGGTGTACCAGCCCGTGGGACTCGTGTCCTCGTCCAGCCGTACGTGTGCCGAGACCACGAACGAGTCCGTCGTGTCGATCACCGGAGCGTCCGACCACGCCACGTTCTCGTCCCGGGCCACCATGGCGTCGTCGTCATCACGCGCGCCGAACTCCGCGTGCGGGCCTGGAGCGAACTCCACACCCGAGGACGTCAGGTTCAGGTCGCCCGCCGGGGCGAACTCGTCACGATCGGCGTCATACACCGAAGTGTCCGCACCCCGGCTGTCCGGGTCGTCGAAAGTCCACACGCCGTCCTCACGAGCCGTCGCCACCCGGAACTCATACTCCGTACTGGCCGAATGCCCGGCCGCGTCCGCGACCTTCACGTACAGGAACTTGTCCCCCGCGCCCTGGGGCGTCGCGCATACCTGCGTCGTGCGCGTCGAATTCAACGTCACCTTCGTCAGGTTTGTGCGCGTCTGATAGCCCCACCACAGCGTGGTCGCGTCCGTGCTCGGCGAGTACAGCTCGAAGCACCCCGCCAGGCCGGCCCCACCCGCTTCCTTGTAGTCCTGGTAGTAGGCCTCCGCGTCAGGGTGGTCCCGCAGCGGCGTCACGACCGGCGGCTTCGGCGCGGTGTTGTCCACGACGAAGTAGCAAGCCTTGGTACTCGAGAACCCGATAGCGCGGCCAGCATTGTCCTTGATCTGCGCGCGCCATCGGTACGTCCTGCCCGACGTGAGTTCCTCACCTGCGGGAAGCTGGAGCGAGAACTCCGCGACCGGCTTCTTCCAGGACTGCCACCCCGAGCGGTAGACGTTGGCCCCCGACGCCACGTCCCACACGCCGAACTCCACCGTCACCGGGTTCTTGTCCGGATCGTCCGTCACGACACGCATCCTTGGCCGCAACCAGTTGGAGTAGACCGGGTCACTCGATGTGCCACACCCGATGTTCGAGGCGTCCACGATGGTGCGGTGCCCGTACGGCTTCTCCGGCGCCTGGTTGTACTCCACCTGGAACCGCGCGTCATACGCGTACCGCTTCCAGCCGCGCATGTCCGTCTCCGTCGCAGCCTTCAAACCCAGCGCCGCAGTCGAGTAGTCGCCGCTGGCGATCGTCTTGGCCACGCTCGTCGCGTCCCACTCCGTCGTATGAGTGCCCCCACACGACGAGTCGTAGTACGCGTCCGCCACCTGCGACACCTTCGACTTCCAGCCGCCATTGCCCACATGGTTCGACCAGGTCGTGCCCGAGGTCGGCTTGTCGATCTTCCACAACTCGACCGTCCACTTGTCACACGAGTACGAATGCGTCCCCTTGGCCCGGAACGTCGCACTGATGACATCAGACGAATCGACCCGGCCGACGTCACCCAACCCCGTGAACCACCACAACAGCCGCTGCACGTTCCCCGACCGAGAGCACACCGGCTCGATCGACACATCGCAGTAACCCATGCCCGCGGTCCCACTGAACTTCCAGGCACTGTTGCTCGACGGCCACGCCTGCTTGATGTTGGTCCACGCGTTCCGGTTACCCGACAACGGCGGGTCGATGAAAACAGGGAACGCCGTCGTCTCGGCAGTAAGCATGTCCAGGTCCGCCGACACCGACGCCGACAAGCCATCCTGGTCGACCTCGACATCCATCACCGACACCGCGTCACCCGGCATCGGCGCATCCACCCGCTCACCGGGCTCCTCCAGGCCCGCATTACCGGTCGAGTCAACTGGTGGTGCGGGCGAGGATTCCTCGGACCCGCTCTCATCCGCGAACGACGTCGTAGCCGAACCTGCTTCCTGCGCATCCACGGACGACCCGGTCGGCTCCAGGGAGGTCGCACCGGCCGCTCCCGCGTCCCCTCCAGCCCCCGAGTCCCACTGCAACGCCATGCCACCGGAGAACACCGGTGCCCCCGCCGAGTCAACGGCAAAGAACGTGCCCTCCACGGGCTCCGCCGACGTCTCGGACGCTTCGGCCGTCCCTGCCGAGGCGACAGACTTCATAGCGGCACCACTGTCACCGGAGGCACCGTCGTCGACCCCGGCGTCTTCGTCAGCGCCTGCTTCCAGAAGCGGCTCGTCCCAGTCCGCGGTCTCCTCATCCACCGGCTCGACGTCCGTCAACTCCAGACCGCCAAAAGCCTCCACCGTGAACGCCAGACCGTCCTGGCCCGTCACCGCCAGCAGACGGTCCGCCGCGGCCTGATCCGCCACCCGAATCACCGGTGTCACGCCCGTCCCGTCCGGATGAACACGCACCACCACATCCACACCCGTCAGTTCCCGGCCGGCATCATCCAGCGCCGGGTACACGACACGCGAGTCATCCGCCTCGTCGACCACCGGCGCACCCAGACCGAACGGCAGTCCCATAGCGACCCGCAGATCATCCCGGCCCAACGACACGAACTCGCCGCCCGAACTACCCTCGACCAGATCGATCTCGAACACCGGCGCCACCACTTCCGGCACACCGGTCACCTCATCAACCCGAATACTCGGATCCGTCTCCCGCCACGAACCATCGACAGCCGTCCGCACCGCACCCGCAGACGCGTCCGCCAGCACCGTTCCCCGCGGAGTCGCCCACGACGTGTCGTACTCCGTCCGCAACGCCTCGATCTCGATGTCCTTCCCGCACAACACCGCCAACTCGAACGCCAGCTCCGCCGTTCGCGCAGAATCCACATCACACCGACCGGCATCACCCGACAGCGCCGCGACGATCTCATCCCGCTCGACCACAGCCCACGCCGCCCCCGCCCCCGCCACCAGCGACCCAGCCGTCACCGCAGCAACCACCGACCTGCTCCGCGACGCAGTCACCGCGCCATAGGCAGCAGAAACACCACCCACGACAGCCGCCAGAACACCAGCACCACGGCCAGCACCTCGTACCGAACCAACCGACACCCTGAGCCTCCAGCAGCCGAAGAAACTTTGACGAAGGCCACCACCGACAACATCTTGATGAGACCCAGGGAAGGAAGTTTCCAGACGAAAACGACCTGTATGGGTGAATATTTCATGACTAAGTTCATCAGAGCCCTCGCAACCGAGTGCGAGACAATGGACCCTCGTGACCCACCCCGCCGAGCCTCTCGATCTCGCCCTCTTCGACGTGCCGCCCGGCACCCGCCACCCGCGCACGAGGATCGTGCTGCTCACCGGCCCGTCGGGCTCCGGCAAGTCCTCGTTGACGCGCCGCGTCGGCATACCCGTCGTCGAGCTCGACGATTTCTACCTCGACGTCGACCACCCGGGCCTGCCGCACGCGTTCGGCATCGTCGACTGGGACGACCCGGCGTCCTGGGACGGGACCGCCGCCCTCGCCGCGCTCCGCGAGATCGCGACCACCGGCCGCGCGGAACTCCCCGTCTACGACATCCCGACGTCGCGCCGCACCGGCACGCACATCTTCGACGCCGGTGGCGCGCCGCTCGTCATCGCGGAGGGCATCTTCGCGGCGGAACTCGTCGCCGCCTGCCGCGCCGAGGGCATCCTGGCGGACGCGATCTGCCTGGCCAGGCCCCGGATCGTGACGTTCTGGTTCCGGCTGCTGCGCGATGTCGCCGAGTCCCGCAAGCCGCTGACGACCCTGCTGCGCCGGGGCGCCGCGCTCTACCGGGACGAACCCCGGCTGGTGGGACGCTGGACGAGGCTGGGCTGTCGCCCGGTCGGCCGCACACGGGCCGAGGCGTCCTTGCGGAATCTCGCCCGCACCATTTCCTAGAAGAAGTCATGCGCACGTAACACCAGCGCCACACGTCTCTCATCAACTCGCCTCACCCTGTGAGGAGGTCGCACGGTGACCGAAGTCGCCACGTGCCGGAACGGCACTAAAGCGGCACGGCCACCAGGCGGCCTCCTAGAGACGGAGGTGGTGTCTGTGATCCAGCGCAACGGACTGCGCGTGCTCTCGCTCTACGAGGGCTTCTTCAGTGGTGGTGCCCGGGTACTGCACTCCACGGTCGTGACCGGTCTGCACCAGGGGGGCCGGCAGCAGCACTCGGTGCTGAGCCTGCACCACGAGGTCAAGCGGGAGTCGACGCTTCAGCGCATGGAGGACGATCCGCGCTACCGCGCGCTTCGCGCCGCCGGCGTGCGTATCACCTCACTGGGCCGCAGCACGGAGGTGGAACACGATCCCCGCGGCTTCACCGACGCGGAGATGACGGCGGCCGCACGCCAGGCCAAGGGGGCCGACGTGATCCTGTCGCTCAAGGAGCAGCCTCTGCGACTGGTGAACCAGCCGGCTTTCCCGAACCGGCCGGTGGTCGCGTGCCTACACCGGTCCGACCCGGAGCACCAGGGTCATGCGCTCGACGACCTGCTCACGGCGGCGAACCTCGGCAAGCTCGCCGCCGTGGTGTGCTGCGCGGAGTCCACCCGGGACGCGTACCGGGCGGCGGGGGTGCCGGGGGAACTGCTCCGCGTGGTGCCGAACGGGATCAACCTGGTCCGGTTCCGTCCGGTACGCGGTGCCCGGCGCCTGGCCCTGCGGGGCTCGCTGGGGATCGCGCCCGACAGCACCGCCGTCGTCTACGCGGCCCGCTACGACGCGATGAAGAACCCGGAACTGTTCCTGCGGTCCGCCCGGGAGTTCCTCGACCTGGACAGGTCCGGCCAGGTCCTGATGTGCGGCGCGGGGATGGACGGTGCGAACCCGGACCTCGCCGACGACCTCGAACGGATCCTCGGCGACCGCCCCGACCTGCGCGGGCGCGTGCAGCTCCTCGGGGTCCGGCACGACATGGAGCTCCTGTACGCGGCGGCCGACGTCGTCGCCCTGACCTCCGCGTTCGGCGAGGCCGCTCCGCTGTGCCTCATCGAGGGGGCGATGTGCGGGGCGGTGCCCGTGACGACGCCGGTGGGGGACGCGCCCTCCATCGTCGCCGGGATCGGGTTCGTCACCTCGTACGAACCCACGGAGATCGCGGAGACCTGGATCGAGGCGTCCGCGCGCCGGGAGTCCTTGCAGGCCGCGCGGGACGCCGTGCGGCCGCGGTTCAGCCACGTCCGCATGATCGCGGGCTACAACCAGGTGATCGAACGGGCGCGGCGGGAGACCGGCGCGCGCCTGACACACGTCTGACCTGACCGTCCCCTCCCGACCAACTCCACCCCCGACCCCAAAGCTCACAGATCCCGAACCCCAACCCCACACCCACCCGGCTGCCGAACCGCAGGACGACCGGCCGCCGAACCGCAGGACCACCGACTGCCGAACCGCAGGACCACCGGCTGCCGAACCGCAGGATGAATCGTGCCAATTCCTCATTGGCACGATTCATCCTGCGGTTCGGCAGCAGTGGGTGGCACGTGAGTGCGGTTCGGCAGGAGTGGGTGGGAGGGGGGTGCGGTTCGGGGCAGGTGCGGCGCGGGTTCGGCGCGGGTGCGGCATGCCCGCGACCGTCGTCGGGCACTTTGGGGCAGGATGAGCACATGTCCGACGGCCCTGTCACGCTCAGCCGCGTCGCCCGCGAAGCGGGCGTGTCGCTGGCCACCGCCTCCCGCGCGATCAACGGGAGTGCCACCCGCACCGTTCGTCCCGAGCTGCGTGACCGCGTCCTGGCGGCCGCGGACCGCCTGGGCTATGTGCCCGATCCGAGTGCTCAGGCCATGGCGCGTGGCCGGACCGCAGCCCTCGGCCTCGTGGTGCACGACATCGCCGACCCGTACTTCTCGGCGATCGCCTCAGGCGTCACCCGCGCCGCCGAGGCCGAGGGGCTGATCGTCACGCTCGCGTCCACCGAGCTGCGACCGGAGCGGGAGCGGGCCTTCGTCGAACTGGTCCGCCGGCAGCGCGGACGTGCCGTGATCCTCGCCGGGAGCAGGATGCTGCCCGACGCCGGAGCAGACGCACCCGGGCCCGACGCCGGAGCAGGCGCACCCTCGCCCGACGCCGAAGCGGGAGCGCCCTCGCCCGGCGCCGATGCCGGTGCACCCGCGCCCGACGACGTCGCGGGCGCCTCCTCGACCAACGGCGCCCACGCCTCCGCGCCCGAGGGCGCGAGCACACCCGCGCCCGGCGTCGTCGGCACCCCGGCGGACGAGACCGCCACGCCGGACGCCGGTACCACCCGAGCAGAGACTCCCACCGCGGTGGCCCCCACCGCGATCTCCCTGGACCTCGAGGGCGCCCTGACCGCCTTCCGCGAGTCCGGCGGCGGGGTCGCCACGATCGGGCAGGCCATCGGGAGCCTTCCGGTCGTGAAGATCGACAACTCGGGCGGCGCGGCGGCCCTCGCACGGGAACTGCACGGGCTCGGGTACCGGCGGTTCGGGATCCTCTCCGGTCCGGCGGGCCTGCGCACCGCCGCGGACCGGACGGCCGGCTTCCGCGACGTGCTCGCCTCGCTGGGCAGCGCGGTGCGTGACGACGACGTGGTACCCGGCGAGTTCACGCGCGACGGCGGGCATGCCGCGATGACAGAGCTGATCGCCCGATCCGGGAGACCGGCCGACACGGTGCCCGGCGGCCAGGACGCCGGCGCCGGCCTGCCCGAACTCGTCTTCGCCGTCAACGATGTGATGGCCGTGGGTGCGATCGCCGCGGTACGCGACGCCGGCTTGCGCGTGCCCGACGACGTCGCGGTGGCCGGCTTCGACGACATTCCCACCCTGCGGGACGTGACCCCGGCGCTGACCACGGTGCATATCGCCCTGGAGCGGATCGGTGAGGCCGCGACCCGGCTCGCGCTCGGCGAACCGACCGGTCTGGAGCCGGAGCTCGACGCCGACGCCGAGACGACCGAGGGCCTGGAGGCCACCGCACCCGGCTCGGTCACGGTCCACGGCGAGGTCATCCTCCGCGCCTCCACCCCCCGCCGCAAGAACTAACCCCACCCGCCCCTCCGCTCAACGCCCCGAGCCCTCGCGCGACCACGCCATTTCGCCCCGTGGACGCGCTCCCATGCCCACAAATGGCGTGTTCGCCGCCGGAAGCGTGGCGGGCGGAGGCGTGACGGCGGCTCCGGTGGCGGCCAGGCGCCTTTGGTGACGGCCACGCACCTCCGGTGTCGGGCGGGCGGCGGCGTGCGCTACGCTTGGGAAAGCGCATTCCAAGCCATCCCGCAAGCAAGCGACCGGGCCCACCCCGGCGAGCACGACGAAGGAGTCCCCATGACCCGCACCCTGCGTATCGCCATGAACGGCGTGACCGGCCGCATGGGCTACCGCCAGCACCTGCTGCGCTCGATCCTGCCGATCCGTGAGCAGGGTGGCGTCACCCTCGCCGACGGCTCGCGCGTCCAGGTCGAGCCCGTCCTGGTGGGCCGCAACGCCGAGAAGCTCAAGGAGCTCGCCGCCCGGCACGACGTCGCGCACTGGACCACGGACCTCGACGCCGCCATCGGCGAGGCCGACGTCGTGTTCGACGCCGCGATGACCAACCTCCGCCCCGCCACGCTGGCCAAGGCGATGCGACAGGGCAAGCACGTCTTCACGGAGAAGCCCACCGCGGAGACGCTGGAGGAGGCCATCGAGCTCGCCCGCCTGCGCGAGGAGACCGGCGTGACGGTCGGCGTCGTGCACGACAAGCTCTACCTGCCCGGCCTCGTCAAGCTCCGCCGCCTCGTGGAGGAGGGCTTCTTCGGCCGCATCCTGTCGATGCGCGGCGAGTTCGGCTACTGGGTCTTCGAGGGCGACATCCAGCCGGCCCAGCGCCCGTCGTGGAACTACCGCCGCGAGGACGGCGGCTCCATGACCACCGACATGTACTGCCACTGGAACTACGTCATGGAGGGCATCGTCGGCCAGGTCCGGTCCGTCACCTCCAAGACCGCCACGCACATCCCCACCCGCTGGGACGAGCACGGCAAGGAGTACACCGCCACCGCCGACGACGCCGCCTACGGCATCTTCGAGCTCGAGACCCCGGGCGGCGACGACGTGATCGCCCAGATCAACTCCTCCTGGGCCGTGCGCGTCTACCGCGACGAGCTGGTCGAGTTCCAGATCGACGGCACCCACGGCTCCGCCGTCGCCGGGCTGAACAAGTGCGTCGCGCAGCAGCGTGCCCACACGCCCAAGCCGGTCTGGAACCCGGACCTGCCGGTCACGGAGTCGTTCCGCGACCAGTGGATGGAGGTGCCGGCCAACGCCGAGCTGGACAACGGCTTCAAGGCGCAGTGGGAGGAGTTCCTGCGCGACGCCGTCGCCGGGCGCCCGCACCGTTTCGACCTCCTGTCCGCGGCCCGCGGGGTGCAGCTCGCGGAGCTGGGCCTGCAGTCGTCCGCCGAGGGCCGCCGCATCGAGATCCCGGAGATCACGCTGTGACACCTCGCGCCGCCAGGCGTTGCGGTCGGTCCGCTGTCGGGGACGGTCGGTCGGATGTCGAGAAGCCGGTCCCCCGAGGGGCCGACCGCATGGACAACGGACCGACCGCTCGACGTCGGACCGACCGCGCCCTCCGTCTCGACGTACAGCAGAAAGGACTCCTGTGAGCACCACGAAGATCACCCTCCCCGTGTTCGACGACGCCGGGGCGCCGTCGGGGACCGAGGTCCTCGACCTCGGGACCCCCGGCCCCTGGACCCTCCCCGACAAGCCCCTGACCAGCCGTGTCGCGTTCGCGGCGGCGCACGTCGTGCCGCACGCCGGTGCCGCGAACGTGCCCGGTGAGCCGGCGTCGGTCGACTGGGACAGCACGCTCGCCTACCGCCACCGCATCTGGTCGTACGGCCTCGGCGTGGCCGACGCGATGGACACCGCCCAGCGCGGCATGGGCCTGGACTGGGCGGCGACGCGGGAGCTGGTGCGCCGGTCCGCCGCCGAGGCCGCGACGTTCCGTTCGACGTCGGTCGCCGGGCACCCGGCACGCATCGCGTGCGGCGCGGGTACGGACCAGCTCTCGCCCGAGACCGTCGCCGGGCTGGAGCCGGGCGACGCCGGGCTTGCGGCCGTCGTGGACGCGTACCGCGAGCAGGTGCATGTCGTGCAGGACGCCGGCGCGCAGGTCATCGTGATGGCGTCGCGGGCCCTGGCGCGTGTCGCCCGCGGCCCGGAGGACTACGCGCGGGTGTACGACGCCGTCCTCGCGGAGGCCGATCAGCCCGTCGTGCTGCACTGGCTCGGCACGATGTTCGACCCGGCGCTGGAGGGCTACTGGGGTTCGACGTCGGTCACCGCCGCCACGGACGTCTTCCTGGACGTCATCAAGGCGCACCAGGCGAGGATCGACGGCGTGAAGGTGTCGCTGCTCGACGCGGAGCACGAGGTCGGGCTGCGGCGCGCCCTCGCGGCGCTGGAGCCGGTCGCGATGCGGGCGGGGTTCGGCGTGACGGCCGACGCCGACGGATCGGACGGCCGCGAGACACACGGCCGGACCGGCGACCGCCTCGCCCGCCCCCGCCTCTACACCGGCGACGACTTCAACTACCCCGAGCTCATCACCGGCGACGGCCAGGGACACTCCGACGCCCTGCTGGGCATCTTCGCGGCGATCTACCCGGCCGCATCCACCGCGCTCCAGGCCTTCGACGCCGCGGCCGCGGGTGAGCCCGGCGCGGCGCGGCGCGGGCACGAGATCCTCGCCGCCACGGAGGCTCTCGGCCGGAAGATCTTCGAGGCGCCGACGTACTACTACAAGACGGGGGTCGCGTTCCTGTCCTGGCTGAACGGCTTCCAGCCCGCGTTCTCGCTGGTGGGTGGGCTGCACGCGGGCCGGTCGGTGCCACACCTGGTGGAGCTGTTCCGGCTGGCCGACGGCTGCGGCATGCTCCTCGACCCGGAGCTCGCCGGAGGCCGGATGCGCGCGTTCCTCACAGTGAATGGGGTGGACGCATGAGCGAGAACACGACCGGCGAAGCCCCGGCAGACGGTGCCACGGCTGCCGAAGGAGCCGGTGCTCCCGCGGCGCCGTCGTCCCCCACCTTCCCGACCGGCCCGCACCGGGCCTCGCTGAACACCGCGACCGTCAAGCACGCCACGCTCGCCGAGGCGTGCGAGGCCGCGGCGGCGGCCGGCTTCGGTGCCGTCGGCCCGTGGCGCGATCGCGTCCAGGAGGTGGGTGCCGCCGAGGCGGCGAAGATCATCGCGGACGCCGGCCTCGTGGCGTCGTCGCTCTGCCGGGGCGGTTTCCTCACCGCACGGGACGACGCCGGTATCGCCGCCGCGCTCGACGAGAACAAGCGGGCCTTCGAGGAGGCCGCGACGATCGGGGCGCCGGAGCTGATCTTCGTGGTCGGTGGCCTTCCCGCGATGTCGGCCCCGGGAGCCGGGCCACGTCCGGACGCCGAGCCGGCGGACCGGGACCTGGTCGCCACCCGCGCACGGGTCGCCGACCGGCTCGCGGACCTCGCACCGATCGCCCGCGAGCACGGGGTGCGGATCGTGCTGGAGCCGCTGCACCCGATCTTCGCGGCGGACCGGGCCGTGATCTCCACGCTCGGGCAGGCCCTGGACCTGGCGGCACCGTTCGCGCCCGAGGAGGTCGGCGTCGTCGTCGACACCTACCACGTGTGGTGGGACCCGGCGCTGCGCGAGCAGGTCGCGCGCGCGGGCCGGGAACGGCGGATCGCGTCGTACCAGGTGTGCGACTGGATCCTGCCGCTCGCGCCGGAGCCGCTGAACTCCCGCGGGCACGTGGGCGACGGGTACATCGACTTCGCCACCGTCTCCCGCTGGGTGCGCGACGCCGGCTACACGGGCTTCGTCGAGACCGAGATCTTCAACGAGGAGATCTGGGCGGCCCCGCCCGCGGAGACGGCGGCCACGGTCCTGTCCCGCTACGAGCAGTACGTGGCCCCGCACCTCACCGGCGCGCCGCACCCCGGCCGCTGACGGCCGGGACGACACCGACACCGGCAGCGGCGCGATCGACGCCGGTGTCGTGTCCGGTTCGTCCAATGGGTAGCGTGAACCCGATGAAGGAGAGGACTTCCCGATGAGCCACCTCCCCGCGCCGGACGTCACCGCGCGCGAGTTCTGGGCCTCCGAGAGGATGGCCGCTGACCTCGCTCCGGCGATCGCACAGGCCGAACGGTCCCTCGGCACGCCCTGGCCCGAGGCCCGAGCCTCGCAGTTCGCCCGGTTCTGGCGTGACGGCGACCGCAAGGACTACGAGGGCGGTGTCATCGCGCGGCAGCGGCGTCTCACCTATGCCGCGGTCGCGGCCCTGCACACCGGGGACGAACGCCTCGTCGACGAGGTGGTCGACGGCGTGATCCTGCTGTGCGAGCAGTCCACCTGGTGCTGGGCGGCCCACGAGCATGCGCACGGCCGCAGCGGCTACGTCGTGGCCGACGTCACCGACCCGTGCCTGGATCTCGGTGCGGGCGAGGTCGCCGCCCAGCTCGCCTGGGTGGACCATCTGCTCGGGCCGGCGATCGACGACCGGGCTCCGGGAGTCCGCGCCCGCATCCGGCACGAGACACGGCAGCGGGTGCTGCGCCCGTTCACGCATCGCCGTGACTGGTGGTGGCTCGGGGTCGACCGCCCGCTGATGAACTGGAGCCCGTGGATCCAGGGCAACGTGCTCGCCGCCGCCCTCGCACTGGAGGACGACGCGGCCCGGCGTCGCCACATCGTCGACCTGGTCGACGAGGGCATCGCGGCCTACTGGGACTCGCTCCCGGCCGACGGCGGCGTCGACGAGGGCTACCACTACTGGTGGCAGGGCGTGGCCCGCGCGCTGGAGGCGCAGGACCTGCTCGACCGCGCTCGCGGGCGGGAGCCCGGCCTGCCGGCGCCGTCGGACGCCGGTGCGGCCCGCGCCGAGACGATCCGGCAGGTGGTCGCCTTCCCGCACCGGATGCACCTGGGCGGCGAGTGGTACGTGGGTGTCGCCGACAGCCCGGCGCGGCCGATCTGGACCTGGCCGTGGAACCTGGTGCACTCGTGGGCGCGGCGTGTCGGGGACGACGAGGCCGCCCGGCACGCCGCGTCCCACCGCGGCCGTCCGGAGATCTTGTGGGACGAGCGCGTCACGCTCTCCCGGGCGGTGCTGATGCTGTCCGACGACGAGTGGACCGCCCTTCCCGCAAACACCGCACCGCCCCTGGTGGGCGAGGTGTGGCTGCCGGAGACGCAGGTCGCGCTGGCGCGTTCGCGGCCGGGCTCGGGCGAGGGTGTCGCCGTCGCCGTGAAGGGCGGGCACAACGGCGAGAACCACAACCACAACGACGTCGGGGAGGTGCTGGTCGCCCTGGACGGCGTTCCCGTGGTGGTCGACGCCGGAAAGCCGACCTACCGTGCGGGCACGTTCGGTGAGGACCGCTACGAGCAGTGGCCGATGCGCTCGGCGTGGCACAACGTCCCACTGGTCCGCGGCGTCGAGCAGGCCCCGGGCACGGAGTTCGCGGCCAGGTCCATGACGGCCGGGACCGGCAGCACGTGGGCCGCACGGCTCGACCTCGCGGGGGCCTACCCCGTCCCCGGGCTGCACGCCTGGTGGCGCGAGGTGACGCTCGATCGCGCGGCGGAGTCGGTCACGGTCCGCGACGAGTGGTCGTTCGACGACGACCCCGACGGCGGGCCTCCGACGGCGCTGCACTGGCTGCTCGCCGGGGACGTGGAGCTCGATGCGGCGGCGGGGCATGCCACCGTGCGGCACGCCGCCGGCCGGCCGCCCGCCGAGGTCCGCTCGCTCCGGATCACCTGGGACCGGGAAGCCGTCGATCCCGCCCTCGAGGTCCGGGAGATCGACGACGACGAACTGGCCGCCGTCTGGGGTGAACGCCTGACGCGCCTCTCGCTGACGACCCATGAGGAGTCGCGCGCCGGGACGTCTACGGTTCGCCTCGACGCCGTCTGACCGAGCTTCACCCCCTGCGGACCACAAGGAATGGGGCGAAGTCCCGTAGTATCACCGACTGTGATCAGGCTGGGAGCGGTGCAGCTCCTCGGGCTCGTCATCCTCGCGACGAGCCTCGTCGGCGCGGCCGGACCTTCCGCGGCCGCGTACGACCACGAGGCGGAGCTCGGCGTCACCGCCGAGGGTGTCGCCTTCGACGGCCGGCACGTGTCCCGCGGCACGAGTCTCGAGTACACGGTCCGGCCGCTGGACGGCGACAACGCCTCCTACGTCCGGCGCTATCTCAACGGCTCGGAGCGGCACTCCGGGTGGGCCGCCTTCCACGAGGCCCCCGACCGGTACCCGGACGGCTACTGCGTCACCTGGGTCCGCGTCGACCGCTACGACTGGGGCGAATGGATGGACGGGCCGGCCTGCACCGAGCCGGAGGAAGCCGCCCCGGCGGCGACGGAGGAACCGGGCGGCGAGCCGCCGGCGGACGGGCCGGCGGCCGACCCCGCGCCGACCCCCGAGGTGACTCAGCAGCCCACGCCCGCTCCGGAGAATCCGCAGCCCGAGCCCGAACCGTCCCCGTCCCCGTCCGAGCCGACGCCGGAACCGAGTCCCTCCACGCCGGGTCCGAGCCCGAGTGCGAGCCCGTCGGCCGAGCCGGATCCCGTCATCTCGTCGAAACCGAACGACCCGGCGAGCTCGATCATCAGGTCGTTCGGCCGGCCCTCGGCCGCGGCCGACGAGAGCGGCGCGCTTCCGCAGGGCGGGCTCGTCTGGATGTGGCTGATCCTGGGCGGCATCGGCGCGGCCGCCGCCGGCGGGGTGCTCATGATGCTCCGCCGCGGATGAGAATGGTGCGATGAACGTCGCCGGACTGATCCTCACGCCGGGTGCGGGCGCGTCGCGCGACCATCACACCCTCGTCGCGGTCGACGACGCCGTGGCCGCACTCGACCCGCCCGTGCCCGTGCGACGGGTCGACTTCCCGTACCGGATCGCGGGGAAGCGGATGCCGGACCGGCCGCCGGTCGCCGTCGCGCACCTCCGCGAGGTGGCCGCGGAGTTCGCCCGGGAAGCGAGGACGACGACGGACCACCTGCTCCTCGGCGGGCGCTCGTACGGCGGCCGCATGTGCTCGATGGCGGTCGCCGAAGGGCTTCCGGCGGCCGGGCTCGTACTGCTGAGCTATCCGCTGCACCCGCCGGGCAAGCCGGACCGGCTGCGCGTGGACCACTTCGGCGACCTGGACGTGCCGGTCCTCCTCGTGTCCGGCGACAAGGACCCGTTCGGCACGCCGGCCGAACTGGCCGCACACGCCGCCGCCGTCCCGGGCGACGTCACCCACGTGACCCTCCCCGGCGCGCACGACCTGCGCGGCAAGGACGCCGAGGTCGCGCAGGCTGTCGCGAACTGGATCGCGAGCCGCGCACCGTCGCGCGGGTAGCGCTACCCGCGCCCCCGGTTCGCGCCGGGCTGGTACGTGCGCAGTTCGATGCTCCTGCGGGCCGTGGCGCGCAGGTCCGGCAACGACGCCGGGCCGCCGTCCGGGGCCGTCAGTACTCCGGCCGCACGCGCCTGGACCAGGACGTTCCCGAGTGCCGTCGCCTCGGCCGGGCCGGCGTGTACCGGCAGCCCGGCGGCCTCGGCCGTGAGGCGGTTCAGCAGATCGTTCCGCGACCCGCCACCGACCACGTGGATCGCGGTGACCCGAACCCCCGCCAGCTCGCCGGCCTGCCGCACCACGCGGGCATACGCCGCCGCGAGGCTGTCGAGGATCACGCGGGCCGTCGCCGGCCGGGTGTCCGGGACAGCCCGCGAGCCCGCGGCCGACGTCCGACGCCGCTCGATCGCCGCGCGTACCCGGCCCGCCATGTCACCCGGTGCGAGGAACTCCTCGCCGTCCACCTCGACGAGGCAACGGCCGCCCGGCTCGCGCGCGGCAGCCTCCAGGAGTTCGCCCAGGTCGACCGGCTCGCCGTCGGCATCCGACCACTCCCGCACGCACTCGTTGAGGATCCACAGCCCCATGACGTTGCGGAGGTATCGCACGGTGCCGTCGATCCCGAGCTCGTTGGTGAAGTTCGCGTCGCGGCCGGCAGGGCTCAGCACGGGCTCTTCCAGCTCCAGGCCCACGAGCGACCACGTCCCGGACGAGATGTAGGCGGCGGCTTCCGTCGGCGACGCCAGCGGGGACGGCGGGGTCGGCGGAGTCGGCGGGGTCGGCGGAGTCGGCGGAGTCGGCGGAGTCGACGAGGTCGGCGGAGTCGACGAGGTCGGCGGAGTCGGCGGAGTCGGCGGAGTCGGCGGAGTCGGCGGAGTCGACGAGGTCGGCGGCGGCGAGAACGGCAGCGGCGCCGCCGCGACCGCCGACGCCGTGTCGTGGGAGGCGACGGCGAACACCGGCACGTCGGCGAGGCCCGTCACCGCACGGAACTCCGGCAGGAGGCGTCCGACGGCGGTCCCGGGCTCGACCAGCTCCGGAAGGCGCGCCCGCAGGTCGCCCAGTTCCGGAAACTCCGTCGCGAGGCGCGCGATGTGCGCGTCGGACCAGGTCCGGGCTCGGGCGTCGAGCAGGCCGGTGGTGGAGGCGTTCGTCACCTCGGCCACGCGGCGGCCCGTGAGCCGGTACGTCACCAGGTCGGGGACGAGGAGCACCTGCGCGGCGCGAGACCACTCGGACTCCTCCACGCCGCGGGCCTTCTCCGCGCCGGCCTCCTTCTCCGCGCCGGCCACCTCCCCCACGCCGGCCGCCTGCTCCCGCGAGGGCTTCTCCGTCGCGGCCACCGCGTTCTCTTCCGCGCCGGCCGCCCCTGGCGCCGACCTCGACGCACAGGCACCACCGGTTCCCGCAGCGCTCGCGACGAACTGGAACACGGACGTGAACGGCAGATCCTGCAGCCCGTTCACGGCGTAGTGCTCGGCGAAGGGGATCCGTGCGTAGACACGCTCGCGAGCGGTGTCGGTGCGGGGGTCGCGGTAGCACCAGGGCGGGGCCAGCAGGGCGCCGCCGTCGTCCAGGAACCCGTGGTCGACGGCCCACGAGTCGACGCCGATCCCCCGCACCTCGAGCCCTCGCACGGAGGCGGCGGACGCGGCCTCACGAAGCCCCGCCACGATCCCGCGCCACAGCGCCTCGAAGTCCCAGCGCAGGCCGCCGTCGTCCCCGGCGGGTCCGTTCAGGAACCGCCCGCACTCGACCAGCTCGACCCGCGCGGGCCCGGCGTCCGCCGGTTCGGCCGGGTGCAGCACGCCGAGCATCACCCGGCCCGACGTCGCGCCCAGGTCGACGGCGACGAACGCGGCGCCCACCGCGGGCGGGGCTGGCTCGGCCGCCGGCAAGGGGGACCCGGCCGCGGACGGGGTGGGCACCACCGGCGCGAGCCCGGACCCGGACTGGGAACCACTCATCGCAGGAACGCCGCCGCCACGCCCGAGTCGACCGGGACGTGCAGGCCGGTGGTGAGCGGCAGGTCCGGCCCGACCAGCGCGAACACCGCCGCGGCCACGTGGTCCGGCAGCACCTCCCGCTTGAGCAGGGTGCGCTGCGCGTAGAACTGCCCCAGTTCCTCCTCGGGCACGCCGTACACGGCGGCGCGCTTCGCACCCCAGCCCCCGGCGAAGATCCCGGACCCGCGCACCACGCCGTCGGGGTTGATGCCGTTGACCCGGATGCCGTGCTCGCCGAGCTCGGCGGCGAGGAGCCGCACCTGATGCGCCTGGTCGGCCTTCGCCGCGGAGTAGGCCACGTTGTTCGGTCCCGCGAACAGGGAGTTCTTCGACGCGATGTAGACGATGTCGCCGCCCATACCCTGCGCGATCATCGCCCGGGCCGCCTCGCGCGCCACCAGGAACGAGCCGCGCGCCATGACGTCGTGCTGCAGGTCCCAGTCCTTCTCGGTGGTCTCCAGCAGCGGCTTGCTGATCGACAGCCCGGCGTTGTTCACCACGAGGTCCACCCCGCCGAACGCCAGCGCTGCCGCGTCCACGGCGGCGGCGACGTCGTCGGCCGAGGTCACGTTCGCGGCCACGCCCACGGCGACGTCGGGACCCCCGAGCTCGGCGGCCGCGGCCCGCGCCTTCTCGGCGTCCAGGTCGGCGATGACCACGCACGCGCCCTCCGCGGCGAGCCGCCGCGCGGTCGCCTTCCCGATGCCCGACGCCGCCCCGGTGACCAGCGCGACCCGGGTGGCCAGGGCCTTCGGCGCCGGCATCCGGCGCAGCTTGGCCTCCTCCAGCGCCCAGTACTCGATGCGGAACTTCTCCGACTCGTCGATCGGCGCGTAGGTGGAGATCGCCTCGGAGCCGCGCATCACGTTGATCGCGTTCACGTAGAACTCGCCGGCCACCCGGGCGGTCTGCTTGTTCCGCCCGAACGAGAACATGCCGACGCCCGGCACCAGCACGATCAGGGGGTCCGCGCCGCGCATCGCCGGCGGCTCCTCGCCCCGCTCCCGTGCGGCGGCCGCGCCGCGCTCGTAGTAGGCCGCGTAGTCCGCGCGGTACTCGGCGTGCAGCTCGTGCAGGCGCGCGACGACGTCGTCCAGCGGGGCATCCGCCGGAAGGTCCACGACCAGCGGCTTCACCTTCGTGCGCAGGAAGTGGTCCGGGCAGGACGTGCCGAGGTCCGCGAGCGCGGCGAGCTTCTCGCGGGAGAGGAGGTCGAGGACGACGTCGGAGTCGGTGAAGTGCCCGACCTGAGGCGCGTCGGTCGAGGCCAGGCCACGGATCACCGGCGCGAGCGCCGCCGCTCTGGCGCGGCGGCCAGGACGTGACGCGGGGGCGGCGGCCGAGGCGCGGTCCGGGCCGGATCCGGTCTGCCGCGCGGTGTCGCCGGCCCGGCCCGTGGCGGTGTCCGGGGCGGAGGTGTCCGCCTCGCCCGCGGGGGCGTCGTCGGGCAGCGCCTCGAAGCCGGGGCGGACGGGGCCGAACGGGTGCTCGCCCCGCTCGGCGAGGGCGGCCGTGCGGGCGGCGATGAACTCCTCCGCCCTGCGGATGATGTCCAGGGAGCGCTGCTCGCACTCCTCGGAGGTGTCACCCCAGGCGGTGATGCCGTGGCCGCCGAGGACGCAGCCGATGGCCTGCGGGTTCTCCGCCTTGATCGCGGCGATGTCGAGGCCGAGCTGGAAGCCGGGGCGGCGCCACGGGACCCAGACCACCTCGTCGCCGAAGATCTCGGCGGTGAGCGCCTCGCCGTCGGCCGCGGCGGCGACGGCGATCCCGGCGTCGGGGTGCAGGTGGTCGACGTGCGCCGCGTCGACCAGGCCGTGCATGGCGGTGTCGATGGAGGGGGCGGCGCCGCCCTTGCCGTGCAGGCAGTAGTCGAAGGCGGCGACCATCTCGTCCTCGCGGTCGACGCCGGGGTAGGTGTCGGCCATGGCGCGCATGCGGTCCAGGCGGAGGACGGCGAGGCCCTGGGGCCGCAGCGTGCCGAGGTCACCGCCGGAGCCCTTGACCCACAGGAGCTCGACGTCCTCGCCGGTCACGGGGTCGGTGGCGGCACCCTTGGCGGAGGTGTTGCCGCCGGCGAAGTTGGTGACGCGCGGGTCCGAGCCGAGGCGGTTCGACCGCGCGACGAGTGCGTCGACAGCGGCGTTGGTCTCAGGGGTGGTCATCTGCTGCTCCCTAGCTGTCCTGCGGAAGGGTCCTGCGGGGTCGGTCATGTCGAGTGGCGCGGGTGATGCGGCCGGCCTGTTGTCGAGTGCTCGGCCACTCCTCCTACGCGCCCCAGCCCGCCTGGGCGCCGCCGATCCGCTCGGCCGCGATCTTCTCGGCGTAGCCCGAGGCGGCGTAGGCGGACATGGGATCGGGGTCCAGGCCCTGCTCCTCGCGAAGCTCGGCGAGGAGGGGCCGGGTGTCCGTGTTGTAGGCGTCCATGAGGACGCCGTGCGCGCCGAGCACGTCACCGGCCCGCTGGGCGGCGGCGAGCGCGTCGGCGTCCACGAGCAGCGCCTTGGCCGTGGCCTCCTGCACGTTCATCACGGACCTGATCTGGCCGGGGATCTTCGGCTCGATGTTGTGGCACTGGTCGAGCATGAAGTTCACGCCGGAGTCCGGGGCGAGCGCGCCAGCCTGGACGATCTCGTGCATGATCCGGAAGAGCTGGAAGGGGTCGGCCGCCCCGACCATCAGGTCGTCGTCGGCGTAGAAGCGGCTGTTGAAGTCGAACGCGCCGAGCCGGCCCTGCCGCAGGAGCTGGGCGACGATGAACTCGATGTTCGTCCCCGGGGCGTGGTGGCCGGTGTCGAGCACGACGTCGGCGCGATCGCCGAGCGCCATGCAGTGCAGCAGCGAGGTACCCCAGTCGGGGACGTCGGTCGAGTAGAAGGCCGGCTCGAAGAACTTGTACTCCAGCACCATGCGCTGGTCTTCGTCGAGCGCGGCGTAGATCTCGGCGAGCGACTCGGCCAGGCGGTCCTGGCGGGCACGGATCGAGTCCTGGCCGGGGTAGTTGAGACCGTCGGCCAGCCAGACCTTGAGGTGCGCCGACCCGGTGGCACGCATGACGTCGACGCACTGCTTGTGGTGGTCGACCGCCTTGCGCCGCACGGCCGCGTCCGGGTGGCAGAGCGAACCGAGCATGTAGTCGTCGTCCTGGAAGACGTTCGAGTTGATCATGCCGATGGTGACGCCCAGGTCGGCGGCGTGGCGTGACAGGTCGGAGAAGTCGTCGACCAGGTCCCACGGGATGTGGAGGCTGACCCGCGGCGCGATACCGGTGTACCGGTGCACCTGTGCGGCGTCGGCCAGCTTCTCGTACGGGTCGCGGGGGACGCCCGGCTGGCCGAACACCTTGAACCTGGTCCCCGAGTTCCCGAAGGCCCATGACGGGAGCTCGATGGTCTGGTCACGGAGTGCCGCCTTGGCTGATTCGGGCGTCATCGGCACGGCTCCCTTCCGGCGCATCGTCGCGCGCAGCGGTGTGGCACCCGACGGGCGCCTTGAAACGATTCAAGGCGACACTAACCGGCGCCGTGCTCTGCGGTCAAGCAGCGGGCGCCCGTCACCCCTCCCGGGTCTCCGGCAGTCCGGCCGCCCGCAGCTGGCCCTCGAGATGGAAGACCTCGTCGAGGATCACGAAGCCCTCGTCGGGATTGCCCGCGTCGACGAAGAAGCCGGCCATCTCCGCCTGCCACCGGGCGTTGACCTCCGTGGCGGCCATACCCGCCTGCGCGGCGTCGTAGTCGTCGGTCTCGAGGACGCCGACCAGCAGGCCGTCGTCGCGCAGGTACAGGTGGTAGTCGCGCCAGCCGGTGTCGCGGAGCGCCTCGAGCATCTCCGGCCAGACCGCGGCGTGCGCCGCGCGGTACTCGTCGAGCCGGTCGGCCCGGACCCGCGAGGTGAAACACACACGCCCCCGCCGCGGGCCGCGCCCAGCCGCCGGGCGAACCGAGGAATCCGTCATCGTTGACCTCCCACTGCGTTTCGCGCCCGAGGTGACTGCGCCACCGCCCACGACGCTCGATCCGTTGAAACGCTTCAGAAGGTACCGGACAAGAGGCCCGCGCGCCGCAGGCCCCGGAGCCGCACGGGAGGCTCCGCCTCGCGGACGAGGGCCGGCCGCGTCGGCGTCACCGCGGCGAATCGCTCCATAATGAGGCATGGCCAACTCCACGAAGGCGTCGAAGGCGGCAGACCCGGCGAGCACGCGCACGCCCCGCCGTCGGGCATCGATCACCGACGTCGCCAAGGCCGCCGGTGTCGCCGTCGGCACCGTCTCGAACGTGCTCAACAAGCCCGACCGCGTGCTCCCCGCGACCCGCGAGCGGGTCGAGGCAGCCATCGCCGAGCTCAACTTCGTGCGCAACGGATCGGCTCGGCAGCTCCGCGCGGGCACGCTGACCAGCGTCGGCGTCGTGGTGCTGGATCTCTCCAACCCGTTCTTCACGGACGTCGCGCGCGGCATCCAGGACCGCCTGGAGCGCGACTCCTTCACCCTCATGGTCGCCGGATCCGACGAGGACCTCGACCGCGAGCGCCGCTACCTGCGCCTCTACGAGGAGCACGGGGTGCAGGGCGTCATCGTCAGCCCGGCCACGGACGACATCGACCATGTCCTGGCACTGCGCGAACGCGGCACGGCGGCCGTGCTGCTGGACCGGCCGTCACCGGTCCCGGAGCTGGCGTCGGTGGCGGTGGACGACGTGTCCGGCGGCCGTCTCGCCGTCGAGCACCTGATCGCCCGGGGGCACGAGCGGATCGCCCTGCTCAACGGCCCGCACACGATCCGGCAGTGCCGGGACCGCCGCGAGGGTGCCGCCGCCGCGATGGCCGACGCCGGCCTCGATCCCGAGACCGCGCTGGTGGAGATCACGGTGCCGAGCCTGACCCCGGACGGCGGCGAGGCGGGGATCCGCGAGGTGATCGCGCTGCCGGCCGCCGCGCGCCCGACCGCGGTGTTCTGTGTGAACGACCTGGTGGCGCTGGGCGTGCTGCGCACGCTCCGCCGCGAGGGCGTCGCGGTCCCGCAGGAGATGGCGGTGGTCGGGTACGACGACGTCACGTTCGCCGCGGAGCTCGCCACGCCCCTGAGCTCGGTGCGGCAGCCCACGCTGGAGCTGGGCACCCGCGCGGCGGACCTGCTGTTCCGGCCGGAGGGCTCGGCGCCGGAACAGGTGGTGTTCGAGCCGGAACTGGTGGTCCGGGAGTCGTCCGCAACCCGCTGAAGGCTCCCCGGCGCCACCCCCGCCCACCCGGCCCCAGCCCGCCCCACGGACACCCAACAGCGGCACCGAAGGTGAGGCGGGCGGGAGCCGGGGCGTCACCGCCTTCTGCTCATGCCTACCCCACCGGCCGGCGCAGCACGCGGACCGCTCCGGCCGGGACCGTCAGTGAACTCGTCACCGTCTCGCCGGTCAGGAGCTCCTTCCCGGAGGTGGCATCGGTGTCCGACGACGGTCCGGGCGCCCCGGTGTCGAAGGTGACCTCCGCGTCGGTGTGGTTGATCAGGAAGACGAACTCCGCGTCGTCGGCGACCCGGCGCACCACCTCGACCCCCTCCGGCAGCGGGGCCGGCGGGAGCACGCCCGCCTCCTCGGCGACGCGGCGGGCGATGTGGGCGACGCCGTCGTCGGACAGGCGGGTGGCGACGTACCAGGCGGAGCCGGCCGAGGACGCCGGGCCCGAGGCGCCCGCCGAGCCCGAGGCGGCCGGTGCGGCCGAGCCCGCCTGTGCGGCTGAGCCCTCGTGTCCGGCCGAGCCCGCCTGTCCCGCCGAGGCCGCCGACGGCCCGGTGCGTTCGACCTGCTCGGGGCCCGGGCGTACGCCGTCGTTCCCGACCGTCCGGCGCGTGATCGCCGGGCGGCCCGGAAGGGGGCCGTCGTCGTAGGCGGCGATCACCTCGACGTCGGCGGCGGCCGTCGACTTCTCCGTCCACAGGCCGGCGGTGAGGCCGCCGTCCGGCAGCGACGCGCCGGTGACGCGCACCGCCTCGTCCTCCTGGAGCGGGAAGAACTCCTCGGACCGCACGCCGAGGAGGTCGCGGTAGGCGCCGGGGTACCCGCCGAGACGGATGTGGTCGTTCTCGTCGGCGATCCCGGAGAAGTACGTGACCAGCACCGTCGCCCCACGCTCGGCGGCGGCGCGCACGCGGGCGGCGTCGGCGTCGGACACGAGGTACAGGGTCGGCACCACGACCAGGTCGTAGTCGTCGAGGTCACGGGACGGCGGCACGATGTCCACCGTCACCCCGAGCCGCCACAGCGCCTTGTACCAGGCGAGGACCTGATCCGGGTACCGCACCTGGGTGGGGTGCACGTCCTGGTCGCAGGCCCACCAGGCGGGCCAGTCCAGGACCAGCGCGGTCCGCGCGGCCACGCGGGAGCCGCGCACCTCCCCGAGCGCCTTGACCGCCCGGCCCAGCCCGACGACGTCCCGCCACAGGTCCGAGTCCGTCCCCGCGTGCGGCACGAGCGCGCTGTGGTACTTCTCGGCGCCCGCCTTGCTGGCGCGCCACTGGAAGAACATCACGGCGTCGGACCCACGCGCGACGTGCGCCAGCGAGTTCCGCAGCATCTCCCCGGGCTCCTTGGCGCGGTTGCGCTCCTGCCAGTTCACGGCGCTCGTGGAGTGCTCCATGAGGATCCACGGGTCGCCGCCCGAGATTCCGCGGGTCAGGTCGGCGCTGAGAGAGAGCAGCAGGTGCCGGTCCGGGTCGGCGGCCATGGTGTAGTTGTCGTTCGCGATCACGTCCATGTCGTCCGCCCAGGAGAAGTAGTCCATCTCCTTGTGGCTTCCGGCCATGAGGTTGGTGGTGGTCGGCACGTGCGGGGTGATCTCGCGGAGGGCGTCGCGCAGGTCGCGGTAGTAGTCGAGAAGCGCGTCGGAGCTGAACCGGTCGAAGTCGAGCCGCTGGGTGGGGTTGGCGAAGGCGGTGGTGTCCAGCGGCGGGAGCACGTCGTCGAACGAGCCGTACCGCTGCGACCAGAACGCCGTACCCCAGGCCTCGTTCAGCCCGTCGAGGTCGCCGTAGCGCTCACGCAGCCAGTCGCGGAAGGCGTCGGCGGCGGCCGGGGACCAGTCGCGCGGGTTGTGGCAGCCGATCTCGTTGTCGACGTGCCACAGCGCGAGCGCCGGGTGGTCGGCGTACCGGCGCGCGACACGCTCGGCCATGGCGACGGCGTAGTCGCGGAAGACCGGGTGGTGGATCGAGTACGTCTGCCGGGAGCCCTGCGCCAGGACCGTGCCGTCGGAGCGCTGGGGAAGGATCTCGGGATGCCTGCGGGTGAGCCACGGCGGCGCGGCGGCGGTAGCGGTGGCCAGGGCGACCTTGATGCCCGCCGCGTGCAGGCGGTCCATGGTGGTGTCCAGCCAGGCCCAGTCGAACTCGCCCTCGCGGGGCTCGATCGTGGCCCACGCGAAGATCGCGAGGCTGACGATGTTCACTCCCGCCTCGCGCATGAGCTCGATGTCCTCGAGGCGGACGTCGTCGGGCCACTGCTCCGGGTTGTAGTCGCCGCCGAACGCGAGCCCGTCGAGGCCGGCGTTCCAGGGGCGGATCCCGGCAGGGTCGAAGCTGCCGGGAGAGGTGCGTCGTCGCATGGATGGATCCTGTCTCGAAACGGTTGGGGGGTCGATGTCGTACGGCCGGTCACCGGGCGACGTCCGCCGCACCCGCCTTCGGGCCGACCACGCCGTGGCACCCGCACGACCACGCCATTCTGGCCGATGGTAACGTCAACATTGGTCAGAATGGCGTGGTCGTCGACAGCGGGCGAGCGGGCCGGCCGGCCAGTTCGGCCGGCCGGCCGGCGTCCGGTCAGTCCCTGGCGTTCGGCGGGAGCGGGACCGCGGTCCAGTCCGTGTCCGTGGCCAGGTAGAAACCCGGGTAGGACGGCTGGTTGTAGGTGGTCTGCTGACGCGCCACCTCCACCCGGTACTGCGGGTCGTGCATGAGGGTGTACAGCTTCACGTCCGAGACCTCCGTGGACAGGTACAGCCGCAGTGCCGACGAGTCCTCCGTCCGCACCAGGACCTCCTCACGCCAGTCGCCCAGCACGTCCGCGACGAGCGCCGTGTTGCCCTTGGTGCCGTTGTTGGTCAGCGTCCCGTCCAGGCTCCGCAGCACACCGCGCTCCCGGTCCACGATCGCCGGCGTCACGTCGTTGCCGCCGTTCAGGATCTGCGTGGAGCCGTCCCCCGCCCAGCGCACCGAGGCGTTGGTCCCCATGGTGTCGGGCGAGACCGTCTCACCGGTCGCGGACAGCGTCCCGGACCCGAGCGTCCCGTCCGGCATCGAGGCCCAGACCTCGATGCCCGGGACGTCCGGGAACACGTCGCCGATCATCGACCGCCCGGTGTCCCGCCCCGAGAAGGCGCCGAACAGCACCTCACCGGTGGCGGCGTCGCGCATCGCCTGGCCGTACGGCGCCCAGGCACCGCCCTCGTGGCAGGTCCAGATCTCCAGGCCCGGACGCGACGGGTCGATGTCGGTCACGGCCATCGCGTCGCCGTGGCCGAGCTTCGCCGAGGCGCCGGGGTCCGCCGAGCCCTCCGGCATGGTGTCGTAGGAGGAGTACAGCAGCGACCCGTCGTCGTCCAGCGTCGCGGAGCCGTAGACGATCTCGTGCCGCCCGTCGCCGTCGACGTCGGCCGCCGACAGCGAGTGGAAGCCCTGCGTGGTCAACGTCCCCCACTCCTCGGACGTCCCCTCGACGCCGTGCGGGCCGTCGTTGAACGGGTTCGACATCGGCGCGTGCCCCGAGTCGGCGAACCAGCGCTCGTGCAGCCGCCTCCCGTCCCAGTCGTACGCGACGAGCGTGGTCCGCGTGTAGTAGCCGCGCGCGAAGACCGCGCTGGCGTTCTCCTCGGGGCCGCCCAGGTGGGCGACGCCGGACAGGAACCGGTCCACCCGGTTGCCCGGCTCGATCCGGCTCATCGCGTAGTCGCCCCACAGCAGGCCGTCGTCCCCGCGGCCGGGCTTGTAGTCGATGGTCTGCAGGTCGCGGCCGGTCGCACCGTCGAACACCGTGAGGTACTCCGGGCCGGTGATGACGAAGCCCTCGAACTCGCGCAACTCGTTGCGCCCGGAGCGGGCGGGTGCGTAGACGTCGACGAAGTGGTCCGCCGCGGCCCGCGCGTCGTCGTCGGACAGCGGGTACTCCCACCGCGGCTCGATGCCCCACGCCTCCTCCAGCGTGGCGGGCCACTGCCCGCTCGTCACCTCCTCACGCTCCGACCAGCCGGCGAGCACGCCGACGAGGTACTCGTAGTAGTCCTCCGCCGAGAACCGGTAGTCGTCGCCGTGCCGCACGCCCGCACGCCGGTCGTCCCACGGGATGCCGATGTACGACGACGGTCCCGGGCGGCCGTGCCGGTACCGCGTGACCTTCGTGCCGGGCGCGGTCTTGACCATGACCTCGGCGGTGCCGTCGCCGTCGAAGTCGTAGACCGGGAACTGCGTGTAGTGCGCGCCGGACCGGATGTTGACGCCCAGGTCGATACGCCAGAGCTGGGTGCCGTCGAGCGTGTAGGCGTCCAGGAGCTGGTTGCCGGTGTAGCCCTTCTGGGACACGTCCTTCGAGTTGGACGGGTCCCACTTCACGACGATCTCGTAGGTCCCGTCGCCGTCGAGGTCGGCGACCGACGCGTCGTTGGCGCTGTAGGTGTACTCCTCGCCGGCGGGGGTGACGCCGTCGGCCGGCTTGTTCAGCGGGATGTCGAGGAAGTCGTCGGCCCAGGGACGGGCGGTGCCGGCGGGGCCGCCGGACGGACGCGCGTTGCCGTCGCGACCGCCGCCGAGCGGGCGCACCGTGTACCGGCTGTCCGCCGAGCCCTGGGGATCGATGAAGTTCGTCGAGTCGGTGACCGTGGCGATGCGGCGGCCGTCGCGGTGGACGGCGAAGCCCGGCCCGGCCATGCCGGTGTCGGTGGCACCGGTCACCTCGGTGCCGAGCAGCCGCCAGCTGAGGAACACGCCCTCACTGGTCGCGGCGGCGACGAGCCCGCGGTCCAGGTCTTCGAGCGGGGCGCCGCGCCCGGGGCCGGATCCCGCCCGGCCGTGGCGCTCCGAGGCGCTGGACGCCGCCGTGTCCGACGACGGGCTCGACGGCGACGGGCTGGACGACACCGCCGTGGCCGCCGGGGTGGCAGCGGCGGACGACGCCGAACGGGCTGGTGGGCCTGCCTGGGCGGGCAGCGCCGCGGTGACGGCCAGGGCGATCCCGGCCGTCACGGCCGCGCCTGCCCGGAGGGACGAGGATGACATCGTTGTACTCCTTGTCTGTCGGGGATTGCAGTGCGGGGGTTGCAGTGCGGGGGTTGCAGTGCGGTGTTACTGGCCGGAGGTGCTGGGCGCGCGTTCCTGTCGGAGTTTGCTGTCGTGACGGGACCCGACGGCGACGACCGCCAGACACAGCAGGCCGCCGACGACGGCGATCAGCGGGGTGAGCATCCAGACCAGGACGCCGCACAGGCCGATCGCCACCACCAGCAGGAGTGTCCCGACCAGGTCCTCGCGGGCCTGCCGCGTCCCGAACGACACCAGGCCACCAAGAGAACGCGCGGACCGCTCGACGAGGGACCGACCAGGGTGAGCCCGCCCACCGTCGTCGGACACCGACCAGACGCCCGCGACGCGCAGGATGACGACCGCGGACACCACGGCGACCGCCAGGCCGCCCCACCGGACGGCCTGGCCGCCGGGGAGCAGACCCGAGGCCACGACCTCGGCGTTCAGCGCCAGGATCCCGGCCAGTGCCGGGCCCGCCACGCCGAGGACCCACAGGTCCCGCACGGCCGCCCACCAGTCGCGGGCGAACCACCCGATCCCCGTGCCCTGGCCGGCGAGGTGCCGGCGCAGATGCGCGGTGCCGGCCGCGAGCGCCGCCGGCACGGTGATCACCGGCAGGCTCGCGATCAGGACGTACACGCCGACGAGCAGGCATTCGGCGAGCAACGCGAACCCGTCGGAGAAGGTTCGGGGGCCACGCGCCACACCGGCCGGACGCCCCGGGCCGACCGAGTACGCCGGGCCGACCGGGTGCGCCGGGCGGACCGAGTGCCGCAGATCGGTAGGAGCTGCCATGATCAGCCCTTCAGCCCTTGCGTCGCGACGCCCTCGACGAGGTACCGCTGGAAGATCACGAAGAACAGGATCACGGGGACCAGCGCGAGGACGGCCATGGCCATCTGGGCGCCGTAGTCGGACACGGAGGTCTGGTCCACGTACGCTCGCAGGGCGATCGGCAGCGTGTACAGGTCGGGCTTCTTCAGGTACAGGAGCGGGCCGAGGAAGTCGTTCCAGGACCAGATGAACGCGAAGATCGAGCTGGTGATGATCGCGGGGCGCATCAGCGGCAACATGATGGACCGGAAGATGCGGAAGTGGCCGGCGCCGTCGATGCGCGCGGCCTCGTCGAGCTCGCGTGGCAGGTTGCGCATGAACTGGACCATGAGGAACACGAAGAACGCCTCGGCGGCGAGGAACTTGCCGGCGAGCAGTGGCACGTACGTGTTCACCAGGCCCGCCGAGTTGAACATGATGTACTGCGGGATGATCACGACGTGGGTGGGCAGCAGGAGCGTGGCGATCATGATCGCGAAGAAGATCTTGCGGCCAGGGAACTTCACGCGCGCGAACGCGTAGGCGGACACGGTCGCGGACAGGACGATGCCGATCACGCTGAGCACGCCGAGCAGCGTCGAGTTCCAGAAGAAGCTCCAGAACGGGATGCCGCCGATGCCGCCGAGGGCGGTCCCGAAGTTCGCCAGGGTCCAGGTCTCGGGGATGATGTCGATGTTGCCGATGATGTCGTTGCTCGGCTTGAACGCGGACAGCACCATCCACGCGGCCGGGTAGAGCACCACGGCGAGCATCGCGAGGGTGACCGCGTGGAACACCACGGTCTTGACGATCGTGGCCGGGGGGATGCGTCGCCGGGTGGCGACGTCCGGCGGGGCGTGGCCCACCTGTGCGGTACTCATCAGTTCTCCTCTCCCGAGTAGTGCACCCACGCGCGGGAGGTGCGGAACATCATTGCGGTGATGACGCCCACCACGAGCACCAGCACCCACGCCATGGCGGACGCGTAGCCCATGTCGAACTGCACGAAGCCCCGGGTGTACAGGTACAGCGTGTAGAAGTTCGTGGAGTCCGCGGGGCCGCCGGTGCCTCCGGAGATGATGAACGCGGACGCGAAGACCTGGAACGAGTGGATGGTCTCCAGCAGCAGGTTGAAGAACAGCACCGGCGAGAGCATCGGCAGCGTGATGTTCCAGAACTTGCGCAGCGGGCCGGCGCCGTCCACCGAGGCCGCCTCGTACAGTTCTGCGGGGATCTGCTTCAGGCCCGCCAGGAAGATGACCATGGGCGCGCCGAACTGCCAGACCGCCAGCAGGATCATCATCGGCATCGTCATGTCGGGGTTGCCGACCCAGCCGCCGGCCGGCGCACCCACCGACTGCTGGACGCGGTCGACCACGCCGTCGTCGATGAACATCGCCTTCCAGACGATCGCCACCGAGACGCTGGCGCCCACGAGGGACGGCACGTAGAACGCCGACCGGTACCCGCCCTGGCCGGAGAACTTCATGTTGAGCAGCATCGCGACCGCGAGGGCGGCGGCGAGCTTGACCGGCGTCCCGACGAACACGTACAGCGCCGTGACCTGCGCCGACTTGAGGTAGCGCGCATCGGAGAACATCTGGGTGAAGTTCTCCAGGCCGATCCAGGTCGGCGGGCGGAACAGGTCGTAGTCGGTGAACGCCAGGTAGAGCGAGGCCAGCATGGGCCCGGCCGTCAGGAGGACGAATCCGAGCAGCCAGGGGCTCAGGAACGTGTAGCCGGCGGCGATGTCCGCGCGACGCCGCGCCCCGGGGCGGCGGGGCTGCTGGGGCGCGGCGGCGCGGACAGGCGCGTCGGCGGTGGCCGTAGCGCTCACGACTGGCCGACGTTGCTCTCGGCGAAGGCGAACCACTGGGTGACGAACTCGTCGACGGTGACGTTGCCGTACTGCAGTTCCTCACCGAGCCGCTTGTACTCGGCCTCGATCGCCCCGAAGCCCTCCACCGGGATCGGCGCGGGCTCGGTCACCAGGTCGGCGACCTCCTCCTCGAAGCTGACCACCTGCTCGTCGATCGAGCCGGGCTCGACCTCCATCGCGTCGCGCTGCGCCGCGACGGCCGGGTTGCCCTTGCTGGTGCCGAAGATCGTGCCGACCTCGGGGGCGTTGACCAGGAAGTCGATCAGCGCGGCCGCGGCGGCCGGGTGTTCGGTGTTGGCCGACGCCGACAGCAGCATGGACGGCTTCCAGAACATCCGCGGGCCGTCCGCCCCGGAGGGCATCGGCAGCATCCGGATGTCCTGCTCGGTCTCGGCGACGTAGCCGGCCAGGAAGTTGTCCCAGCTCATCTCCGAGGCGGCCTCGCTGACCGTGAACCCGCCGAGCGGTTCGATCTGCTTGGTCTTCTCGATGGGGAAGAAGATCCCCGCGTCGCGGGCGTCGGAGCCGAGTTCGAGGAACTCCGTCATCTCGGCCTCGGTGAAGCCCAGCTCGCCGTCCTCGGTGAACGGTTCGGTGCCCTGCTGGATCAGCCACTGGCAGAAGAACCAGAAGGTGGTGGTGTAGTCGCCGCTGCCGTAGATCGCCGGGTCCTCACCGGAGCCCGCCTGCTCGACCTCCTCGACGAAGGCCGCGTAGTCCTCCCACGTGTACCCCTCGGCGGGCGGCTCGACCCCGATCTCGTCGAGCACGTCGGCGTTGTAGAACAGGGCGAGGGTGTTGGTGCTCGTGGGGATGCCGTACTGCGCGCCGTCGATCGCGCCCGCGGCCAGGAGCTGCTCGTCGAAGCCGGAGGTGTCGAGGTTCGTGTCGATCGCCTCGGAGAGGTCCGCGAGCTGGCCCGTTCCGCCGTACTGCCGCAGGTAGGACAGGTCCATCTGCAGGACGTCGGGCAGGGAGCCGCTGGCGGCCTCGGTGTTGCGGGCCGGCCAGTAGTCGTCGAAGGCGATCCAGTTGGTGTCGACCTCGATGTTGGGGTTCTGCTCCTCGAAGAGCGCGACGGCTTCCTCGTACTTGTTGGCGCGGTCGTCGTCGCCCCACCACGCGAGGGAGAGGCTGATCTCCTCCTCCGGGTCGAGCTCGTCGGCGAAGCCGGCACCGCCCCCGCTCGCGTTTCCGCCCGAGCAGGCGGTGAGCGCGAGCGCCGCCGTCGAGACGACGGCGATTCCGGCGGCGGTCCTGCGGGCGGGCCGCCCGGCGACAGCCCTACGTTCGATCCTCATTGGAGCCTCCTCGCTCACCCGGAGTCAGCACCGACTCCGGAGGTTCGTCTCACAGTTGCGGGCGGTCCTACCCGGCCCGCATGGATTGAAACGATACAACATGACCGGCAAGCGCTGTCCATCCCCCTGACCGCAATGCCAGGTGACGATTTGGTCAAGAACCAGTTGCCCACGGCACATGGAGGCCGCCGCACCGGCGGAGCCGCTCTCCGGCCACGGCGTCTCCCCGTCAGCGCGTCGACCAGACGCGCAGCCTCCCGCACATGCCGTAACGGCGCGCACCGGGGCGCGCCTCGGTCGCGGCCACGGCTCCACCCATCAGGTGCTCGACGGCGGTCGCGGGTGCCCGCCCCGCCAGCGCCGCCAGCGCCTCGTCCGTCTCGGTCGCGGCGCGGGCGACCGTCGTCGTCCACAGGTCACGCCACTGCTCCGCGCGGCTCCCGACCAGGCGCGCCGCCGCGGTGTAGAGCGGCTCCAGCGCCGCCGGGCCGCTCGCCTCGACGGCGTCCCGCAGGGCGGCATAGCCCTCCAGAGCCAGATCCCGCCGAGCACGGGCGGCCGCGGCGACGGCCGGGTCCTCGGCCATGTCGCCGGCCGGGTCACCCGCAAGACCCGAGATGCCGGACGGCCCCGAGGTGTCCGACGGCGCCACGTCACCCGGCGCCTCCACATCACCCCACGGCCCCGGCGCACCCACCACCTCCGGCAGTGCCGACGCCTCCCGGTAGGCGTCGGCCGAGGCCAGCACGTCCGGCGGAAAGGTCATGACCGCGTCCCCCGCTTCCGGCAGCCCGGCGTTCGACATGACGACCAGCACCTCCAGCCCGCCGTCGTTCACCGCGCGGTGGATCACGCCGGGTGAGAACCAGACGATCCGCCCCGGGGCCAGCTGATGCGACGCGAAGCCCTCCGGGCCCAGCGTCTCGACGCGGCCGTGCCCGGCGAGCACCACGTACGCCTCGGTCGACGTGGTGTGGAGGTGCGGGGTGCCGGACCCTCCCGGTGCGTCGGGCGCGGGCCAGTCATAGACCCGCAGGTGCGAGACCGACGTCCCGCCGGGAAAGACCGGTCCGTTCACCATCTCGTGCGCTCCCCGAGCTCCCTCCGGCCCCTGTCCGCCAGGCGTTCCGCGCGTTCGCCGTCCGACTCTCCGTCGGCCACGACCACCGCGTACTCGAACACCAGCGTCTCACCGGCGGGGAACGGCACCTCCGTGCTGAAGAACGGCGCCGGGCAGATGCAGCAGAACGGCGAGGCCCGCACGAACCACTGCGGCATGCCGCCCGGATTCGTCCCCGGGTCCACCATGAGCACCGTCGAGGCGGCCGAGCCGCCCTCGGGCCCGGGCGCGGCGCCGTCGTGCCGGCCGACGATCCCCAGCCACTCGAACCGCTCGCCGCGCACCTCCTCGGCGTCACCGGTGAAGCCGGGGGCCAGGACCACCCCCTGGGTGAACGACCGCGGACCGCGCCAGAACAGCCCGCCGTACCCGGCGTTCTCGCGGCCGTTGGTGGTGGGGCTGCCGATGTCGAGCGACTCCTCGGTGACGTTCGTCATCTCCGAACGCCAGGTGAGCACCCACGCGTCGGCGTGCACCGCCGCCCGCACGGAACGCCGCTCGCGGACGACGACGTCGCCCGGCGCACCCGCGACGGGACCGCCCGGACCGTACGAACCGTCGGGCCCCGGGGGCTCCCACCCGGCAGGTGTCGCACGCCAGGCCAGTTCCTCGCTGAACCCGGCCGACCCGCCGTCGGTCCAGACGCTGTCGAACTGCTGGTGCTCCTGCGTGCCGTCGTTCGTCAGGTTCTGGTAGTCGCGCTCCCGCACGTAGGTGGGCCCGCCCCAGAAGTTCCACGGCCCGACGTTGGGCAGCGACCACGCCATGCCCTTGTGCCACACGTGGTCCCAGGGCCGGTAGGCGCTGACCTCGCGCCCGCCGGCCGTCCGGATCGGGTGGAAGTAGGGCCGGGGCGACTCGTACTGGACGTCGGTCGGCCGGTAGACGTAGGTGAAGAGGTCGCAGTGCAGCGCGGTCCCGTCGTCGTCGAGGCGCGGGACGGCCGCCGTCGCGCCGGGCCCGTCCTGGCCCTGGCGCGGTTCGGAGTTCTGGACCGGCTCGCTCATCGGGCGACCTCCTCGGCGTCGGCGGTGACGCCCTTGACGGGAGCCCACCCGGGCCCGGATC
The DNA here is from genome assembly GCF_003814695.1 of Myceligenerans xiligouense. Taxonomy (GTDB): domain Bacteria; phylum Actinomycetota; class Actinomycetes; order Actinomycetales; family Cellulomonadaceae; genus Myceligenerans; species Myceligenerans xiligouense. Next base: position 4,305,596 of record NZ_RKQZ01000001.1, read on the forward strand.
CGCGCATCGACCCGTAGAAGGGGTCGTCGGTGCCGATCTGCCCGGCACGGACCGGCACTCCCGTGAAGGCGGACCGGTAGATCGCGGCGGCCAGTTCGAGCGTGCCGCGGACATCCGCCACGGTGACGGGCGGCGCCTCGCCGGCGGCGAACGCGCGATACGTCGGGACGAACTGGGCGGCGTGCCCGCTTCCCAGGGCGTCGGGCTCCGGGACCCAGAGCCGCGCGACGTCGTCCTGGCCGGCCACCGGGGTGAACGTCCAGTTCTCGTCCGAGTACCCGTACAGGTGGGACAGCTCGACCGTGGCCTTCTCCGTGTCGAAGCGCAGGTCGGAGGTCTCGCGCGGGGAGAGCAGGCTGTTGGTCACGCTGGCCATCGCGCCGCTCGCGAACCTCACGATCGCCATCGAGACGTCCTCGGTGTCCACCTCGCGGGCCAGGCGGCCGGCCATCGCCGTGACCTCGGTCCACTCACCGAACATCGCGAGCAGCAGGTCGAACTGGTGGATGCCGTGCCCCATGGTGGGGCCGCCCCCCTCGGTGTCCCAGCGACCGCGCCACGGGACGTCGAAGTAGGCGGGCGGCCGGAACCACAGGGTGTCGCAGGTGGCGACGAGCGGGCGGCCGAGCGCGCCGTCGTCCAGCAGACGGCGGAGCCGCAGCGCCCCGGCTCCGAACCGGTGCTGCACCACCTGGGTGAACCGTGCCGTCCCCTGGCCCGTCCGGGCGGGGGCGGCGGTCCGCTCGGCGACGGCGATCCGGTCCAGCTCGGCGAGGGAGAGCACCGCGGGCTTCTCGACGACCACGTGCACACCGGCCGCGAGCGCCGCGAGCGTGGCGTCCAGGTGGGCGCCGGGCGGGGTGCACACGTGCAGCACGTCCGTCTCGGGCAGCACGTCGGCCAGCGACGTCCCGTGCCGGGGGATGCCGAACTCGGCGGCGAACCTCGCCGCGCGGTCGGCGTCGATGTCCACGGCGTGCGTGACCTGTGCGTCGATGCCGTGTCCGCCCAGCGCGCCGATCGAGTTCGCATGATGCGCCGCGATGCCGCCGGTGCCAAGAATCGTGGTTCTCATTCGGGTGCTCCCTGTCGTCGTCGACTACCCGCTCGATTCGATTCGCGACGACCCTACCCGCGGCCGTCGTCGTACGGAAAGAGCTTTCCACACGTCGGGACCGCTACGCGGCGGCGGCTTCCAAGACGGTCTCGACGAGCTCGTCGCTCGTGGCGGGAAGCAGTCCGGGCAGCGCGATCAGCCTGCGCACCACCTCGGTCGCGTCCGCTGCCACGATCGCCATGTCGGAGCCGCCCACCAGCGCGGCCAGCTCCTCGGCCCGCGGGTCGTCCACGCCGTCGCAGGATCCACCCGGCACGTCCTGGCCCTGACCGCCCGCCGCCAGCGTCCGGCGCCGGACGAACTCCGCCCAGGACGCCAGGCCGAACGCGAGCCCCTCCGGCACCCGGCCGGCCTCCAGGCAGTCCGTCAGGACGCCGCCCCAGCGGAACGGGATCTTCTGGCTGCCGTCCATCGCGACCTGGAGGGTCGTGTGTCCGGTGTGCGGGTTCGCGAAACGGCGCAGGATCTCCTCGCCGTACGCGCCCAGGTCGGTGCCGTCCGGCGGGGTGACCGTCGGCAGGGCGTCCTCGAACAGGTACGTGCGCGCGTGGCCCGCGATGCGGGGGTCGGCCATGGCCTCGGCGATGGAGGCGTGCCCGGCGAGCGCGCCCGCGTAGGCGATCAGGGAGTGCGTCCCGTTCAGGAGGCGCAGCTTCGCCTGCTCGTACGGGGCGACGTCGGACGTCAGGGTGACCCCCACGGCCTCCCAGGCGGGGCGCGGACCGGCGAACCGGTCCTCGATCACCCACTGCGTGAACGGTTCGCCCACCACGAGGCCCTCGTCGCGGACCCCGAGCGCCCGCTCCACGGCGTCGCGCTGGCCGGAGGTCGTGGCGGGGACGATCCGATCCACCATCGAGCACGGGAAGGTCACGCGGGAGTCCAGGTAGGCACGCAGGTCGTGGCCCCCGGGTCCGGGGAGCGCGGCGTCGACGGCCTCGCGCACCAGCCGCTCCAGGACGCGCCCGTTGTCGACCATGTTGTCGCACGTCAGCACGGTGATGGGCGCGTCGCCCGCGAGATGGCGCGCGGCGAGCCCGCGCACGAGCAGGCCGATGGCCGACGACGCCGGGGTGGCCGCGGCGGATCCGGACGCCCCCCGCGTGCCGGCGAGGGCGTCCAGATCGGGGCGCACCCGGTCGACGTCGAGGCCACCACCGGGCAGCCGGGCGTACCCCTTCTCGGTGATGGTCAGGGTCACGACGTGCGTGGTCGGCGCGGCCAGGGTGGCGAGGACCCGCTCGGTCTCCTCGGCGGGGTAGGCGACGTCGGTCACCGCGCCCACGAGGTCCAGCCGCAGGTCGTCGCCGACCACGTACCCGGACGGCGACGCGCCGGCGCCTGCCGTCAGGACCCCGTACACCCCGCCCTGCGGGCGCAACTGATCACGGACCGTCGCCGAGCGCTGGGTGACCCCGAGGATCCCCCAGGTCAGGTCGCCGGTCGCGGCCATCGCACGCTCCGTGTAGACGGCCTGGTGAGCGCGGTGGAACGCACCGATCCCCAGGTGCACGATCCCGACCCGCTCCGGGTTCACCGGTGCGGCCACCTGCTCGGGGAGCGCGTCCCTTCGGAGCCTGTCAGTCATGGCGTTCCTCCTCCGTCGTCGGTCGCGACCGTCCTTGGTCGCGCGCACGGCCGCGGGCCGGCCCCGCCGAGCCGCGGATCACCAGTTCCACGGGCAACCGGGCACCCGAGGTGGGCGTCGTCCCGGAAAGGCGCGCGAGCAGCAGGTCGACCGCGCGCCGGCCCAGGCGGTCCAGCGGGACCCGCACCGTCGTCAGCGCGGGCGTGACCAGCGTCGCGAGGGCGACGTCGTCGTACCCCACCACGGACATCTCGCCGGGCACGTCGACCCCGCGCTGCCGCAGGCGGTCCAGCACGCCGAGCGCCATGAGGTCGTTGAAGACGACGACGGCGGTCACCCCGCTCGCCAGCGCGTGGTCGGCGGCCTGGGTGCCACCGGCGAAGTGCGGCCGGAACTCGCCCAGCTCCACGAGCCGCACGTCCCAGCGCCCGGCCGCGGCGTGCAGGCCGGCGACCCGGCGGGCGCCCGACCAGGACGCCGGCGGACCGGCGGCGACACCCACCGCCCGGTGGCCGAGCGAGCTCAGGTGACCGAGGACCTGGGCGGCGCCGTCCGCGTCGTCGAGTGTCACGGCCGGGATCTCGGGGACGGGGGTGGTCGCGGCAGCGGTGGCCGGGTCCGCCGGCAGCTCCCGGTTGAGCAGCACCGCGGTCACACCGGTGAGAGCGTCGCGGAGCGTCTCGGCCTCCGCGCGCGGCGACGCGACGAGCAGGCCGTCGGTGCGGGCCGCGAGCGCCCGGATCAGCTCGGGCTCGACGTCGGGGTCCTCGTCGGAGTCGGCGACGAACATCTCGTAGCCCTCGGCGCGGGCGCGGGCCTGGACCGCCTTCGTGATGGCGGCGAAGAACGGGTTCTCCAGGTCGGGGACCAGCAGGCCGACGGCGTGCGTGCGCCCGGTGCGCAGCCCGCGCGCCACGGGGTGGGGCTGGTAGCCCAGTCGTTCCGCGGCCGCCAGGACACGCGCGCGGGTGGCCGGCGAGATCTTGCTGCGCGGATCGAAGGAGCGCGAGACGGTGGAGATGGAGACGCCGGCGTCGCGGGCGACGTCGTGCACCGTTGCCATGGCACCTCCTCGGGGCGAACCTGTCACGCGAACGTTTGCACAATGTCGCGCCGCCGCGCAACAGGGGGTGAGGCCCCATCAGGGCCACAGCCGCCCTCGGGTACTATGCAAACGTTCGCACGGCAACGACGCCCAGGAGGCCCCGGCATGACCGAATGGACCCTGCACCCGGATCGCGCCCTCCCCGCCGACCCGACCACCCGACCCGTCGCCCGCGAGATCTACGAGACCACCCGCGATCTGCCGATCGTGTCGATGCACGGGCACGTGGACGTCGCGACCTTCGCCGACGACACCCCGTTCCCCGACCCCGCGGGACTGTTCGTCGTCCCGGACCACTACCTCACGCGGATGCTCGTGTCCCAGGGCACGCCGCTGCCCGCGCTGGGCGTCGGACCGGAGGGAACCCCCGGCCTCGAGACCGACCCCCGCGCGATCTGGCGCCGGTTCTGCGCGGGCTGGAAGCACTTCCGCGGGACGCCCACCCGGTACTGGCTGGAGCACGAGCTCGTCGAGATCTTCGGGGTGACGCTGCGCCCGTCGGCGGAGACCGCCGACACCATCTACGACCAGGTGGCCGCCCGCCTCGCGGAGCCCGGCTTCCGCCCGCGCGCCCTGCTCGACCAGTTCCGCATCGAGACGCTCGCCACCACCGACCCGGCGTGGAGCGACCTGGAGCAGCACCAGAGGCTCGCCACCGAGCTCGGGAGCCTGACCGGCGGCTCCGCCGGCCTCGCGACGCCGCGCGTCGTGCCGACCTTCCGGCCCGATCCGCTGCTGCACCTGGACCAGCCGGCCTGGCGGGACGACGTCGCACGCCTGGCCGCGGCGTCGGGCACCGAGGTCGGTGACTACGCCGGCTACCTGGCCGCGCTCCGCGAGCGCCGTCGCGCGTTCGTCGCGGCCGGCGGCAGCGCCACGGACCACGGGCATCTCGGCGCCGACACGACGCCGCTGCCCGACGACGTCGCCGCCGCCCTCTTCGCCCGCGCCCTGGCCGGTGACGACGTGACCGCCGCCGAGGCCGCCGCGTTCTCCGCGCACATGCTGTTCCAGATGGCCGCGATGTCGTGCGAGGACGGGCTGGTCATGCAGTTGCACCCGGGTGTGCTGCGGAACCACGACACGGAGCGGTACGCGACGTTCGGCCCGGACAAGGGGTACGACATCCCGGTCGTCACCGAGTACACGAACGCGCTGCGGCCGGTGCTGGAGGCTTTCGGGCACACCGAGAACTTCCGGATGATCGTGTTCACCGTGGACGAGGACACGTACTCGCGCGAGCTGGCGCCGCTGGCCGGGGTGTATCCGGCGTTGCGGCTGGGCGCGCCGTGGTGGTTCCTCGACGAGCCGGACGCGATGCGCCGGTTCCGTGAGGCCGCCACGGGCACGGCCGGTTTCTCGAACCTGTCGGGCTTCGTGGACGACACCCGCGCGTTCTGCTCCATCCCCGCTCGCCACGACCTCGCCCGCCGGATCGACGCCGGCTACCTGGCACGGCTAGTCGTCGAGCACCGCCTGGACCTCGACGAAGCGGTCGACACCGCCGCGGACCTGGCCTACCGCCTCCCCAAGGCGGCCTACCCGGCTCCCACCCCCTGACGCTGCCCAGTCCTCAGCCCCCACCCCGATGTCGAACCGCATGATGAATCGTTTGAATCACTGATTGGCACGATTCACCATGCGGTTCGGCAGCCAGTCGCGGTAGACGGTTGCGGTTCGGCGGCCGGCCAGGCCCAGCAACGGAGAAGGAGAACGTTTTCCCATGGATCGGATCGAATCGGCCGAGGTGGTCGTCACCTCTCCCGGCCGCAACTTCGTGACCCTCAAGATCACGACGTCGGACGGCGTCACCGGCCTCGGCGACGCGACCGTCAACGGCCGGGAGCTCGCCGTCGCCGCGTACCTCACCGACCACGTCGTCCCGCTGCTCATCGGCCGGGACCCCGCGAACATCGAGGACACCTGGCAGTACCTGTACCGGGGCGCCTACTGGCGGCGCGGCCCGATCACCATGGCCGCCGTCGCCGCCGTCGACGTCGCGCTGTGGGACATCAAGGCGAAGACCGCCGGGCTGCCGCTCTACCAGCTCCTGGGCGGCGCGTCGCGCACCGGCGCGCTCGCCTACGGCCATGCGTCGGGCACCACCACCGAGGCGCTGTTCGACTCCATCCGCAACCACCTCGACCTGGGCTTCCGTGCGATCCGCATCCAGACCGGCGTCCCCGGCCTCGGCCAGGTGTACGGCGTCGCGAGCGACCAGCGTGCCGGGCAGCGGTACGACTACGAGCCGGCCAGGCGGAACATCGTCGCCGGCCGCGCCCTCCCGGTCGAGGAGGAGTGGGACACCGCCGCGTACCTGCGGCACATCCCGGGCGTCTTCGAGGCCGTGCGCCACGAGTTCGGCCCCGACCTGCCGCTCCTGCACGACGGCCACCACCGCATGCGCCCCATCGAGGCCGCCCGCCTGGCCCGGGACCTCGAGCCGTACCGCCTGTTCTGGCTGGAGGACGCCACACCCGGCGAGGACCAGCAGGCCCTGCGGCTGATCCGGCAGCACTCGACCACCCCGATCGCCATCGGCGAGGTCTTCAACACCGCGTTCGACTACCAGACGCTCATCACCGAGCGCCTCATCGACTACGTGCGCTCAGCCGTCACCCACACGGGCGGCATCACGCACATGAGGAAACTGCTCGACTTCGCCGGCCTGTACGGCATCCGCTCCGGGATGCACGGGCCCACCGACATCTCGCCCGTCGGCATGGCTGCCGCCCTGCACCTCGACCTGGCCGTCCACAACTTCGGGATCCAGGAGTACATGAAGCACGGCGACACCACGCTGGAGGTGTTCCGGACGTCGTACACGTTCACCGACGGGCTGCTCCATCCGGGCACGAATCCCGGCCTGGGGGTGGACCTGGACGAGGATCTCGCGGCACGCTTCGAGTACACACCCGCGTACCTGCCCATCAACCGCACCCTCGACGGAACGGTCCACGACTGGTGAACTCCGCCCCGCGCAGAAATCCTGACAGGATCCCCGGCAGCGCTTCCAGCAGCTCCGACGGCGCTCTCTCCCGGCCCGCCGGTCCGCCCGACGCCGAGCCGCATGCCGCCTGGCTCCCCGAGGCCGCCTTCGCGGCGATCGGCCGCCGCCGGGTCGCGATCCGGGGCGACGGCGCCCTGGTCGGCACCGTGGCCGCTGAGGTCGCGGCAGCCACCGCCGCCCACGGCGGCTCGTTCACGCGCCTGGAGTCGGGCTCGGGTGTGTCCGACGCCGACCTCGTCCTCACCCTCACGGAGGACGACGACGCCGACCTGCCGTCACCCCCGCCCCCGACCACCTCCCGAGCCGGCGACCACGCCAATTTGCCTCGTGGACGCGCTTCCACCGAGCGAAATGACGTGGTCGGCGCGCAGAGAGGCGGGGTCGGCGCGCAGGATGACGTGGTCGGTGAGCAGGACGGGGGCGACGAGTCGTTCCGGGTGTCGCGGGAGGACGGGGCCGTCGTCGTCGAAGCCGCCTGCGACCAGGGCCTGCTGTACGGGTTCTTCCATGTCGCACGGCTCGGCGAGGCCGCGTTCGACGGGCCGGACCTGGTCGAGCGGCACGCACCCGCGTCCGGACTGCGGATGCTCGACCACTGGGACAACGTCGCCGTTCACGCGGTGATGGGGCAGGTCGAGCGCGGGTACGCCGGCGGATCGATCTTCTTCGCCGACGGCAAGGTGCGCGCGGACCTGTCGCGGGTCGAGGCCTACGCGCGCCTGCTCGCATCCACCGGCATCAACCGGGTGGCGATCAACAACGTCAACGTGCACGCCCGCGAGGCCCGGCTGCTCACGGACGACCTCCCGCACGTGGCTCGTATCGCCGCGGCGTTCCGGCCGTGGGGCATCCGGGTGCACCTGTCGGTGTCGTTCGCGGCGCCCATGACGCTGGGCGGGCTCGGCACGTCGGACCCGCTGGACCCCGCGGTGGCGAGCTGGTGGCGTGACGCCGCCGACCGCGCCTGGGCCGAGATCCCTGACTTCGGCGGGTTCGTGGTCAAGGCCGACTCCGAGGGTCAGCCCGGGCCGTTCGCCTACGGGCGCGACCACGCCGACGGCGCGAACATGCTCGCCGCGGCCGTCGCCCCGCACGGCGGGATCGTCCACTGGCGCGCCTTCGTCTACGACCACCGGCAGGACTGGCGCGACCGGTCCACCGACCGGGCGCGCGCGGCGCACGACCACTTCGCCCCGCTGGACGGCCGGTTCGCCGAGAACGTGATCGTGCAGGTCAAGTACGGCCCGATGGACTTCCAGGTCCGCGAGCCGGTGTCCCCCGTCATCGCGGCGATGCCGGACACCCGCGTCGCCCTGGAGCTCCAGGTCACCCAGGAGTACACCGGCCAGCAGAAGCACGCCGTGTACCTGGGCCGCCAGTGGAGCGAGATCCTGAACTTCGACTTCGCGGGTCCGGACCGCGACGACGCCCGGCACGCGCCGGACTCCGACGCGACGCCGAAATCGGACGCGGCACCGGGCTCCGACGCGGCACCGAACAGCGCGGATCCGTCCCACGCCCTCCCGCCGACGTCGGTGGCCGGGATCGTGGCACGTTCCGGCGGCATCGTGGCCGTGTCCAACGCCGGGGACGACGAGTTCTGGACCGGGCACCCGTTCGCCCAGGCCAACCTCTACGCCTACGGCCGGCTGACCTGGGATCCCACCGCCGACCCCGACGCGCTGCTCGACGAGTGGGTCGCGCTGACGTTCCCGGACGCGGCGGCCGACGTCGTCCACGCCCTGCACACGATCCTCGACGAGTCCTGGGAGACGTACGAGCGGTACACCTCGCCCCTCGGCGTCGGCTTCATGGTGCGCCCCGGCCACCACTACGGCCCGGACGTGGACGGCTACGAGTACACCCCCTGGGGCACGTACCACTTCGCCGACCGTGACGGGATCGGCGTGGACCGGACGGTGGCGACCGGGACGGGGTACGCCGGGCTGTACCCGGAGCCGTGGGCGTCGCTCTACGAGTCCCCGGCGACGTGTCCCGACGAGCTGCTCCTGTTCTTCCACCACGTCCCGTACACGCATGTGCTGCATTCCGGGAAGACCGTCATCCAGCACATCTACGACACGCACTTCGACGGCGTGGAGCGGGTCGAGTCGTTCGTGGCCGCGTGGGACCGGGTGCGCGGATCGCTGCCCGACGACGGCGCGGCGGACCGCGCGGACCGGGTGGGCCTCGCGGACCGGGTGGGCCTCGCGGACCGGGTGGGCCTCGCGGACCGGGTGGCCGAACGCCTGGCGGAGCAGCTGCGCTCGGCGACCGAGTGGCGGGACCAGGTGAACACGTACTTCTACCGGAAGTCGGGCGTGCCGGACGAGCGCGGCCGCACGATCTACTGAATCGCTTCAGTACCTCGTTCGACGGAGCTTGACGGAACAGAGTGAGCCCGCGGGACCTCCGGTCCCGCGGGGCCGGTTCGTCACCCGGGACGCCCGCCCGCTCCGCCACCGCGACTCCCGAGGACGTGGACATGCGATCAGATCGAACGCGAAGAATCCTGCTCGTCGGCGCGGCAGTCGCCGCGCTCGGCGCCGGTGCCCTGCCGGTGCTCGGATCCGGCCCGGCCGCCGCCGAGGACGGCTGCCAGGTCGACTACGACATCGTGAACAGCTGGGGCGGCGGATTCCAGGCCGACGTCACGCTCACGGCCGGCGAGCCCGTCGACGGGTGGGACATCACGTGGGAGTTCCCCGCCGGCACCACCGTCAGCAGCGCCTGGAACGTGGACTGGAGCCAGAGCGGCACCTCCTTCACCGGCTCCGACGTCGGCTGGAACGCCGCCGTCGGAGCAGGCGAGAGCGTCCGGGTGTTCGGCTTCGTGGGATCGGGGAGCGCCGCGGCGCCCGAGGCGATCTCCGTCAACGGCACCCTCTGCGACGGGCAGACCGGCCCCTCGCCGGACCCGACCCCGACCCCGACCCCGACCCCGACCCCGACCCCGACCCCGACCCCGACCGACGATCCGACCACGCCCCCGGACGGCCCGGTCCGGATCATGCCGCTGGGTGACTCGATCACCGGCAGTCCCGGCTGCTGGCGGGGGAACCTGTGGCAGCACGTGACCGACGCCGGGTACGACGTCGACTTCGTCGGGTCGCAGTACGCGGGGTGCGCCCCGGCGGGTGCCGACCTCGACAACGAGGGGCACGGCGGAGCCCTGGTCACCAACGTCACGGCGAACGGCCAGTCCCGCGCCTGGCTGGAGCAGAACACCCCGGACGTCGTCCTGCTGCACTTCGGCACCAACGACGTGTGGTCGAACGTCCCGCCGGGCCAGATCCTCGACGCCTACACGTCGATCGTGACCGACCTGCGCGACCTCAACCCGGACGCCACGGTCCTGGTCGCGCAGATCATCCCGCTCGCGCCGGACGCCTCCTTCGGCTGTGCCGACTGCCCGCAACGGGCCGTCGATCTCAACGCCGAGATCCCCGGCTGGGCGACGAGCCTGTCGACCGAGGAGTCGCCGATCGTCGTCGTCGACCAGTGGACCGGCTTCGACCCCGCGACCGACACCGACGACGGCGTCCACCCGAACGACTCCGGCAACGTGAAGATCGCCGCACGCTGGTTCGAGGCCCTGGACGACGTCCTCGGCTGATGCCCGCTCGGTCCGCCGGAAGGAAGGACGAGCCCTGCCCGCCGCACGGCGGGCAGGGCTCCACGCGGGGATCGGGCCGGCCGGGAGCCGGCTCACCGCGCTCTGGTCGGAGACCCCCGGCCCGTGGGGCGACGGGCCGGGGCTCATCCGACGAGGTCCGGTCAGCCCGCCGAGCAGGCGACCGGGATGGACGACGGCGGTGCGCCGCTCCCGACGAAGCCGAACTCCGTCGAGCCGCCCTCCGCCATGGTCCCGTTCCAGCCGGCGTCGGACGCGGTCACCTGCGAACCGGACGTGCTGAACTCGGCGTTCCAGCCGTTCGCCAGGGTGGCCTGCCCCAGGTCGAACGACGTGGTCCAGCCGGACAGCGGCGCGTCACCGGCGGTGACCCGGACGGTGGCGTGGAATCCGCTGCCCCAGTCGCTGTGCACGGTGAGCTCGGCCGTGCAGGCGTCGGCGATCACGTCGCCGCCGGCGTTGGCCACGTCGTCGGCCCACGAGGCGAACCAGCTCAGCGGGGCGTTCCAGTTGATCGTCATCTCGTTGGTCGACCACGAGTCGACCTCGTCGATGTAGCAGAACTGCGGGGCGCAGCCCTGCAGCTTCTCCTGGGCGATCGGGTCCTGGATGGCCGAGTTCGGACCGGCCGCGAGCATGCCGTCCGGGTGCGGGGGCAGCCTGTCGGCCGAGGCCATCCACCGGTTGTGCATGTTCTGGCTGAACTGGGTCCCGTAGCCCTTGACGTACGAGTTGTTGAGCGCGTTGCGGCCCAGGACGTAGTCGAACGTCTCCAGCGCCGCGTCGCGGTACTGCGCCTCGCCCGTCAGGTCGTACGCCGTGGCGATGATCACGGCGTTGTTGATGACCTGGTGGTTCGAGCCCCAGTCGTAGTCGCCCGGGTCGTAGGCGTGACCGAACGGCTCGTCCTGCTGGGTGGCGACGTGCCGGTCCGCCCCCTCGATCACGGAGTCGACGACGGCGTCCCGGCCGGGCAGCGCGTTCGGCACGGTGGCCAGGTCGAGCCGGGCGGCCGCCGCGGTGAAGCCCCAGTCGAAGCCGGTGGCCCGCCAGATGTCGCCCTCTGCGCCGCCCACGTGGTACGGCGAGGACTGCACGGCGTCGGCGAACTCGGTCTCACCCGTGGTGAGGAAGAGCTGCGCGGCGGCCCAGTAGAACTCGTCGCCGACGCTGCTGTCGTTGTACGGGCCCCCACCGGGGTTGGGGTCGAGGCTGTTCGTGTCGGGGGCGATGATGTCCGGGTGCGCGGACGCCGCGTCCCAGGCCCGGCGTGCGGCGTCGAGCAGCTCGTCCGCGTAGGCCTGGTCGTGGTCCGCGTACAGGCGGGCACCCTGCGCCGCGGCGGCGGCGAGGTTGAGCGTGGCCGCCGTCGAGGGCCGGTGCACGTAGCGCGGCATCGGGTCCTCGTGCGGCAGGAGGTTCATGCCGGTCCAGGCGATGTCGTGCAGCTTGTGGTGCGCCAGGCCGCCGGCGTCGTACTGCTCGCCGTCGATGGTCATCTCCACGCCGTCGTCCACCTGCATGCTGAGCATCCAGTCGAGGTTGTGCCGCACCTCGTCGAGGACGTCCGGCACGCCGTTGTCCCGCTCGGGGATGACCAGGGTGGAGTCACCGAGCGCGCCGTCGGAGACGGTGTCCGCGTACAGGCTGCGTTCGTAGGTGGACAGGAGCTGGTACACGGAGATGCCGGAGTTCACGACGTACTTGCCGTGGTCACCGGCGTCGTACCAGCCGCCCGACGCGTCGATGGCATACCCCTCGGGGCAGGCCCAGCCGTTCTCCCCGTAGTGGTCGTCGCCGCCGAGCTGCGCGTTGCCGCTGTTGTCGACGGCGCCCTCGGGCGGCAGGCAGGGGACGTTCACGTCACCCTGGTTGACGTCGTCGCCGCCGGCCTCGGACACGTGCCCGGCGGGTCGCGCGTACTCGGTCTTCAGCTGCTCGCCGTCGACCTCCACCGGCACGATCTCCTGCCCGGACCGCTGGGTGTAGTAGATGCCCAGGGAGTCCGCGCGCAGCTGGTCGTAGATGGTCGCGCTGATCTCGAACGGGTACGACTCCTCGCCGTCGGCGGCGAGCACGAAGCCGTCGCCCGTGGCGTCGACGCCGGAGAAGTCGACCGTGTGCACGTTCAGGCCGGCCGACGGGTCGGTGCCCTCCGGCGTCGTCTCGCCCGAGGCGACGGCGGTCCCGGCGGAGTCCCGCAGCTCCCAGGCGACCGGCGAGGTCGCGTCCGTCACCAGGGTGGCGTTCTTCGGGCCGTCGGGGAGATAGCCGACCTGGTTGACCCGCACCCGCGGGCCGGTCTCGGGCTCGTACTCCTCGACCTCACCGCCGGTGAGCAGCGAGACCTCGTCCAGGCACAGCTCGAAGTCCTCGGCGTTGCCGCCGAGCTGGAGCTGGACCTCGCTCTCGGCGTCGGCCGCGATGTCGAACGCCTCGGTGAACGTCTGGCCGTCCGCCCGGAGGGTGATGTCCGCGTAGTAGAGGGGCGGCCACTCGGTCTCCGGGTCCGGGACCATCACGCGGGCCGACGCCTCGGGGGAGGCCGCGGCGGTCACGCTGATGGTGAAGGTGTCGCCCGCGGTCACGGGGACCCCGCCCTGGCCGACGATCACGTCCCACTGGTTGCCGCCGCCCGGGACGACGCCGCACAGGGTGCCGTCGGGCGCCTCGGTGAACTCGACGCCCTCGGAGGCCCACCAGGGGTCCAGGGTGCCGTCGAAGGTGGGGTTGGTCAGAAGTTCGGTGCCGTCCTCGGCCTGCGCCGTGACCGGCGAGAGCACCACCCCCGCGAGGGCTAGTGCTGTCGCGGCCGCGGCCATCGGACGGCCGCGTTGCTTTCTGGTCTGCACGCTGTCTCCTCGATGAGAGCGCTTCCATGAACGTCCGCCACACTAACCGGACCGAATATCACGAACCAGCCCGGGCGCCGGGTTGATTCGTTTAGGCGCGACGCGGCCGACTCGCGGCACGGCGCCCGGGGCACCCCTCGGCGCGGAGCCGGGGGACGCCCCTGCGGTCGCGCGCCGCCGTCGTCCCAGCCAACACCCGGCCTACCTCGGCGGCGGCGCCGTCGACTCCCGGAGGACCAGGTCCGTCGCGAGATTGAGGCGGGTGACCGCCGGAGCCCGGCCCGCCGCCATCTCGAAGAGCATGCGGGTCGCGGCGGCGCCCATCTCCGTGAGGGGCTGGCGGACCGTCGTGAGCGGCGGCCACACCCAGGAGGCCAGCGGCAGGTCGTCGTACCCCACCACGGACAGGTCACGGGGCACGCTCAGGCCCAGTTCGTGCGCGGCCCGCAGCACGCCGATGGCCTGCATGTCGGACCCCGCGAAGATCGCCGTCGGCCGGTCGGGCGCCGACAGCATCCGCAGGCCCTGCTCGTACCCCGCCTCCACGTAGAAGTTGCCGTTCGCCACGAGCGACGGGTCGTGGGCGACCCCGGCCTCCTCGTGGGCCGACCGGAACCCGTCGAGCCGTGCCCGGCTGCAGAGCATGTCGCCCGGCCCGGAGATGCAGGCGATCCGGCGGTGCCCCAGCCCGAGCAGGTGCCGCGTCGCGAGCAGCCCGCCGTTCCAGTTGTCGGAGCCCACCGACGGCACGTCGGCCGGCGGCTCCCCGTCGGTGTCGATGACGACGTAGGGGATCGAGCGCCGGTCGAGCTGCTGGTGCTGGGCGGCGGTCAGGTTGGCCGCGACGAGCAGGACGCCCAGGGGCGGGCGGGTCATGGTCATGTCGAGCCAGTCCTGCGGGGGACGATGCTCGCCTCCGAGCTCGGACAGGATCACGCTGACGCGATGCGCCCCGGCGGCGACCTCGACACCGCGGATGATCTCCATCGACCACGCGGACCCGAGCCGGTGGAAGACCAGATCGATCAGGCCCGACGCCGTGTGCGCGGAGACGGCCCGGCGACGGCGGTACTGGTGCTTCTCGAGGGCAGCCTCCACCCGTGCGCGGGTCGCCGCGGCGACGTCGGCCCGCCCGTTCAGGACCTTCGACACGGTCGGCACGGACACGCCGACCTCGCGGGCGATCGTGGCGATGGTCGGGCCACCTGGCGCCGGCCTCGCCGTCGCCCCGGAGTCTGCTCGGGCCATCTCGGGCGGCACCTCTCTCGAAACTGAGATCACGCAACTTTCGGGCCCGACGGTACACCACCCACCCCGGGTCATTTGCCGGAACGATACCGGATCGTGACCACAGATGCCCTGGCGACCCTTGACTCGGCAACCGCTGTCCGCCTACCGTCCCGTCCAATGCTTCTTGCTATCGGCGCAGATGCCGATAGTTTCGGAAAAACGTTATCCACGACGGCGTGGTGTGCGGCCCCTAGCCGGGCGCGGGTCACGCCGTCGTGGCCGGAGGGATCGATGGCACCAGAAACGGGGACGGTCGAGACCGTGCCACCGGCCCGCGGAGACGATCCGCCCGCCGGCGCGCCGGCCGCGTCACGCGGCGGCGGCTCACGGCCGCCACAGCAAGTACGGAACAAGGACACGTGGGCACGCGCGCTGCGCAGGGACTGGCGCCTCTACACCTTCCTGATCCTGCCGATCATCTACCTGCTCATCTTCCGGTACACGCCCATGGCCGGGAACGTCGTGGCGTTCCGCCGCTTCCGGCCGGGTGGCTCGATGTTCGGCGACGAGTGGGTCGGGCTCTACTACTTCCAGGCGTTCATCCAGGACCCGAAGTTCTGGGAGGTGTTCCTCAACACGGTGATCCTCGGGGCGCTCACCCTGATCGTCGTGTTCCCGCTGCCGATCGTGCTGGCGCTGATGCTCAACGAGCTGCGCTCGCGCCGGTTCAAGAAGTTCGCGCAGACCATCACCTACCTGCCGCACTTCATGTCGATGGTCATCGTGGCGGGGTTCGTCTTCGAGCTCACCGCGATCAACGGCACGATCAACCAGATCATCTCCGGCCTCGGCAGCGACCCGATCTCCTTCATGCAGAAGGCGGAGTGGTTCCGCCAGATCTACGTCTCCTCGGAGATCTGGCAGACGGTCGGCTTCGGCACGATCCTCTACCTCGCCGCGCTGACCACGATCGACGACCAGCTCTACGAGGCCGCCCGGATCGACGGCGCGAACCGCTGGCAGCAGACGTGGCACATCACGCTGCCGGGCATTCGTCCGACGATCGTCGTGCTGCTCATCCTGAACATCGGCACGTTCATGGCGGTCGGCTTCGAGAAGGTCCTGCTGCTCTACAACCCCCTCACGTACCCGACGGCGGACGTCATCGCGACCTACCTGTACCGCGTGGGTATCAACAGCGGGTCGTTCTCGTACGCGGCCGCCATCGGCCTGTTCGAAGCAGTGATCGGCCTGACCCTTGTCCTGTCCGCGAACCTGATCGCGAAGCGCACGGTAGGAGCTTCCCTGTGGTGACCACCGACGTCCCCGACATCGCCCGCGTCCGGGAGGTTCCCCGGACCGTCAAGGACACCGCGAGCTACACCGTGTTCCGCGTCGTCAACGCCTGCGTGCTGCTGATCATCTGCGGGGTCACCCTGTACCCGTTCGTGAACCTGGCGGCGAAGGCGTTCAGCTCGCAGGGCTACATCATGGCCGGGCAGGTCAATCTCTGGCCGCGCGGCTTCAACCTCACGACCCTGGAGTGGCTGGCGCAGCAGGAACGCTTCTGGACGGGGTACGGAAACACGATCATCCAGACCGTCGGCGGCACGACGATCGCGATGGTGCTGACCACGACGATGGCCTACGCCCTGGCCAAGAAGCATCTCAAGGGGCGGGGGATCGTGGTCGCGATGGTCGTGGTCACGATGTTCTTCAACGGTGGCCTGATCCCCAACTACCTGCTTATCACGAACCTCGGGTTCAAGAACACGGTCTGGGCGATCATCATCCCGAACGCCATCAGTGCGTTCAATCTCCTGGTGATGAAGGCCTTCTTCGAGAACTTCCCCAGCGAGCTGGAGGAAGCCGCGGCCATCGACGGGATGACGACCTACGGGATCTTCTTCCGGATCGTGCTGCCGCTGTCCAAGGCCGTCATCGCCACGATGATCCTGTTCTACGCCGTCTTCTTCTGGAACTCCTGGTTCCCCGCGATGCTCTACCTGAGCGACGCCGACCTCCAGCCGGTCACCCTCTACCTGCGCAACCTGCTGGCGGGGGCGTCGGGCGCCGGGCGGGAAGCAGGCATGGAGGAGGTCCAGATCGGATCGAACCTCAAGGCCGTGACGATGCTGCTGACGGTCGTCCCGATCATCGCCGTCTACCCGTTCGTCCAGAAGTACTTCGTGACCGGCGTGATGCTCGGCTCCGTCAAGGGCTGAGCCGCGCGGGCGGGACGGACTGCCCGTCCGACGCCGCCCGGAACCCCTTCGCCACCACGACACCAGCGACCCGACCGAAACCGATTCACACCTGCGAGCGTCACGAACGATGTCGTTCAGAACCGTAAGGAGAGCAATGAGAATCACCCGGAACAAGGCCGTCGCGGCATCCGCCGCGGCCGCCCTGACTGTCACCCTCACCGCATGCGGCAGCGGAGGGGCCGACGACGGACCCAGCGGCGAGCTCGACATGGAGTCACAGGTCGGCTACATGGAGGACTTCGAGGCCGGGACGACGTTCACGGCGACGGAGCCGGTGGAGTTCGGTCTGCTGTACCGCGACCACCCGAACTACCCCTTCCAGGACGACTGGCCGATCCTCCAGCACCTGGAGGAGAACCAGAACGTCACGTTCGACTTCGAGAACGTGCCGCTCGAGGACATGCAGCAGCGCCGGTCGGTGCTCATCTCGTCGGGCGAGGCCCCGGAGATCATGCCCGTGACCTACCCCGGTGACGAGTCGCAGTTCGTCAGCGGCGGCGCGCTCCTGCCGATCTCCGACTACGTGCAGTACATGCCGAACTTCCAGCAGAAGGTCGAGGAGTGGGGCCTGCAGGCGGAGATCGACGCCCAGAAGCAGGAGGACGGCAAGTACTACATGATCCCCGGCATCCACGAGGTCACCATCCCGGGCGCGTACACCGTGGCGATCCGGCAGGACCTGTGGGACGACGCCGGCCTGGAGCACCCGGCCACCTGGGACGAGTTCGCCGACCAGCTCAAGACCATCAAGGAGGAGAACCCCGACCTCGACTACCCGATGACGGACCGCTGGTCCATCAACGGACCGATCGAGGCCACGCTCACGGCCGCCGCGCCCAACTTCGGCACGGTCGCGGGCTGGGGCTACGGCACGGGCCTGCAGTGGAACCAGGACGAGGGCGTGTTCGAGTACGCGGGTGGCTCCGACGAGTACCGGGCCCTCGTGGAGTACTTCGCCGGCCTGGTGGCCGACGGGCTGCTCGATCCTGAGGCACTCACGCAGGAGGACGACCAGGCCGAGCAGAAGTTCGCGTCCGGCCAGGCCGCCGCAATCGGATCCAACGACCAGGTGATCCTCGAGTACCGCGACGCGTTCAAGGAGATCGGCGACACCACGTCCGAGATCGAGCTCATCACCGTCCCGGGCGGCCCGGCCGGCGACTACATCGCGGGCGGCACGCGGCGCGAGTCCGGCCTGATGTTCTCGGCACAGGCCGCCGAGTCCGACCACTTCCTCGCGATGCTGCAGTTCGTCGACTGGCTGTACTACTCCGACGAGGGCCTGGAGTTCGCGAAGTGGGGTGTCGAGGGTGAGACCTTCGAGCGGGACGGGGACGAGCGTGTCCTGGTCGACGACGTCACCTGGGGCGCGCTCAACGCCGGTGCTCCCAAGCTGCTGAACAGCGACTTCGGCTTCTACAACGGCGTCTGGTCGCTGGCTCACGGATCCACCGAGGACCTCGACATGTCGATGCGCAGCGACGAGGCGGTCGAGTACATCGACAGCATGAACGCCGTCAAGGAGGAACTGGAGATCCCGCCCGCCGTCGCCTACGACGAGCTGGAGCAGGAGCAGGCGGGCCTGCAGCAGACCACGCTGCAGGACATGACGTTCCAGGCCACGGCCCAGTTCCTCCTCGGCGACCGGTCGACGGACGACTGGGACACGTGGGTCTCGGAGCTCGAGGGCGCCGGCATGCAGGAGTACGTCGACCGCGCGAACGCCGCGGCCGGCGTCACCGAGTAGCCCGAGCAGCCCGAGCAGCCCGAGCAGCCGGCACAAGCGAGCAGCCGGTCGTGTGGTCGGTCCGATGTCGTTGCGGTCGGTCTCCCAGGAGGCCGACCGCAACGACATCGGACCGACCACACGGCGACCTACCCACCGATCCGGAAATCAAGGAGACCTCTCTCGTGAACCGCACTGTCGTGCCCGCCGAACCCCTCGGCACCCTCGGTGACGCCTGGCGGGCGTGCGTCGGGACCGGGCGCTTCAACCTCGCGCTGCGCCAGGACTACCAGGACTCCCTCGCCCTGGTGCAGCGCGAGATCGGGTTCCGGTACATCCGCGGGCACGGCCTGCTGTCCGACGACGCCGGCGTCCACCATCCCTATGACGTGGCCGGCCACCGCGGCACCCGCTACGCGTTCACCTACGTCGACCAGGTGGTCGACGCCTACCTGCGCCTCGGCATCAAGCCCTTCCTGGAGCTCGGGTTCATGCCGGAGAAGCTCGCCTCCGGCCCCGACACGGTGTTCTGGTGGCGGGGCAACATCACCCCGCCCCGCGACCACGCCGAATGGGCCCGGCTCGTGCGGGCGACGCTGCGTCACCTGGTCGACCGCTACGGCCTCGACGAGGTCCGCACCTGGCCGGTCGAGATATGGAACGAACCCAATCTCGACGTGTTCTGGAAGGACGCGGACCAGGACGCCTACTTCCACCTCTACGAGGTCACGGCGCACGCGATCAAGGAGGTGGACGAGTCCCTGCAGGTCGGGGGCCCGGTTCTCTCCCCCGGTGCCGACGACTGGTGGCAGCCGTTCGCCGAGTTCGTCGCCTCCCGCGACGTGCCCGTCGACTTCACCTCCTTCCACGCCTACACGTCCGGCCCCGCCGAGCACGTCCCGTTCGGCGTCTACCAGACGCTCAAGCCGCCGCAGAACCTGCTCGACCAGTTCGCGCGGCCCAAGGAGCTGCTCGCGGGCACACCCCTCGCGGATCTCCCGTCGCACGTCTCGGAGTTCAACTCCTCCTACCGGCCCGACAACCCGATCCACGACACGGCGTACAACGCCGCCTACCTCGCGCCGGTGCTCGCCGGGGGCGGCGACCACGTCGACTCGTTCTCCTACTGGACGTTCAGCGACGTGTTCGAGGAGACCGGCATTCCGACGGCACTCTTCCACGGCGGGTTCGGCATGCTGACCCACCGCCAGATCAAGAAGCCCACGTACCACCTGTACGCCTTCATGGCGCGCCTGGGCACCGAGGTCCTCGCCCGCGGTGCGGACCACCTGGTCACCCGGGACCGGGCGTCGGGGCGCGTGACCGTCCTCGCCTGGCAGCCCGTGGGCGGCTCGGACGCCCCGGAGGAGCCGGACCGGCACGAGGTGCGGCTCAGTGTTCCGGTCTCACCGACGACGACGGCGGTCGCGGGCGAGAACCTGCCCGGGGCCGCGGGCCCGGCGGGCGGGGCCACGGCTGCTCGCGCCTTCCTGCTGCGCCACGACGTCGACGTCGAGCACGGCAACGCCTGGCACGCCTGGGGCGAGCTGGGCCGTCCGGCCTCGCCGTCGTCCCGGCAGCTCGACCTGCTCCGCGAGACCGCCGAACCCCGCCGCGGCGCGTCGTCGGCCCCGATCCGCTCCGGGCCCGACGGCGCGGGGCGCGTCGACCTCGACCTGACGCTCGGCCGGCACGGGGTGACCCTCGTGGAGATCGAGCCGGTCCGCGACGAGACGCCGCCCTGGCTCGACGACGCCCGCATTCTCGGAAGGAAGCGCCCATGACGGCTCGCGTCCCGGCCACCGCGAAGATCCTGTACGGCGGCGACTACAACCCCGAGCAGTGGCCGCGCGACGTCTGGGAGGAGGACTACGCCGCGTTCGGCAAGGCCGCGATCGACACCGTGACGCTGAACGTGTTCGCGTGGTCCCACCTGCAACCCGACGAGGACACCTACGACTTCTCCCGGCTGGACGCGATCGTCGGGCGCGCGGTCGGGGCCGGGGCGCACGTCGTCCTGGCGACGGCCACCGGCGCACTGCCGCCGTGGCTCGCCCACCGCTACCCGGAGGTGAACCGCACGGACTTCGAGGGCCGGCGGCACGTGTACGGGCAGCGGCACAACGCCTGCCCGTCCTCGCCGGTGTTCCGGCGGATGTCCGCGGCACTCGCGGACCGGATCGCCGAGCGGTACACCGGCACGCCGGGTCTGGTGGCCTGGCACGTCGGCAACGAGTACGGCGGCGCCTGCTACTGCGAGAACTGCGCGGCCGGTTTCCGCGGCTGGCTCCGCGAGCGGTACGGCACGCTGGAACGGCTGAACGAGGCGTGGAACACCATGTTCTGGTCGCACCTGTTCAGCGACTGGGAGCAGATCGTGCCGCCGAGCGCCCTGTCGGAGCACTGGCGCGGGCCGGACCACACCGCGTTCCAGGGCATCACCCTCGACTACCTGCGATTCATGTCCGACGCCATGCTCCGCAACTTCCGCGACGAGAAGGCCGCGATCCGGCGCCACGACGCGGACACGCCCGTCACCACGAACTTCATGGGCATGTTCCGGCCCATCGACTACCACCGCTGGGCGGCGGACCTGGACTTCGCGTCCTGGGACAACTACCCGCCCGGGCCGCGCGAGCACGCCCGGATGGCGCTCGCCCACGACCTCATGCGGGGTCTCAAGGACGGCGCGCCGTTCTGGGTCATGGAGCAGACGCCGACGATCACCGCCTCCCGCGGCGTGAACCCGGTCAAGCGGCCGGGCGTGCTCCGGCTCTGGTCCTGGCAGGCGGTGGCACACGGAGCCGACGCCGTCCTGTACTTCCAGCTGCGGCAGTCGCGCGGCGCGTGCGAGAAGTACCACGGCGCCGTCCTCGACCACGGCGGTCGCACCGACACCCGGGCGTTCCGCGAGGTCGCCGAGCTGGGCCGGGAGTTCGGCGAACTCGGCGGAGCGGTGCTCGGCGCGCGCACGCCCGCCCGCGTGGCGCTGCTGTTCGACTGGGACTCGTGGTGGGCCGCCGAGATCACGGACGGGCTCAACCGGCACGTGAAGTATCCCGCGGTGGTGCTCGCGTACTACCGCGCGCTGTGGCGGGCCGGCGCCCAGATCGACGTCGTCCCGCAGTCGTCGGACCTGAGCGGGTACGACGTCGTCGTCGCACCCCTGCTGCATCTGCTGAAGGGCGACGTGGCCGAGCGCCTCGGGGCCGTCGTGGCGCGCGGCGGCACGGCGCTGGCCACGTTCTGGAGCGGACGTGTGGACGAGGACGACAACGCCTACCTCATGGACGTCCCCGGGCCGCTGGCCGGCCTGTTCGGCATTCGCGTGGAGGAAACGGACTCCGGCGAGCCGGGCGCCGTCAACCCGGTCACGCTGCGGATGCCGGGCGCGGCGGCAACGCCCGGACAGCTCGCCACGGGCGCCGCGACAGCGGGCGCCGCGGCCGGATTCCCGGGCGCGGACCGCGGCACGGACCTGGCCGAGGGCGACACCGTCGTCGACGGCACCCTCGTCTTCGAGGTGATCGTGCCCGACGGCGCCGAGACCGCCGGCACCTACGGGGCCGACTTCTACGCGGGCGCGCCGGCCGTGACCCGGCATCGCCCCGACGGCGTCACCGGTGGCGAGGCCTGGTACGTCGGCACGGCGCTGGACGACGACGGCGTCGGCTGGGTGGTCCGGCGGGTGCTCGAACGACACGACCTCGTGGGGCCGTACGCGGCCTGGCCGGACGTGGAACTGGCGATCCGGGAGCGGGACGGCGAACGCTGGTCGTTCGTGCTCAACCACGGGACGCGGGACGTGGAGGTCCCGGCGCACACATCAGGCACCGACCTGCTCACCGGGCGGCACGTCGTGCGGGGTGAGGCGCTCGTGCTCGCACCGACGGAGGTCCTGATCCTGCGCGAGAACGAGGACCGCGGAACGGATCCGGGGACATGACCGGGCCGGCGCGCCGGGGGCCCGCAACGGTCGTGGCCGGGTCGCCCGCCGAGATTGATGACAGTTCGGTCACGCGCGATTCCATCTCGATAACGTGGGGCGGATCGCCGAGTCCCCGTTCCGCATATCGGGCTATCGTGCACGAACGTTGCGACTGAGGGGACGGGATCAGGGGGACATGACCGGGGAAGGGGACCGGCGGTCGACGTCGGCGACGAAGTTCGGCACGGGGCCGTTGGCGCGCGTGAC
Source organism: Myceligenerans xiligouense (assembly GCF_003814695.1). Classification (GTDB taxonomy): domain Bacteria; phylum Actinomycetota; class Actinomycetes; order Actinomycetales; family Cellulomonadaceae; genus Myceligenerans; species Myceligenerans xiligouense. The sequence goes on from NZ_RKQZ01000001.1 coordinate 4,328,320, forward strand.
GAATACCGTCTACTGGTATCTCGTCACGGGTGCGCTGATGATCGTGGCGGCGCTGCCGGGCGCCCTGCCGATCCAGTTCCTGGAGAGCTCACCGGGCAACGCCCCCGTCCTCGCGCTGTGCCTGGCACCGCTGGCGCCGGCGTTCGCCGCCGGGCTGTTCGCGTTGCGGGACCGGGAGCGTGCCGAGGCGCTGACGCCGGCGCGCTCGTTCTTCCGGGGCTACCGCCTGAACTGGACGGACGCCCTGCGCATGGCCGTTCCCGGGCTGGTCTTCGTGGCGGTCGGCGGGATGGGGGCCGGTGTCGTCGGTGACGGCGGGGCGCTGGCCGGGGACGGCGTGAGCATTCTCGCGGCCGTGCCCGAGGTGTACCTGGGGCTGCTGATCCTGCTCGGGGCCGCCCTGGCGCTCTGGACGATGAACGCGATGGTCATCTCCGCCCTCTTCAGCTTCCGCATTCAGGACGTCGCCCGGCTCGCGACCTACTACCTGTTCGCGCGGTGGCGGGTCACGCTGGGCGGGCTGTCGCTCGTACTGCTCGGGGCGGCGATCCTGCTGCTCGCCGGGGACCTCGTGTTCGGCATGGTCGCCGTGCTCTGGACAGGGGCCGTCCTGCGGAACCACCGGGCGCTGGCGCGCGACGTCGAGGCGAGATTCACGGCGCCCGCGGACGACTGAGTCCGCCTCGGGGCGGGCCCTTCGTACCCGGCGGCTCGTCCACGGCAATTCGCTCCGGTGCGGCCGCCTGGGATGTCGGTTCTTTACGAGATATGGCATCTTAGGGGTCATGGCGGAGGCGCAGGGGGTCATCCTCACCTACCGGTACCTGCGGGTGGGGATCGTGTCGATGGTGCTGGCGCTGTTCGCGGCGCTGGCGCTGCAGATCTCGGCGGACCGCGCGGCCGCGGGGCCCGGTGACGAGTGGTGGCTCAGCGCGATCAGCGCCTACTTCTACACGCCGGTGCAGAGCATCCTGGTCGGGGTACTGCTCGTGGTGGGGCTGTGCCTCATCGCGATCAAGGGGCGCGACGGCGGCGAGGACGTGCTGCTGAACTTCGCCGGGATGCTGGCCTTTCTGACGGCGGTGGTCCCCACCCCGCTCCTGCCCCGCGTGTGCACCGGCGAGCCCTACTGCCTGGAAGTGCCCGAGCGGGTGGCGAACAACGTCGGGGCGCTGCTGATCGCCGGATTCGCCGTGCTGCTGCTCGCGACCTGGCCGCGCCGCCGCGACCTGGTGCGCGGCCGCGGGTGGGACCTGTGGGCGACCTGGGCCGTCTGGGCGGCCGTCGCCGGAGCACACCTGGTGTGGCCGGAGGCGTTCCTGGACTGGGCGCACTACGTCGCCGCGGTCCTCCTGTTCCTGTGCCTGATCGCCGTCGCCTGGGTGAACGCCCGCGACGTGGCGGTGACGAGCGGGCCGGACGAGCGGATCCGCGGCCTGAGCCCGGCGCGGTACCGCCGGACCTACCAGGTCATCGCGGTCACGATGCTGACCGTCCTGGCCGTGGCACTCGGTGTGCACTTCGGCTTCCAGGCGGTGGGGCGGCCGCTGCCGGCCCAGTCCGTGTTCGTGGTGGAGGCGCTGCTGCTGCTGATCTTCGCGGTGTTCTGGGTGCTGCAGACGATCGAGTTCTGGGAGATCGGGCTTCCGGCGAAGGCACGCGGGCAGTAGCGGCAGACGATGCGGGCCTTTCCGTTCCGGGCTCGCGACCAGAAAGACCCGCATGGTCCGCGACACCTGGCTCAGACGCCGAACCAGGTCTTGAGCCGGGCCGCGATCTCGTCGAGCTCGGGGTGAACGGAGGCGATGTCGAGGACCAGCGCTTCGTGGTCGTCGACGGTCCCGGCCGGGTCGCCATACCCGTTCACCCGGTAGGTGGTGGCCACGACGAGCCAGGCGAGGCGCTTGTTGCCGTCGACCAGGGGGTGGTTGCGATTCACGGAATCCAGGGTCGCCGCCATCTTGAGATGTATACCGGGATATAGCTCCTGCCCGTACGACGTCATGCTTGCGCGCCCGAGAGCGCCCTCAAGCAGCCCTAGATCGCGGACCACTGGCCTCACGCCCTCGGCCGCCTCGAACATCTGCAGGGCGAGGAGAGGTGTGACCAGGTGCATCACTGGGCCAGCCGGTCCAGGAGCTCGCGGTCACGTCGGCCCACGTACTCGGCAGCATCGAGCCAGTCACTGGTGGACGGCGCACGAGTCGCCTCGACGAGCTGCCGGATCGCCTGGCGGGCGGCCTCGTGCTTGGAGATGCCGAGCTGCTCGGCCGTGTCGGTGAGGGCCTTGTCCTCGGCCTCGGTGAGTCGGAGAGTCATGGCCATGATCATGCCTTCCCTAGACACATAGCGCACGCCGAACGGTGTGCTACCACGATGCTACCGCCGCCGGTATCAGCGCGATACCACTCCGTGGGCCCGGGGGCATCCGATCGCCGGGGCAACGTGTCGCACGTGCGCCGTGCCGCCTCGACGGAGGATGCGAGAAGGGGCGCCGGGATGATTCCCGGCGCCCCTTCTTCACTGCTCAGTGGCGTCTCACGCGCCCGCGATCATCTCGCCCGACGGCGGGAGGTCGCGCGGCGCCAGGCCCGCGCCGGCCGGAACCGACTGGGTCTCCGCCTCGACCGGCTTGCGACGGCGCCCGCGGGTCACGCCCTTGAACGTGAACTCGCCGAGGATGCCTTCGCCCTCGCTGTCGATCTGCACGGTCTGACCCGCCTTGATCTCGCCGAACAGGATCTTCTCGGACAGCGTGTCCTCGATCTCCCGCTGGATCGCCCGCTTGAGCGGCCGTGCGCCGAGCACCGGGTCGTAGCCCTTCTCCGCGAGCAGCCTCTTGGCCGCCGGGGTGAGCTCGATGCCCATGTCCTTGTCGCGCATGCGGTTGTCCAGCTTGGCGATCTCCAGGTCGACGATCTGGATGATCTCGTCCTGGGTGAGCTGCGGGAACACGATCGTGTCGTCGACACGGTTGAGGAACTCCGGCCGGAAGTGCTGCTTGAGCTCCTCGTTGACCTTGGCCTTCATGCGCTCGTACGAGGTCACCAGGTCGCCGCCGGCGTTGAAGCCGGTCTGCACGCCCTTGGCGATGTCCCGCGTACCGAGGTTCGTGGTCATGATGATCACGGTGTTCTTGAAGTCCACCACTCGACCCTGCGAGTCGGTGAGGCGTCCGTCCTCGAGCACCTGCAGCAGCGAGTTGAAGATGTCCGCGTGGGCCTTCTCCACCTCGTCGAACAGGACCACGGAGAACGGCCGGCGGCGCACCTTCTCGGTGAGCTGCCCGCCCTCGTCGTAGCCGACGTATCCGGGCGGGGAACCGAACAGCCGCGAGACCGTGTGCTTCTCCGAGAACTCCGACATGTCGAGCTGGATGAGCGCGTCCTCGTCCCCGAAGAGGAACTCGGCGAGCGCCTTGGCCAGCTCGGTCTTGCCGACGCCCGTGGGGCCGGCGAAGATGAACGAACCACCCGGACGCTTCGGGTCCTTGAGGCCCGCCCGCGTGCGGCGGATGGCCTGCGACAGTGCCTTGATCGCGGTCTCCTGACCGACGACCCGCTTGTGGATCTCTTCCTCCATCTTGAGCAGGCGCGAGGACTCCTCCTCGTTGAGCTTCACCACCGGGATGCCCGTGGACATCGCCAGCACCTCGGCGATCAGCTCCTCGTCGACCTCTGCGACCGTGTCGAGGTCACCCGACTTCCAGGCCTTCTCCTTCTCCGCCCGCAGCTGGGTGAGCTGCTTCTCCTTGTCCCTCAGGCCGGCGGCCTTCTCGAAGTCCTGGGCGTCGATGGCCGATTCCTTGTCCCGGCGGGCATCGGCGATCTGCTCGTCGAGCTGCTTCAGCTCCGGCGGCGCCGTCATGCGGCGGATCCGCAGGCGGGCGCCGGCCTCGTCGATCAGGTCGATCGCCTTGTCCGGCAGGAAGCGGTCGTTGATGTACCGGTCCGCGAGCGTCGCGGCCGAGGCGAGCGCCTGGTCCGTGATGGACACGCGGTGGTGCGCCTCGTAGCGGTCGCGCAGACCCTTGAGGATCTCGATCGCGTGCTCCAGGGACGGCTCGGCGACCTGGATCGGCTGGAAACGGCGCTCCAGCGCCGGGTCCTTCTCGACGTACTTGCGGTACTCGTCGAGCGTGGTGGCGCCGATGGTCTGCAGTTCCCCGCGCGCCAGCATCGGCTTGAGGATCGACGCGGCGTCGATCGCGCCCTCGGCGGCACCCGCACCCACGAGGGTGTGGATCTCGTCGATGAACAGGATGATGTCGCCGCGGGTGCGGATCTCCTTGAGCACCTTCTTCAGGCGCTCCTCGAAGTCACCGCGGTAGCGCGAACCGGCCACGAGCGCGCCCAGGTCCAGCGTGTACAGCTGCTTGTCCTTGAGCGTCTCGGGCACGTCGCCGCGCACGATGTCCTGAGCCAGTCCTTCGACGACCGCCGTCTTGCCGACGCCGGGCTCGCCGATCAGGACCGGGTTGTTCTTGGTGCGGCGGGACAGCACCTGCATGACCCGCTCGATCTCCTGGGTACGGCCGATCACCGGGTCCAGCTTGCCCTCGCGGCCGGCCTGGGTGAGGTTGCGCCCGAACTGGTCGAGCACCGCCGAGCCCGCGGGCTGGCCCTCCGTCGGCCCGCCGGCGGACACCGGCTCCTTGCCCTGGTAACCGGACAGCAGCTGGATCACCTGCTGGCGCACCTTGTTCAGGTCCGCACCCATCTTGGTCAGCACCTGGGCAGCCACACCCTCGCCCTCACGGATGAGGCCGAGCAGGATGTGCTCGGTGCCGATGTAGTTGTGGCCGAGCTGCAGCGCCTCGCGCAGTGACAGCTCCAGCACCTTCTTGGCGCGTGGCGTGAACGGAATATGACCGCTCGGCGCCTGCTGACCCTCACCGATGATCTCGGTGACCTGGGTACGCACGCCGTCGAGCGAGATCCCGAGGGACTCGAGTGCCTTGGCCGCGACGCCCTCACCCTCGTGGATGAGGCCGAGGAGGATGTGCTCGGTTCCGATGTAGTTGTGGTTGAGCATCCTCGCCTCTTCCTGGGCGAGGACTACGACCCGGCGGGCCCTATCCGTAAATCTCTCGAACATGATCAGCTCCTCACACGGGCGGCGTTGCCGCGTCCCTTGGCCGGGGACCCGGCGGACGACACAACCTGACTGCTGTTGACTCTATGTGCTCCCAACGACGCGGCGGACCCACATGTGCCCATGTTCGCCAGGGGCGTGACGCCAGGGGGCAAAGACCTCGCCAAGGCACGCCGACACGCCGTCGGACACCCCGCCGACGGCGTGTCGACCTCAGCGGATCGTTGACCGCTCGGCCGTGGCACGGCAGGCTCACACCTAAGCCGATCCCTGGAGGAGCCATGCCGGACGACGCCGGCCGTACACCCGAGTGGGAGCAGATCGTCGCGCGCTTCGCGCGGTTCTCCGGCGTCGTCGGTGAGGTGCACGACCCTCTCACCTGGGGGCTGTACCTGGTCGACGAGGAGATCACGGGCGCGGCGGACCCGGCCGACCCCACGGAGGAACGCTTCGTCCGCGGCTACCGCACCGTGGCGGGCGAGGCCCTGGAGGTGGAGACGCTCCGCGTCGCCGCGCCCCGCGACCACATCGACGACATCGTCCGGGCGGCGTGCAGTGGCGCGCTCGCGGCCCCCCTGCACGCCGACATCGACCCGGACGCGACCGCACAGGCCACGGACCCGATCGACTTCGCCGAGGCCTACCAGGACTACCGCACGGCCATGCGCGCCATCGTGGCCGAGGTCGACCAGGTCCCGAGCGGGCCGCTCGAGTTCCTGGTCGACGGCCGCCCGCGCGGCGGGACGGCAGTGACGGTGCGCGACGTCACCGCGATCTACGCGCCGACCACCGACCGCGCGCTCATCGTCACCGGCCCGGCAGGCCTGGTGGACCGCATCGACGTGGTGACCCGCCCGATCCGGAACATCAAGCACGGCGAGGACGGCCCGCACTTCTGACAGGTAGGGCTCCTACCTGCCGCCCGCCGGTTCCGCCGGGTACTCCGCGGGCTTCTTCCCGAGCTCGATCGCGAGCTCGCGACGCTGCGCCAGGACGTCGTCGCGTTCCTCGTCGCGCTGGCGCAGTGCGTCCTGCTGCGACTCGGGCGACAGGTGGTCCCAGTAGAGCGTGCCGTCGAGGTGCTGCGTCTCGTGGATGAAGGCGCGCGCCAGGAAGCCGGACCCGGTGAGCTGCACGGGAGCGCCGTCGCGGTCCACACCTCGCACCGTCGCCGCACCCGGGCGCGGCAGGGGCTCGTAGGCGCCCGGGACCGAGAGACAGCCCTCGTCCTCCTCGATGAGCTCGGCGTCCGGATCCGTCTCGAGTTCCGCGTTCAGCACGTGGCCCACGTGCCGGTCCCCGCGCGAGTCCGTCACGTCGTAGACGAACACGCGCAGGTCGGAGCCCACCTGGGTGGCGGCGAGGCCGACGCCCTGGGCGACCTCCATCGTGGCGAACATGTCGTCCACGAGCCGGTTCAGCTCGGGCGTGGAGAACTCGGTCACCTTGCGGGTGGGGGTGTGCAGCACCGGTTCCCCGATCTCCGTGATCCGCAGCACGCGTCCCCGGCGCGCCTCGGGGACCTGCGCCGGATAGTCCTCGACCGGCTCGCCGAGCAGATAGGTGACGGGCTTGCGCCGTCCGAAACTCCACATGGAGAAGGAGCCTAGTCGGCCACGCCACGCGGCTCCCGTCAGGCCGTGACCGGTTCACTCCGGTGCGCGCGGCGGATCACCAGCGACATGACCGCCGCCCCCGCGCACAGCACCCCCGCGCCGTACCAGACCAGGTCGTAGGAGCCCGTGGTGTCGCGTACCAGGCCGCCCAGCCAGGTGACGACGCCGGCCCCGACCTGGTGGGACGCGAGCACCCAGCCGAACACGACGGGCGCCTCCTCACCGTAGATCTCCCGGCACAGCGCCAGGGTCGGCGGCACGGTCGCGACCCAGTCCAGACCGTAGAACACGATGAAGAGGATCATCGGCGGATCGACCGTCGGCGCCAGCAGCGTCGGCAGGAACAGGAGGGCGACGCCGCGCAGCGTGTAGTACACGCCGAGCAGCGCGCGCGGGGAGAAGCGGTCGGTGAGCCAGCCGGAACCGATCGTCCCGATGATGTCGACGACGCCGATCACCGCCAGCAACGAGGCGGCCACCGTGATGGGCATCCCGTGGTCGTGCGCGGACGGCACGAAGTGGGTGCGCACCAGCCCGTTCGTCGTCGCGCCGCAGATCGCGAAGGCCCCGGCCAGGAGCCAGAACACCGGCGTGCGCGCGGCGCGCACGAGCGCCGAGACCGTGCGCCGGGCGACGCCGCGCCGGGGCGGCGGCTTCGGCGCGAACTCGTCGCTCCCGTAGGGCGCGAGGCCGACGTCGGCCGGGTGGTCCCGCAGCAGGAGCAGCACCAGCGGCATGACCAGTGCGCAGGCGAGTGCGACGACGATCGACGCCGCCCGCCAGCCCTGGTTCTCGACCATCCAGGCGAGCAGGGGCAGGAAGACGAGCTGGCCCGACGCCGTGGCGGCCGTCAGCACACCGCTGACCAGACCCCGTCGCCTCACGAACCAGCGCTGGGTGACCGTCGCGGTGAACGCCAGCGCGAGCGCGCCGCTGCCCAGGCCCACCATCACGCCCCAGGCGAGCACGAAGTGCCAGGGCTCGGTCATCCAGATCGTGGAGAACGCCCCGAGCGCGATGACCGAGAGCGCCACCGCCACCACCGGCCGGATCCCGAAGCGGTCCATGAGCGCGGCGGCGAACGGGGCCGTGATCCCGTACAGCACGAGCTGGATCGACAGGCCGGCGCCGATGGTGGCGCGGGACCAGCCGAGTTCGTGGTGCAGCGGCTCGATCAGGAGCCCTGGCGCCGCCGCGAAGGCCGCGGCGCCCAGGATCGTGAGGAAGCTGACCAGGGCGACCCACCAGGCGGGGTGGATCCGCGGCGCGGAACGCGGCGGGCGGGGTGTCCGGCCCGGCGGTCCGGGCTGCGCGGCCGGAGCCGGGGTGTCGGTCTGCGTCATGGCCACAGACTGCGGTGCGGCCGATGCCTGAACCAGTGGCCTGATGGTCGTGTTTCGATAGGATCCGGCCATGGTGAGTCGACAGCTTCCCGGCCACGGCGAATCCGGTGACCGGCCCACCCTCGCGCCCCCGCACCGCGTCGCTGTGCTGATCACCGACGGCTTCATCCCGTTCGAGCTGGGCATCCCGCATCGCATCTTCGGCATCGCACGCACGCCGGACGGACACGAGCCGCTCTACGACGTCGTCACGTGCACCACCCGCGAGCCTCGCGCGGTGCGGTCGGACTCGGACGTGACCGTGCTCGTGGATCACGGCCCGGAGGCGCTCGAGTCCGCCGACACCGTCGTCGTACCGGCCGTCAGGGAGCACGGCACCGCGTTCACGAGCGGGGTCACGGCCCCCGACATGGCGGAGGCGCTCGGCCGGATCCGGCCGGGCGCCAGGATCGTCTCGATCTGCACGGGGGCACTCCAGCTCGCCGGAGTGGGGCTGCTCGACGGCCGGCCCGCCACCACGCACTGGCACTACACCGACCTCATGCGGCAGCTGCATCCCGAGATCCAGGTGAACCCGGACGTGCTGTACGTGGACGACGGCGACGTGCTCACGTCGGCGGGCGTCGCCGCCGGCATCGATCTCTGCCTGCACCTGCTGCGGCGGGACCACGGGACGGCGATCGCGCACGACGTCGCGCGGCGCACCGTGGTGCCCCCGCATCGCGACGGCGGCCAGGCGCAGTACGTCGACCGTCCCGTGCCCGACGCCGACGGACCCGGCACCGCGCCTGCCCGCGCCTGGGCCATGGAACGCCTCCACGAGCCGATCACGCTCGCGGAGATGGCCGGGCACGCCGCGATGTCGGTCCGGACGTTCACCCGCAGGTTCCGCGAGGAGACCGGCGAGAGCCCGGGGCAGTGGCTCGTCCGCCGACGCGTGGACCTCGCCCGACGCCTGCTGGAGGACACGGACCTCGCCGTCGAGCGGATCGCCGCACGCTGCGGCTTCGGCACGGCGCAGTCCCTGCGCGCCCACATGCAGACGACCCTGGGCGTCAGCCCGACCCAGTACCGCCGCACCTTCCGGCCGGCGGCCTGAGCGTCGCGGAGGACCGAGCCGGCGGATCACCCCGTGGTGCGAACAGCTTCCCTTGCGCCGCACCCTCGGCCCGGATAACACTTTGCCTCAGCCGCCCTCGCAGCCGTTGCCGAGAGAGAGGCCACGACATGAAGATCTCCATCACCCAGTTCGTCAGCCTCGACGGCGTCTCCCAGGGACCGGGATCGGCGGACGAGGATCCGAGCGGCGGGTTCACCCGCGGTGGCTGGTTCGTCCCCTATCTCGATGAAGCCTTCGTCCGACAGGCTTCGGACTGGCTCGACCAGGCGGACGGCCTCCTGCTCGGCCGACGCACCTACGAGGCGTTCGCCCGCGACTGGCCCCAGATCCCTGAACCCGACCCGTTCGCCGTGCGGATGAACACTCTGCCGAAATACGTCGTCAGCAACACCCTCGACGAGGGAAGCTGGAACCCGACCACCGTCCTTCGCGGCGACATCGCCGAGACCGTCGGCGCCCTGAGGTCCAAGGACGGACGCGAGGCGCAGGTGCACGGCAGTGCGCACCTTGCCGCATCCCTCTTGGACGCCGGCCTCGTGGACACGCTCCGCCTCGCCGTCGCGCCCGTCGTCGTCGGTCAGGGCAGGCGCCTTCTCGCCGGAAGCGCGGACGCCGGGCTCAGGCTGCGCGAAGAGCGGACCATGCCCTCAGGACTCGTCGTGCTCGAGTACGACGTCACCGGCCCGGCGCCACTCGCCGACTACGAGGGCGTGGCCCCGATCTAGGTGACGGTGCGGCACAGCCAGCCGGCAGGGTTCGCGGTGAAGCCGCCAAGGCTCCCGGTGCCTGAGACGCGGAAAACCCCGCCCGACCGGCGGGATGTGATCCCTGGTCGTGCGGGGTTTTCCGTCGTTGAGCCGCCTGACAGAATCGAACTGTCGACCTGTTCATTACGAGTGAACCGCTCTACCGACTGAGCTAAGGCGGCGTTGCTTCCCGGTGGTGAACCACCCGGCAGCGGCCCCAACAGTACCTGACGTCCGGCCAAGTCAGCAAAGCGAATCGGGTGTGACCTCCGCCGGCCCGATCGCGGCGCGTGAACCGCTCCGCGGCGCGGCGGGCCGTGGGCGCCCGAGCGCGCCACGACCGCCGTCGTCCGTGGTCAGCAGGTCAGCTCGCCGTCCGGGACGGAGCCGTTCACTAGGTAGTCCTCGACGGCGCCGTTGACGCACTCGTTGGAGCGTCCGTAGGCCGTGTGGCCCTCGCCCTGATAGGTCACGAGGAATCCGGAGTCGAGCGTGTCGGCCAGTGCCTCGGACCAGCGGTACGGCGTCGCGGGGTCGTTCGTGGTGCCGATCACCATGATCGGTGCCGCGCCCTTCGCGTGGATGTCGAAATCCTGCTTCACGGCCGGGTACGGCCAGTCCGCGCAGTCCACGCCCGAGAAGCCGAACGACTCGCCGAGTGTGGGCGCGTCCTCGACGATCTCGGCGGCGAGCTTTTTCATCTCCTCCAGGTCCTCGGTGGCACGGCCGTCGGCGCAGTTGATCGCTCGGAAGGCCTCCTCGCTGTTGGAGTTGAAGCTGCCGTCGGGGTTCCGGTCGTTGTAGTTGTCCGCGAGCAGCAGGAGCGTGTCGCCCCGGCCCTCCCAGAAGATCTCCTGCAGCGCCGTGGTGAGGTACGACCAGTTGGCCTCGTTGTACAGCGGCATGGCGACGCCGTAGAACGCGAGCTTCTTCGTCACCACCCGGCCGGACGACGTCGCGATGGGGTGTGCCGCGGCATCGTTCACCATCGACCTGATCTGCTGCAGCCCGACGTCGACGGTGTCCCCGAGCGGGCACTCGGGCCCGGCGATGCAGTCCTCGACGTAGGCCCGCAGGGCGTTCTCGAAACCGACCGCCTGCTCCGCGGCCACCTCGTCGGACGTGAGGGTGATGTCGATGGCGCCGTCGAGCACCAGCCGGCCCGCGTTGCCGGGGAACAGCCCGGCGTACGTGGCACCCAGCTGCGTGCCGTAGGAGTAGCCGAGGTAGTTGAGCTTCTCGTCGCCCAGGGCGGCGCGCAGCATGTCCATGTCGCGGGCCGCGCTCTGCGTGTCCACGTTGCCGAGCAGTTCGCCGGTGTTCTCGGCGCACGCCTGGCCCCATTGGCGGATGGCCTCGATCTGCTGCGCGATGCCCTCGTCGGTGTCCGGGTAGTCGGTGGTGAGGAACTCGTCCTTCGCCTCGTCGTCCACGCAGGTCACCGGCGTGGACTGGCCGACGCCGCGCGGATCGAACCCGACGATGTCGTACTCCGCGCGCAGACGGAAGCCGAAGGTGCTGGTGGACTCCACCAGCCCGATGCCGGAGGCTCCCGGGCCGCCCGGGTTGACCAGCAACGACCCCCGCGGCTCGTCGGTGGTGGCCGGCAGCTTCTTCATCGCGATCTCGATGGTGCCGGCGCCCGGATCCTGCCAGTCGAGCGGGGCGTCGACGGTGGCGCACTGGAAGCCGCCGCACTCGCTCCACTCGACCGCCTGCGTGTAGAAGTCCTCGAACCCGTCGGGCGCACCCGACGCCGCGGCGGTGCCACCACCGGCCCCGCCTCCGGACTTGCCCACGTCCTCGAGCGCCACCTGGTTCTTCGGCGGCACCGCACAGGCCGCGAGCAGCAGGACGGGCACGAGCAGGCAGGCGACGACGGCCGCAGGGCGTCGGGCTGGGCGGATCACCTGGACAACCTATCGAAAATCGCGACCGGCGCCCGCCCGGGCGGGGCAGGATTCACCGCACCCTCACGACGTGTCCGTCGGCTCTCGCGCCCGCCGGCCGCACCCCGTCGCGCCGACCCCGGGCCGGCGTCAGTTCGCGACCCACGCGATCGGCCCGGGCTCGCCGTCCGTCTCCCGGGCCGGGAGGTCCAGCGTGCCCTTGTCGCCGAGGCGCACCGCCACGGCGGAACCGTCCTCGACGCCGTCCGGAACCTGCACGACGCTCGTGGTCGGCACCCAGTCCATCGTGCACATGCCGTCCCGCCGTGGCAGCAGGCCGACGGCGATCTCGCCGTCCTCCTCCGCCGCCGTCGGCTCGGCGATGATCGGACAGGAGCTGGAGTCGTTCGTCACCACGTAGATCAGCCCCGGCTCGGGCGACCACGCCGCGCCGGCCGGCGAGGACGTGCTCCCTTCCACGCCTTCCGGCAGTCCCGTGCCCGTGGCGCCGGCGACCAGCGGGTCGATCTCCGTGGCCGCGTTCTTCGGGCGGAGGTTGCGCGCTCCGTCGTCGTCCATGTCGCTCTCCTCGTCACCGGTGTCTGCGGTGTCCGACGGCGTGCTGCCGGCCGTGGTCTCCTCGTCCGGCGCGGCGGAGGCACCGCCTGTCGTGTCCGCACCGGCACAGCCTGCCAGCAGAACACACGCCAGTACCGCTCCGGCCAGGCCGGTGAACCGCACCCCGCGGGCGTCCGTCGTCGTCGTCGTCATGCCGCGATCCTTCCATCACAGACGGATGTGGTGGGTGACGCTCCGGCCCACACCCCGGAGCGTCACCCACCCCTCCCATGTCTCGTGCCACGGACCGCTTGCACACCAGCGCGGACATTCACCCGATCCGATCAGATCCGGGCCGGGCCGGGCCGGGCCGGAGGAGGCCGCGGCGCCCGGTCGCTCGACCCGGCGTCACCGATCGGCGCGGATCCAGGCCGGAGGCCCCACCGCGCCGGACTCCGGCCGCGGGAGCAGGTCCGTCTTGCCCAGCCCGCCGATCCGGAGCGACACGGTCTCCCCGTGGTCCGCTCCGTCCGGTGCCGCGACCACGGTGGTGGTCGGCACCCAGTCCGCCGTGCACACGGCACCGGGTTCCGGCCCCGAGATCGTGACGTCGATGTCGCCCAGCTCGTCGTCGGCGCCCAGACCGGCGCCCGCCGTGGTGTCGCTCGCCACGGGCTCCGCGATCCGGGGGCAGGTGCTGGACCCGAGCGTCACGACGTACAGCAGCCCCTCGACAGGGGTCCACGCGCCACCGGCGACCGTGGCGCCGGAGTCGTCGAGCTCCACGCCCGGAGGAAGCCCGCGCCTGCTGTGGCCCGGCACGAGAACGAAGAAGTCGTCGGACGACGTCACGCTCCCGCCGTCGGCGGGCAACCGCTCGAAGTGCCCGGACGGCACCGGGCCACCGCCAGGCCCGGCTGCCGGGCCGGCACCGCCCGTCGCGGTCTCCGGGCCGGCCGGGGACGCGGCCGCCGCTCCGGCTCCCCCGGCCAGCAGAGCGAGCGCGAGGCCCGCCCCCACCGCCGTCACCACACGCGGCGAAACATTGCGACCTGCATTCTTCATGGTGTCAACCCCCTGGAATCGCGTCGGGCGCGCCGCATCCGGTCAACGCAACCGCCCGCTACGCCCAGGATGTGCACACTGCTCCACGTTCGGCAGCGAGAGTGCGTTCCGTTGCGCTCGGACTTCCTTGCCCCGCGGGGGCGGTCCGGAGACTGGCCCGTCGTCCGGACCGCCGACGCCGTCGTCCGGCTCTCAGCCGAACCGCAGCTTCGCCGGGGTCACCTCCGGCGCCGCCTTCGTGAGGAAGCGCTTGCGCAGGTCCGCGAACCCGTTGCGGTCGTCGAAGAAGTCGCGGGCCATCTCCGCCAGCTCGATGGTCTGGTGGTACGACAGCGGCTTCGACCGGACCCGCCGCTCGGCGCTTCGCGCCAGCGTCGTCGTCAGCGTGGCCGGCTCGGCGTAGCCGCGGGCGGTCTCGCCGAGCCACTCGTCGAAGGCAGCCATGTCACGCGGGCCGACACCCGAGATCATCCCGATCCGGTCCGCCTCGGCCGCGGAGATCGGGAGCTTGCGGTGCAGCAGGGTGTCGGCGCGCTGCTCGCCGACCCGCTGCGGCAGGGCCCACGAGTGCAGTTCGGAGCCGTAGATGCCCATGTCGTAGTAGGGGTTGAGGATCACGCCGTCGCGGGCCACGGTGACGTCCGTGCACAGGCCCGCCATCACACCACCGGCGCCCGCGTTCGCCGTGAAGGCGGTCATCGTGAGCTGGTCGGCGTTCGCCAGCACGAGGCACAGCTCGTCGATCGCCCAGATGTTCTCCCAGGCCTCGGCAGCCGGATCCGGTGCCGCGTCGATCACGCCGAGGTGGATGCCGTTCGAGAACGCGTACTCCGTGCCGCGCACCACGAGCACCCGGGTGTCCTCCGTGAGGGCCTTCTCGACCGCGCTCGTGAACCGCCGGCACTGCTCCGCGTACATCGCCCCGTTGTAGGAGCGGAGCGTCAGGTAGCCGACGTGCTCGTCGCGCACGTAGGAGGTCTCCGCGAGCGCGTCGGGAACCTTGAGGTAGGGGGTCCGGCTCGTGTCGATCACCCGGGAGGCGGGGAGCTTGGTCCCGCGGCGCTCGGTGAGCGGGGCGGCGTAGCCCACCCAGAGCGTGCCGGTGCCGCAGGCGATGGCGACGGCGTCGACGCTGTGCCCGACGACGGTCCCGGGCACCGCTCCCGTCTCGACGTCCGAGGCGACGGCGTCGTACAGGCACACGCGGCGGCCCTGCACGTCGGCGGGCGCGCCCGGGGCGCTGTCGGCGGCGGCGACGCGGCGGGCGAGCTCCTGGGCCGGCTCGACCCAGTCGATCTCGAAGTCCCTGCGGCGCAGGAGCGGCCGCTCGCCCGTGTCGGCGACCACCCGGAGGCACTGGTCGGCGTCCAGCGGCAGGTCGCCGGCGTCGACCTTGCGCAGCACCTCGTCCACGCACGCCATCGCGGCGTCCGCGACGCGGCTGTTGTAGAGGGCGGCCTTGGAGACGGGTGCGGCGGGCATGTCGAAGACATTCGACGCCCAGACGGGGCCGGCGTCCATCTCCTCGACGGCGGAGAGCGCGGTGACGCCCCACTGCGCGCGCCCGTCGAGGATCGCGTGGTCGAGGGACGACGGCCCGCGGTCCCCCACGGGGCCGGGGTGCACGATCACGGTCGGGTACCTGCGCCAGACCTCCTCGGGCACGCGGTGCTTCAGGAACGGGCACAGGATCAGGTCCGGTGCCGCGGAGTCGACGGCTTCGACCAGCTCCCGCGGCCTGTCGAACGTTCCGGCCAGCTCCACCCCGACGTCGTGGCCATGCTCCCGCAGATGGCACCACACGCGTTGGGTCAAGCCGTTGAATGCTGAGACGAGCAGCAGGATCCGCATCGCGACGGTGGCTCCTTCAAGATTGGGACTGGGCTCGGGGGGTGCCGAGCCGTGAGCCTAGCGAGCGATGCTCATTCCGGACAACACAGGATGTTGATAGCGGTTCGATCAACCCTGTGGGCGCAGTGCGATCGTCATCGCCTCGCACGCGAGCAGCGGCGCCACGTTGCCGTCGAGACGCTGACGGGCCACGGCGATCGCGTCCATGCGCCGGATCGTCTGTTCGGGCGTGGAGTCGCGGGCGAGGTCACGGACCGTGCCCGCCTGTTCCCCGTTGACCGGGTCGACGTCGGCGCCGAGCTGGAGCACGAGCACGTCCCGGTACAAGGACAGCAGGTCGAGCATGGCCCGGTCCAGCACGTCGCGCTGCCGGCGGGTGGCGCGGCGCTTCTGGCTCTCCTCAAGCTGCTTCACCTGGGAGCGCAGCTTCGGGGGCAGCGGTTCGCCGTCGGCCACGCCGAGGGCGCGCAGCAGCTCCGCCTTCTCGGCGGCGTCGCGCTCCTCGGTCGCGGCGGCGGCCTCCTGCTTGGCGACGTCGACCAGTTCACCGGCGGCGAGGACGGCGTCTCCCACGCCACGGATCCGGCGCGCGAGGCCGAGAACGGCGGACCGGCGCTCCCGTGCGCCCGTGTCACGGGCCAGCCGCCGGGCCATGCCGACGTGGCTCTGCGCCGCTCGGGCGGCCGTCAGCGCGACGTCGGGGTCCACGCCGTCGCGCCGGACCAGCAGACCGGCCACGGCCTCGGCGGGCGGGACCCGCAGCACCACCGCCCGGCAGCGGGAGCGGATCGTGGGCAGCACGTCCTGCACCGAGGGCGCGCAGAGGACCCAGACCGTGTGCGGGGGCGGCTCCTCGATCGACTTGAGCAGCAGGTTCGTGGTCCGTTCCGCCATGCGGTCGGCGTCCTCGACCACGATCACCCGCCACCGGCCTTGTGTCGGGGTGCGGGCCGCCGTGCCGACCAGGTCGCGGACCTCGTCGATGGTGATGACCACCTTGTCGGTCGCCAGGAGGGTGACGTCGGGATGGGTGCCGGCCAGCGTCGTGGTGCAGGCGTGGCAGGTTCCGCAGCCGCCCTGTTCGCACTGCAGCGCGGCCGCGAACGCCCGTGCGGCCACGGAACGGCCCGAGCCGGGCGGGCCGGTGAGCAGCCAGGCGTGCGTCATGGCCTCCGGGCGCGTCGCCGACGCGTGCAGCATGGCCACCGCCGACTCCTGCCCCACCACCTCGTCCCAGACGCTCATGCCCGTCCCTCCTGGCCCCGAGGCGCCTGGTCGGTGGCGGCGCGGTTCCCGCTCTCGGTGCCGTGGCGCTCCGCGGCCTCGGTGACCGCCTCGGTCACCACGGGGGTGAGTCCGAGCCGGGCGGCGACATCCACCCGGATCTGCGCCTGGATGTCCTCGACGAGCCGGGCCGCGTCGACGACGATCCAGCGATCCGGGTCGGTTCCGGCGCGACGCAGGTAGGCCTCGCGGGTACGGCGGTGGAATTCCTCGCCGGCGCGTTCCAGGCGGTCCGGCGTCTCGCCGGTGCCGGCGCGGCGCTCCGCCGCGACGGAGGGATCGAGATCGAGCAGCACCGTGGCGTCCGGGAGCAGACCGTCCGTGGCCCACAGCGACAGGTGCTCGACGTCGTCCTCGCCGAGCGTCCGGCCGCCTGCCTGGTAGGCCACCGACGAGTCGAGGTAGCGGTCGGTGATGACCACGGCGCCGCGCTCCAGGGCGGGCCGGATCAGGGACTCCACGTGGTGCGCGCGGTCCGCCGCGTAGAGGAGGGCCTCCGCGCGGGGCCCCATGTCCGCGCCGTGCAGCACGGCGGCCCGCAGCTCCTTGCCGAGGTCCGTGCCCCCGGGCTCGCGCGTGAGCACGACCTCGCGACCGGTCAGGCCGGCCAGCCAGTCGCCGAGCAGGCGCGCCTGCGTCGACTTCCCGACGCCGTCGCCGCCCTCGAAGGAGATGAAGAATCCGGGTGTGCTCACGTCCGCCACAGTAGTCGGGGAGACCGACACCGACGACGGGTGCGGCCACCGGTACGGCCGCGGGGCACCGCGGCCGTACCGGTGAGGCCGCCGGCCGCGAGCGCCGGCACGGCTACTTCTTGGCCGACGACGTCTTCGTGGTCGTCTTCTCCGTGGTCGTCTTCTTGGCCGCGGGCTTCTTGGCCGCGGGCTTCCGCGTCGTCTTCTTCTTGGGACCCTGCGCCCGCTTCTCCTCCAGCAGCTGGATGGCACGCTCGGGCGTGACGGAGTCCGGGGTGAGGTCGCGGGGCAGCGTCCGGTTCGTCTCGCCGTCCGTCACGTACGGCCCGAAGCGGCCGTCCTTCACGACGATCGGCTTCTTGCTGGTCGGGTCCTCGCCCAGTTCCCGCAGCGGCGGGGCGGCGGCCGCGCGGCCGCGGCGCTTGGGCTGCTTGTACAGCTCGAGCGCCTCCTCCAGCGTGACGGTGAACAGGGACTCCTCCGTGGGCAGGGACCGCGAGTCCGTGCCCTTCTTGAGGTAGGGCCCGTAGCGGCCGTTCTGCGCGGTGATCTCCGTGCCGGTCTCCGGGTCGACGCCGACCACCCGGGGCAGGGAGAGCAGCCGCAGCGCGTCCTCCAGCGTGACGCTGTCCAGTGCCATGTCGGAGAACAGGGAGGCCGTCCTGGGCTTCGGCTGCTTCGCGAGCGCGCGTTTGCGCGCCGCCGCCGACAGGCCCGGGTCGAGCTCCGGCTCGGGGAGCTTCTCGGTCACGTACGGCCCGAATCGCCCGTTCCGCGCCACGATCGGGTGCCCGGAGGCGGGGTCCTTGCCGAGTTCGCGGCCGTCGTCGGCGCCGGCGGCGAACAGTTCGCGGGCCTTGGCGACGGTGAGCTCGTCCGGTGCGATGTCGTCCGGGATGCGGGGGCGCACCGGCTTCTCGCCGTCGGGCACCTCGGCCCGGGTGTCCTCCAGGTAGGGGCCGTAGCGGCCCACGCGCACGCGGATGCCCTCGCCGATCTCCACGGAGTTGATCGCCGCCGCGTCGATCTCCCCGAGGTGCTCGACCAGGTCGCGCAGGCCGCCGCCGTGCGCGTCGACCCCCGCGGCGTCCGACGTGCCGTGGGTGGCGTCGGCGCCGGGGCCGTCCTCCCCGAAGTAGAACTCTCGCAGCCACGCCGCACGATGGCGGTCGCCGGCGGCGATCTCGTCGAGGTCGGCCTCCATGGCGGCCGTGAAGTCGTAGTCGACGAGCCGCACGAAGTGCCGCTCGAGCAGCCGGACGACGGCGAACGCCCGCCAGGTCGGCACGAGCGCCTGGCCGCGGCTCCACACGTACTCGCGGTCCTGGATGGTCGAGATGATCGCCGCGTACGTCGACGGGCGGCCGATGCCTCGCTCCTCCAGCGCCTTGACCAGCGACGCCTCCGTGTAGCGGGCGGGCGGGGACGTGCTGTGCCCCTCGGCGGCGAGGTCGCGCCCGGTCAGCGTGTCGCCCTCGGCCATCCGCGGCAGGCGCGTCTCGCTGTCGTTCTTGCTCCCGCTCCTGCCCGACGGCCTGTCGAGGGCGTCCGCGTCCGGGTCGAGATCCCGCGACTCCTCGTAGGCGGCGAGGAACCCGCGGAACGTGATGACCGTGCCCGACGCCGTGAACACCGCCTCGCTGCCCCCGTGCGCGGGTGCGGCGTCCGCGACGTGCGCGCCGAGCCGCACCGTCGCGGTCGACCCCTTGGCGTCGGCCATCTGGGAGGCGACGGTGCGCTTCCAGATCAGCTCGTACAGCCGGAACTGGTCCCCGGCGAGCTCGCCGGCCACCTGCGCCGGCGTGCGGAACGTGTCACCGGCGGGACGGATCGCCTCGTGCGCCTCCTGCGCGCCCTTGTTCTTCGACTGGTACAGGCGCGGCGGGCCGGGCACGTACTCCTGGCCGTACAGTTCGGCGGCCTGGTGACGCGCGGCGTCGGTCGCCTCCTTCGACAGCGACGGGCTGTCGGTACGCATGTAGGTGATGTACCCGTTCTCGTACAGCGCCTGCGCGGTGCGCATGGTCTGCCGCGAACTCATCCGCAGCTTGCGGCCCGCCTCCTGCTGCAGCGTGGACGTGGTGAACGGCGCCGCGGGGCGGCGCGTGTACGGCTTGGTCTCCAGGCTCTTGACCCGGTAGTCCGCGCCGTCGAGGCCGCCGACGACGGCGGTGGCCGCTGCCTCGTCCAGGGCCACCACGCCGGTGCGGACCTTGAGGCGGCCGCGGTCGTCGAAGTCCCGGCCCGTGGCGACCCGGTCCCCGCCGAGCTGTGCGAGCCGGGCGCGGAAGGCGGGCTGGTCGGCGTCGTCGACCACCGCGAACGTTCCCGTGACGTCCCAGTAGCCGGCGGACACGAACGCCATGCGTTCCCGCTCCCGCTCGACGACGAGCCGCGTCGCGACCGACTGCACCCGCCCGGCGGACGTCCCCTTGCCCACCTTGCGCCAGAGCACGGGCGACACCTCGTACCCGTAGAGCCGGTCGAGGATGCGGCGCGTCTCCTGCGCGTCCACGAGGTCCTGGTCCAGCTCCCGCGTGTTCTCCAGGGCCCGCATGATCGCCTCGCGGGTGATCTCGTGGAACACCATCCGCTTGACCGGGACCTTCGGCTTCAGCTCCTGGATCAGATGCCAGGCGATGGCCTCGCCCTCGCGGTCCTCGTCCGTGGCGAGGTAGAGCTCGTCGGCCTCCTTGAGCGCCCGCTTGAGCTCGGTGACCTTCTTCTTCTTGTCCGAGTGGACCACGTAGTACGGATCGAACCCGTTGTCGACGTCGACGGCGAACTTGCCGTACGGGCCCTTCTTCATCTCCGCGGGCAGGTCGCTCGGCTGCGGGAGGTCGCGGATGTGCCCCACACTGGCCTCGACCTCGAAGTCGTCGCCGAGATAGCCCTGGATCTTCCGCGCCTTCGTGGGCGACTCGACGATCACGAGCTTGCGTGGCTGGGGCATCCGTTCCTGCTTCCTGGGGCATCGAGGTGGGCGGGTTCTGGGGCCGGGTCGCCACGTCCCCACGCGACGCCGGAAAAACTCACGGTACGCCACGAGTGGCGACCAGACACTATCGGCGAGACCAGTGTCACGCACCGCCAGGCGCGCCCACAGCCACGACACAGGCTCGCCCCAGCGATCCCCCATCGCCGCGCGAAGACTGGAGTCCATGATCGCCAGCGCGCACCGGGCCACGTCGGGCACCAGGGCCGTCCCGGCCCC